>JAAELW010000192.1 GCA_024226235.1 bacterium
ACAGGGAGTTGTGTTCGCGTTGCATCAAGGAGCGTCCCTTTTGTTGAGTTCTTGGACCTCGTAGGTGATGTGGCGGCTTTGCATCCAGCGGACGGCGAAGACGTCTGTCAGGCCGACAAAGAGGCGGTTGCCGATGCCGTACTTCGAGTGGCCGTGAAGGCGCGGGCGGTGGTGGACGGGTAACTCCACGAGGCGAGCACCTTCCATCCGCAGGAGTGTGGGAAGGAAGCGGTGCATCCCGCGGTGAAGCTTCACGTTGCGAAGGAAGCTCGTGCGCATCACGCGCAGCGAGCAGCCGACATCGGTAACCGACTCGCCGGTCATGCGGTTGCGGAAGCCGTTGCCAATGCGCGAGGAGAGCTTGCGCACCCAGGTGTCCTGGCGACTGGAACGGACACCGTTGACCACGTCTGCCCGGCCCAACGCTTCGAGCAGCCGCGGCAGATCGGCGGGGTCGTTCTGGAGGTCGGAGTCCAACGTGGCGGTCACCTCGCCGCGCACTGCCTTGAAACCTGCATCCAGCGCGGCGCTCTGGCCCCGGTTTTCGAGGAGCCTCAGAACCCGCACGCGCTCGTCGCGCTTGGCCAGCCCAAGCAGCACCTCGACACTGCGATCGCTGCTTCCATCGTCGACATACAGGAATTCGACGCCACCCCTGACTTCCGCCAACGCCTGGTCGAGCTCCCCGTGAAGCATCTCGAGGTTGTCGGCCTCGTCGTACACCGGAACGACGACCGAGAGATAGGGGTCGACGATCACGGCTCGCGGGTCAGCAGGAACCAGCTGCCCAGATCCTTGCCCCGGCGAGCGGCCGAACCGATAGTCACGTGCTCGGACACCCGGCGCAGGGTGTCGATCATGAAGCCGTAGACGAACCGCCCGAGCCCGACCTCGTTCGATCGAAGCGGCGGCCAGCCCGAGGGCGCTTCCGGCGGCACCCGGTTGTAGTCCACCAGCACCTCGGGCGCGTCGGGCGAAGGCCTTGCCACGTAGTAGCCCGGACCGGTCAGTGGCTGCAGGATCCCATGGTTGAAGCCCCAGAGCTCGTCCGGCGCCTCCGGATCCTGCCCGGGCGGGCGGCAGAATCGCTTCTCGAACTGGGTGAACGCGGGGAGCGAGTTCTTCCCGAAGTGACGAACGGCCTTGCCATCGCCGACGCCGGGCGGCACCAGCTCCTCGAGACGAACCGGTGCGAAGCCCTGGGCCGCCCGATACAGGCGCTGCTGGGGCTTGCGCCCGACATTGCGGGTCGCCTCGACCCGTTGGACATGGGTCAAACCGTCCAGGAATGCGGCCACCCGAGCCATCTCGATCTCGTCTTCGCCGAGCAGGGCAAGCAGGGCCGCGCTGGGGGAATCGGTCATGGGGCACCTCCGTTCCCGAGAGGTTACCGTCTGGCGCGCGAAACTGAAGCGGAGGCACCCGTTGAGCGAGCTCCAGGCCGGCCCCAGGCAACGCGCCATCGTCCTGGCGGCGGCGCTGGTGTTGCTGTTCACATGGCTCGGCGGGGTCGACGCATCGGCTCCGGACGAACCCCGCTATCTCGCAGTCGCCGAGGAGATGCGCAGCTGGACGCATGGGCCCGAAGGCCTCGTCGTGATGCACCTGAACGGCGAGGTCTACACCCAGAAACCGCCTCTCTACTTCTGGATGGCCGCAGCCCTGGGCGCTCCCTTCGGGCAGGTCAGCGAGGGCCTGGCCCGCGTACCATCGGCGCTCGGGGGTACCCTGTGCGTCGTCTTGACCCTGCTCCTGGGCTCGCGTCTGTTCGGAAGCGCGGTGGGTGTACTCGGAGCGGCTCTGCTGCTCACCGTCTACTCGTTCGGGCATCTGGGACGACGAGTCCAGCTCGACATCTTGCTCGCGGCTTTCGAACTCCTCGCATTGCTGGCTTTCTGGTGGGTCGATCGGGGTCTGGGCAAACGGCGG
>JAAELW010000193.1 GCA_024226235.1 bacterium
CCGACATCTTAACAAATGGAACCGGCCCCTTTCTTAACTGGCCCTTCTCTTTACACGAGACGAATCGAACGGTTGTCGGTCTATGGTTGGCAGGTCTCTGCGATCGCGATCGAATAGAAGAGCGCCTTTTCCGGACTCAGGCCGTAGGCCGGCGGTACGATGCAGATGGAGTCGGCCAGGCCGTCGAGCTTGCCGATTCTCTCGCGGATTTTTTCGGGCTCTCCCACGGCGACGAAAGTGCGCACCATCTCGTCGGGAACCAGATGCGCCACGCTCATGTAGTCACCGCGCTGCACTCCCTGCTGGAGCTTGCGCGCGACGTCGAGGTATCCATGCGCGTCGAAGAAGGACTCGTATTGCTTCACACCCCCATAGAACGCGATCGTCGGACGGGCATCGTCGATGGCCTCGGCCTCGTTCGGATTCGGAGCCGCCCAGGGCCAGATATTCACCTCGATGTCCTCGCGGCTCCGACCGGCGGCTTCGAGGGCACGGTCGAGTTCGGGAACCATCGACTCCAGCGTCCACTCGATCGACCACATTGGATGCCCGATCAGCCCGTCGGCGATCCGAGCGGCCATCCGGACCATCGGAGCCCGCAGCGCCGCGACCCAGATGGGAATCTCTTCGCGAAGGGGCGGTGCAGTCGGTTGCAGCTCCTTGAAATCTGCGCGGTAGTACTCCCCCTCGAAGGGCTCGAGCCCCTTGTGGGCCCCCCGCACGATGTGCCGAACCGCTTCGACCGTCTCCTTCAGATGGGCGACCGGCTTGTGTTCCGGCGCGCCAAAGACGCCCTGCGACCAGGAGCGCACGCTCGCACCGAGCCCCAGAGTGAAGCGACCACCAGAGATCCGATCCATGTCGATCGCTGCCATCGCCGTTTCGAACGGACTTCGGGCCGCGGCAATGGCAATGCCACTGGCCAACTGCAGGTGCTCGGTCACGCCGGCCGCCACAGCCAGCGGCAAGAAGGGCGGGCCCATGACCTGCGCAGCAAAGCAACCGGTAATCCCGCGGGCTTCGGCCTGGCGTGCCATCTCGACCAGGAAAGGGGCCGGCAGCGGCTGCAATACGCTCCACTGCTTCGGCGATGATGACTCGGTGGCATTCATGCGTGACTCCTCGATGCGATAGGAACGCGATCTACGCGTTCCGGCCCATCCGTTCTATTCCCCCCAGGAAGAGCCCGGTGGCGAATTCGGTCGCCGTTTCCACGTCAGCCTCGGTGCGCACGCGGCGAAAAGCCAGCTCGCTCGCCACACTGATGGCTGCGATGGAAATGAGTTCGAAATCCATCGAGGGCACGACCCCCTCCCGCGCCTTGGCCCGCAAGTCGTTCGCAAGATCTGCGGCAGCGGGGTCAAGCGCCTTGCGAGCGGTCAGCTCCTCGATCTCCCCGGCGTTCCGCATCAGCAATGCGAGAACCATCTCGTCCTCGATGAAGATCTCGAAGCACACTCGGAACGCAGAGCGCAGCAGCTCTTCGAGTGTCCGCGCGGCTTTCCGGGCTTCGTGGACCCTGCTTCGAAGCTCGACCTGGAAATTCTCGATCAGCTCGTGAAGTAGTGCGTCCTTGTCCGGGAAGTAGTTGTAGAACGTGCCACTGGCCAGATCGGTGCGGCGGATGATGTCGCGCACGGTCGTGGCCCCGAAACCGAGCTCGCAGAACGCGTCGTGGGCAGCCTGCAAGATGGCCGCACGATTGCGCGCCGAATTCTGCTCGCGCTTCCCGACCTCGGCCGTGTCGCCCTCCGCTTCCCGGTGGGCTTTTCGCTTGCGACCCATCAGGGGCGCTCTGTGAAGACGTTCTCGGCGTCGGGGGAGAAGCCGGCGAGCAAGAAACGCTCCTGGGGCTTCTCGGAGGCCGTCTTGGGGATCTCGTCCACCACCTGGAGGTAGGAAGGCACGAAGTTCGATTCCAGGGCCTCACGACAGGCTTCGAAGACCACCGCGGGAGAGAAGCGAGTGGCATCCGTCGGTACGATGGCCGCCACGACGTCCTTCTCTCCCGGCGCACCCGACGCAGCCTCGACCCCGTAGATGAACACATCCGTGACCGACGGGACCTCGGCGATCGCCTTCTCGACGAAGCTCACGTTGACGAAGTCACCGTTGTGGCGGATGCCACCGCCCTTCCGATAGTCGAAGAAGAACCAACCCCCTTCGTCCGTGTGGCCGATGTCGCCGCTGCGGAGCCAGCCGCCGCGGGTCTTCTTCTGCGAAGCGGACGGGTTCTCGTGATACTCGACACTCGCATCGCTCCCGTCCGTCGGCCGGGAACAGATCTCACCCTGGACGAAGGCCGGGCATTCTGCGTCGTTTTCGTCCAGGACCTTCATCTCGAGCCCCGGCCCGGGCTTTCCGAACGAGCCCATCGGACCCTGGCCGACCGGATTGAACGCGAGCCCACCCTCGACTGCGCCGTACCATTCGAAGACCTCCACCTGGAAGCGCTCCGCGAACGATTCCCAGATCGCTGCAGGCATTCCGGCGCTCATCACCCTGCGAACCGGGTTGTCGCTGTCGTCCGGTTTCCCGGGCTCCGAGTAGATCGCGGTCGCCATTCCGCCGAGCAGCGAGAAGGTGGTGCAGCCATGGGCGCGACAGACGTCCCAGAGCTTCGATTTCGTGAACTTCCTGCTGAAGACGCCGCGAAGATCCATTGCGAGCGACGGGGCAAGTGTCACGGCCTGGGCGTTACCGTGGGTGAGCGAGAGCCCCGTATAGGGGCGATCGTCCGGCTGATAGCCCGCGATCAAGCCCACCATGGCGAAGGCGCCAAAGCGTGCATTCGGAAACACGACGCCCTTCGGATCTCCGGTAGTCCCCGAGGTGTAGATGATCTGCAGGGGATCGTTCGGGCCCTCGAGCTGGACGTCCATGGTCGGTGCCGGCTTGGCGAGCACTTCGGCGAGCGAGTCCACGCCGCTTGCCTCCGAAAGCGGCAGCGCATCGTTCCCCTCTCCGGATTCCAACGCCACGATCCATTCGAGTTCAGGATTCTCCCGCTGGGCCGAGAGGACCTCCCGCAGCGCGTAGTCGCCGCATACCACTCCCCGGCAGCCGGCATTGCGCAACATGTAGGCCAGCTTGTCACCCTTGGTGCGGGGATCGATCGGCACGAAGACGCAGCCCGTGATGGAGGCCGCGATCATCGTCTCCACGAACTCCGGGTGATTGCGCATCATCAGCGCAAACCGATTTCCCCGTTCCATTCCACGGACTGCTAGCGCCGCCGCCAGCCGGTTCCCGTTCGTCACGAGCTCTGCGTAGGTGCGCACCTCATCCGGCGTCGAACCGCCGTCGAGGCTCAGGTGCTCGAAGGTGAGCACGTCGTAGTCCGGCTTCTGTTCTGCACGGATCTGCACAAGGTCCGCCAAGATCATCTCGTTGCGCTCGCGCATGCTGGCTACCTCATGTCTGGAGAATCGTCACGACCATCGCGGCGACATCCGGGCCGATGTTGCCGCCGCCGTTCTGGGCCAGCCCGACACGGGCTCCCTCGACCTGCCGTTCGCCGGAGCGGCCCTGGAGCTGCTCGGTCAGTTCGACGATCTGGGCGATGCCCGTGGCACCGACGGGATGACCCTTGCGGAGCAGTCCACCCGAGGTGTTCACGGGCAACCGGCCACCGAGACGCGTGGAGCCATCACTGACGAGCTTGCCACCTTCGCCCTTCGGGCAGAGTCCGAGGTACTCATAGGCCATGACCTCGGCCGGGGCGGAAGCGTCGTGCAATTCGACCACACTCAGGTCCTCGGGGCCCACTCCAGCCTCTTCATAGGCCGCTCGCGAGCAAACCTCGCCCGCCCCATCTTCACCATACGCGTGGTCCCAGCCAGAACGCAGCACGCTCGAGGTAACCTTCACCGGCCGTCCGATGCCGAGTTCGCGGGCCTTGGCTTCACTGACGAGCACAACAGCAGCCGCGCCGTCGCCGATCGGCGAGCACATCGGGCGCGTCAAGGGTTCTGCGATCATCGGAGAGGCCAACACATCCTCGATCGACAGGGCCTCCCGGAACTGCGCCCGCGGGTTCATGCTTCCGTGAAAGGAGTTCTTCGCGGAGACGCCCGCGAACTGCTCGACGGTCGTTCCATATTTTTCCATGTGTCCGCGTGCAGCGGCGGCATAGATATCCATGAACATCGAGCGCTTCTCGCCCGCCCCGGAGGAACCACTCTTCGCGCCACTCTGCTTCGCACTCTCCTGCAGACGCTTCATGATCTCCTGCATCGCCTCGACATCCACTGCGCCGCTGAACGCTCCGAACGACTTCTTCTTGTCGGCGTGGTAGAGCTTCTCGACACCCAGCGCGAGCACGATGTCATACATGCCGGCCGTGACCATCGCAGCTGCCTCATGCAGCGCGGTCGATGAACTGGCACATGCATTCTCCACGTTCACGACCGGCAGCTTGCCGAGGCCGATCGAGCGCAGGATGACCTGGCCGCGGATGCTCTCCTGTCCCGTGACGAGGCCGGCCGCGGCGTTGCCGACGTAGGCCGCCTGAAGGTCGTCCAGACCGAGGCCCGAATCGGCGATGGCCAGCTTGACGGCGTCGGCGCCCAGAGCCTTGAGCCCCGTATCCATATGCTTTCCGAAGGGCGTCATCCCGACGCCCGCGACGATCGCATTCAGCTTCATGCGTTTTCTCCCTTGTTCTCGCTCTCGTTCCGAGCAGACGATTCCAATCGAAGGCTCAGATCAGGCCGTGGCCCTTCACGCCAAGCGCATTCTTCAGGTAGTCGAGTTCTTCCTCACGCCACGCGGTCGGCCCCTGAGGTTGGATCATGCCGTCCGCTTCGAGTTCGTCGACCACTTCCTTGGAGCGGGGAAATTCCTTCCCATAGCCATTCATGTGGAAGAGCTTCTCGAACGGCTGCCGGGGGCGCTGCCCCCCTGCTTCCGGGCTCTCAGCCGGATAGCCGACGGTCTGCAGCAGGATCACGCGCGACGATTCAGGAAGCCCGAGGTTCTCGCGGATCTGTTCACCATGCGGCGTTCCCAGACAGCAGGTCCCCAGGCCCTGCTCGAAGGCCATCAACGTGGCCTGCGCAATGCCCTGTCCGCAGTCGATCTCGTTGAGCCCGGGCGCCTTGAGCGCCTCCCTCATCCCCGCAAAGATCGGAATGATCTGCTCTTCGAGCGCCTTTTCCTTGCCCTCGCCGAAACCCAGCGCGCCGGCCTTCAGTAGCTCGCGAAGCCGGTCGGACTGCTCGTCGACCGCAGCAGTTTCGAGGTACCAGACGATCACAACCGGGGCGATCTTGATCTGGAAGCCGGCGATCGGCGCGAGCAATGCGTCCAGCGTCTCTTGCGAAGCCGTGTTCTTGAACACGACGACGGCGCGCAGGCTCTGCACGTTTCCCCAATGGGACGCCATGCGTGCGGCCTCCAGCATGCGCTGGATCTTCTCCGGCTCGACCGGCTTGTAGGGCAGCAAGAAGCGGATGGATCGCCTGTTGCCGATGACCTGTCTGAGTTCCATTTCCGGGTCTCCTGTGCGAGTGGATTCGATTGCTCGGCGTGGCTAGAGCTTCTCGGCGCCGACCAGACTGAGGATGTCGTTGCAACCGTCCTCGATCATCGAAGCCCGAGCATCCCGGAGCAGCTTCTCGATCGAGTACTCGCGGGTCAGCCCGTTTCCGCCGAAGATCTGAAGGGCGTCACTCGCGACGTCGAAGGCGGCCTGCGTACAGAAGGTCTTCGACGCGATCGAGTACTGGACCAACGGGGGTTGGGTCGAATTGTAGAGCGCCACTCGTCGCGCGAGCGAGCGCGCTGCCTCCACCCGGCTGAACATCCGGAAGAGCTTCGCCTTCACGCTCTGGTGTTCGAAGATCCGCACCCCTCCCTGGATTCGCTCCTTCGAGTAGGCGAGTGCCTGCTCGAGGGCCGCACTGGCAACGCCCACGAAGATGGTTCCCATCGCCGCGTTCGCGGTCGTCAGTACCATCTCGACGATCCCGCTGTAGGCGTCCTCACCGACGACCATGTAGTCGGCCGGGATCCGCACCTCGTCGAAGAAGATCTCCCCCTGATTGAGAGCGCGCTGCCCGAGCTTGTCGAGCGGCTTGCCCCGCGAAACACCCGGCAGATCCAGCGGCACCAGCGCGACACCGCCCCCCTTGAAGCCCTGGCTCGGATCGATCGTGCAGAAGAGCGTGGCCACCGTGGCAATCGTCCCATTCGAAACCCAGGCCGCCTTCTGGCCCCGGATCACGTACTCGTCGCCCTCTCGCGTCGCGGTGCAGTTTGGACGAATCGGACCCTTCGGAGCACTCGACTGCCCGAATGCGAGGGTGTCGCTGCCGTGGTCCGGCTCGGTGATCGCCCAGCAGCCGATCTCCCTGTTGCCAGGCGACGCAAAGCGCTCGATCAGCTCGGGCTTCCCGGAAAGCCCTGCAAACATCATCGGAAAGCCCATCACACCCAGACTGATCGCGAGCCCTGAATCCCCCCAGCCGAGCTCTTCATTCACCAGGTACCGGACACGAGCCGCGGTGATCGGATCGGTCTCCCCGCCGTCCGCATCGAACATGCCGATGCCGAGTTCCCGGTAGGTATCGATCACTTTCCACAGGACCGAGTCGCTCGCAATCACATCGGATGGGTCCGTCAGACGGTCGAGCTCGAGGCCAGCCGGACGCATCACTTCCTCGGCAAACTTGTGGGTCATGTCGCGAACCGCCCTCTCCTCCTCGGAAAGGCCGACGTCGATGTCTTCGATGGGCATGAGATCCTCCGAACGCGGTGATGAACGCCCCCACGATTCAACCCAAACGTGACGGGGGTGTCAAGTTTTATTCCGGGGTCCTACGGGTCCGCTAGCCATCCTACAACACCGCCCCCCCCGGAACCGACCGATGGCATCAAGCGCGTGGACGACCCAGCAGCATCACCAGGCCAGAAACCGCCATCAGAGGCGGTGTCCAACCCGCGGCTACAGGCGAGAGCTGTCCGCCCTGGCCCAGGGATGCGGCCACATCCCCCACCAGCAGGTAGGCCACGCCCAGTGCAACGCACAGCACCAGGTTGCGGGCCGCTGAAGGCGGCCGACGAGAGCGAACCACCACGAGCAGGGAGATGGCCGGGAGCAGCAAGCAGGCGAAAGGACCCGCCAGTTTCCGATGCCACGCGATGCGCAGCGGAACGACGGGGAAACCGCTCTCCTCGGCTGCCTCGATCTCGACCGCCAGGCTCCCCACCGAATGGTGCATCGGATCGATCTGTGCGCGGCGCGCCTCTCCGAAAGCGTATCGAAGCGGCGGGTCCACGGTCTGGAGTCCGGAGTCGGAAATCAACACGGCTCGGGCATCGATCAGCTCCCACTCACCATCACCGACATGACGCGCCTCTCGTGCGTGGATGCGTGCAGAAGGCAACCCGGTAGGCCCGATCTCGAAGACGACCAGATCCGGAATCCGACCGGTCGCCAATCCGCTGCGCGACGCTCGCACCAGTTGACCTTCCATCCGATACCAGGCCTCGGTGGCCGACCCCTCAGAGCGATCCTTGATGCGCTCGACCTTGATGCGATCTGCCCAGGCGTTGCTGCGCGTCACGAGCGAGTCGTTGAGCCAGAAGTCCAGGGGCACGACCAGCAACGAGAGCATCAGTACGGGGGTCAGAGCCCGGCCGAGCCGGATGCCACAAGTCTGCATCGCGAGCAACTCGCCGCGAGCCACGAGCAGACTCACCGTGAGGGCACTCCCGGCCAGCAGGCCCATCGGGACCACCCGCGAGGCCAACAGCGGCGTTCGCGCTGCGTAGAACCAGGCGATCTCTCCGATCTCGGCCTGATGGCGGGCGAACCACTCGAGGCGCTCGAGCACGTCGATCAGGAAGTAGGCGACGAACAGCGCTCCAAAGGAAAGCGCCGCTGCTCCCAGATACACGCCGAGTACGTAGCGATCGAGCACTCCGCGTACGCCCACGGGCCGCTTCATCTGGTTGGCGCGCTCGGGTGCGGAGCGGTCCGGCTCTTCGTCGATTGGATCCCCGGCCAGGCGCAGGAGCAGGATGATCAACAGCACCAGCACCACACTGGGTGGCGTCCAGACTGCCCAGGCAACCGAGCTCCCGGGATCCCGGAGCATCGCATCGGCCAGCTGCACCAACCCGTAGTAACCGAGCGTCAGGAACAGGCCCGCGACCGCACCGCTCGACCGGGAGAAGCGGCGGCGGGCCAGGGCCAGGGGCGCTGCCAGCACACCTAGCAACAACGCTGCGGCCGGATGAGCGAAACGCCGGTGGAGTTCTGCCTGGGCACGCCGAAGATCGGGACCGGCCGGGAATTGCATCAATTCGGAGGTGGAAAGCGCACCGATTCGATCACCTGGAGCCTCTTGTTCATCCGCGAACTCGAGCCGCGTCTCGAAGTGCGCCACCTCGACGTGCTGGCCACCCCCGACCGGCGAGCCCAAGATCGATGCGTCTTCCAGTTGCAGGGAGATTTCGGTTCCTGCCAGCGAACCCAGCCGGCCCCGCTCGCCGAACACGGCCTCGGCCAGATCCGGCATCCACAGCAGCACGCCGCGGAGCTCGGTTCCATCGGCTGACGCCTCTCGTGCCAGAAGCTGACGATCTCCGAACTCGGCCACCCTGCCGGCCGTGATCATCGCTCCCGGTCGCTCGCGGGCGATTCGTTCCAGGTTCGATTCGAGCCGAGCGCGCGAGAGGGGTGCCGCCCAGATCGACAAGATCGCCGCCAGAAGCCCACCTGCGAGCGCCACTCCGACCACTGGCCTCACCAGCTGAAGACGCGACAGCCCGATGGTCTCCATCGCTAGAAGTTCCAGATCGGCCTTCAACCGGCCCAGCGCAACGAGTACGCCGATCAGCAGCGCGAAAGGAAGGGTCTGCGCCAGCACCGGCAACAGCTCGAGCCCGGCGATCTGCGCCACCTCCACAGCACCCAAGCCACGATTCACGATCCAGTCGGCATAGGCCAACAGACTCTTGGTCAGGAAGGCGACGGAGAGCCCCCCCAACGCCACAGCGGTCGGCAGGGCCACCTCCCGCTGTACCGCACGGCGCAGGATCGGGCCGAGGCCTGTATGGCCCGGTGCCCTGCCCTGCGATCCGGTGTGCGACCCGACTGTCACGTCCGCTATGGTGCCGGCGGCCGGCTCGGCCCGACATCGGGCACACACCGAAGGGGAGGCATGCGGCGCTCGTGAAGGCGATCCTGTTGAGCGCAGGCCAGGGGCGTCGACTCGCGCGCGCGACGGATGGCGCCCCGAAGTGCCTGGTCCCGATCCACGGCGGTCAATCCCTCCTCGAGCTGCAGCTTCGAAGCCTCGCCCGCTGCGGAATCGAGCGGGTCGTGGTGATGGTCGGGTACGGAGCCGACCGCGTCGAGTCGGAGATTGCGAGCATTGCAATCCCGGGCCTGGAAGTGGCCACGGGCTACAACCCGTTTTCCGCCACCTCGGACAACCTGGTCACCACCTGGCTGGCGCGCAGCAGCATGGACGAGGAGTTCCTGCTGCTGAATGGGGACACCCTCTTCGAAGATCAGGTGCTGAAGCGGCTGCTGGCGGAAGCTCACCACCCCGTGGCGATCGCCGTCGCGCAAAAGCCGTCCTACGATGAAGACGACATGAAGGTCGTGCTCGGCCGCGACGGGCGACTCGATGCAATTGGCAAACAGCTGGCCGGCCTCGTTCCCGACGGCGAGGCCATCGGCATGACGATCTTCCGGGGCGAGGGCATCGACGGCTTCCGGCGGATACTCGACGAGATCGTCCGCACCCCCGACGGCGGTCAAGCCTGGTACACAGCGGCGCTCGATGGCCTGGCCGCACGCCTGCGGATCGAAACGGTTCCGATCGGGAGCTGCTGGTGGGCCGAGGTCGATACCCTGGAAGATCTGCGCTCGGTTCGCGAAGTATTCGACCAGCGAAAGCGACTCACGTCGACCGAAGACCCACCCGGCCGGACCGCCGCGTCTTTCGCCTAGCACTGTTCGATCAGCCCGAGCCAGGTATCCACGATGGGCTCGAGCGCGAAATCTTCCGCGCGTCGAACCAGCGCATCCGGTTCGAAGGGCGCGTCCAATGCACGATCGATCGCCGAGGCCAGCGCGTCCGGATCTCCCACCGGCACCAGTGTGCCGAGCTTGCCATCCTGCAGGATCTCCCGTGGTCCACTCGGGCAATCCGTGCTGACGACGGGACAGCCGCAGGCCAGCGCCTGGACGACGACACCGGGCAGCCCTTCATAGGCTGAGGAAAGCACGAAGAGCCGTGCGCGGGCCATCCAGGCGAAGGGGTTCTCCACATAGCCCGGTAGCTCGACGTCTTCGCCAAGACGGAGCTCACGCACCAGCGCCTCCAGGGAAGCTCGTTCGCGACCCTCACCCAGCACGAGCAGGCGAGCCCTTCGCTTCTGGCGCACACGGGAGAACGCGTGGAGCAACGTCCGATAGTCCTTCTGGGCCGCCAGACGTCCGACCGCCAGGCACAGGGGCGGTTCGCCAGGGGCGAGCCATGGATGGGGCAACGGCTTGCGCGCTCCCTCAGCGACGTGATCCAGGCGAAGCGGATTTGCGACGACGTCGATGCGGTCGCGGGCTATGCCTGCGACTTCCGCCAGGTCGTCGGCCACCCCGGAAGAAACGGCGACGATCGCATTGGCCGACGGATAGAGTGCACGCACCAGAGCTGCCAACAGCGGACGCTGGCGAAACGGGAAGCCCGCGTTGCGCACGGCGCGGGAGAGATGAGTGCGCTGACTCACCACGACCGGGAACTCCTGCCCGCTGAGACGGCGAGCGGCGAGCAGCGAGAGGTTCACATAATGAGACGCCGAAAAGACGGAACGCGGGCGAGTACGTTTCAGGTAACGCGCCAGGGCCAGCGTGCTCGCCAGCGTCCGGCGACGCTTGCGGGCCCGGACCCACGGGAGGCGCGAGATGCGGGCATCGAGTTCGACCAGACGCACGCCCGGCGGCACCCGATCGCGAAATGGGCCGCGGGCGTCCGGAACCACCAGATCGACGGCGATGCCCCGATCGGCGATCCCGCCGGCCAGCGTCAGCATGGTTCGCTGAACACCGCCCAGGCCCAGCCCGCTGAGCACGATCGCCAGCGGGGCCGGACGGTCGGTCCCTACCCTCGCCATGAACGGCGCGGCTCGAACACGGCGATGAATACCCGCCGCAGCTCGCCTTCCGGGCACTCGAGCGGCCGGACACCGTGCCACGAGTTGGCGCGACGCGCGAACAGCAGGCTCTGGTTGCCAGTGCACGGCGCGATCTCACTGTGCGCAAAATCCTCGAAGGCCGGGCCAGAACGCCACGAGAAACGTCCCTCGTCGTCGAGGACGCAGGTCTCCCCTCCCCACTCGGCGCGCCAGCGGGCAGGATCGTTGAAGTAGAAGACGTGGGAACCGAGCTTTCGGCGGGCGTCGCAATGAGGAGAAACCGAGCACCCGCGCGGCGTGTAGTGCCAGTGGTAGAGCATGCGCAGCCTGCGGCGCCCGAGGCGCTGGGCCAGAAAGCGTTGATAGGCCGGGCCCTCGATCTCCTCCACCAGCTGATGCCAGATCGGATGCACCGGAAGGTCCGGACGGTACTCGAGCACGTAGCGATCATGGGAGGCCTGCCCGAAGCGGCGCTGCTTGCCGAACAGGGCCTCGAGCTGATCGGGGTCGGGCATCCGCTCGTAGAGGGCCTGCCACGCCTCGGGGCGCAGAGCCGGCCCCGCCCACCACGGAAAGGGACGCGTGCGTCGAAAGCTCCGCGGCGGCGTCGCCTCGAGACTCTCGAGGTCGAGTAGCGAACCCGCCTTCACGACAGACCGACGCCCATGAGCTCGCGCAGGCGTGCAGCCACACCTGCCGCTTCGCGATGGGGCTTGGCGCGCTCGAGGCAGGGTTCGTCGCCGAATTGCTGGAGGCGCCCCCGCTGGGTCAGATCTGCGTGAAGGCTTTCGAGATCCCGGGTCGGACGCAGCCAGCCGGCGTCGATCCAGCGGGAAACCAGCCGCGGAAGCCCCTTCTGGGGACGCGGCGTGCCGCGGTGGTTCGGGATCTCCCTCTCGGCCTGGGCCAGCAACGCATCGCCGACCCAGCCGCCGACACCGCGGCCTCCGCGGGCCATCGAAACCCGCGGAAGCGGGAATACCATCACCGGCCGATCCGTGGCACAGGCCTCTGCGAGCATCGATTCGCTCTCTCCAGTGACGATCAACAGATCCGCTTCGGCCAGCAGGCCGAGGTATGGCGTCTCGATCCCGCGCCGCCACGGATGGAATTGCGCGTCACCTGCCAGCGCACTCTCCAACGCTTCGCTCGCCGCACTCCCCGTACGCGGACTCGTCGTCACCCAGAGCTGCCCGCCGAGATGACGGGTAAGCGCAATCGCCTCCGAGGCCAGCTGCCGGGCCTCTGCCGGACCGAAGCGGAACTTGCGCGTCTCTCCACCCACCAGAACGGCAACCCGCGGGCCTCCCGCTTCCGTTCGGAGTGTCTCTTTCCAGCGATCGGAAGCCCGGGCGAGCTCCGCATCGTTGACCCGCGAGAGCGGCAGCAGGGTTTCGATGCGCCGTGGGTGCGGCCACAACCGGGCATGCCTCGGAGTGACGGCCAGATCGAACAATCCCGCGGCCGCCCCCCCCTTGCGCCCCAGGTGGACGAGACGAGTTCGCCCCTGGGCACGCTCGCGCACCCAGCGCGCGACCGGTGCGGTGCGTCTTCCTGCAGAGATCAGCAGATCGGGCCAGGGCGGCCCCAGCTTCTGACGTTGTTCGTGGGAGAGGCCGACCCGAGACGCTCCTCGCAGCCTGGGATGGAGGTTCCCGAACCGGCCGAACTGAAGCTGGATGAGCTGGTAGTCCCAACCCAGCTCTTCGGCCAGGCCGACGGCCTGGGTTTCGTTTCCCGCCCGATCGTCGACGACGACCCAGGTGCGAGGGGTGCCGCTCCCCAGGAAGCGCCCACCTTCCAGATGTCGCACGCGTCCTTTTGGGTCGCGCACGAACAGCTCCCAGTGCACGTCTGCGTAGCAGCGGGCAATCCGCTCGAAGCGATCCACGAAGCGGGCCGTGGTCGCCGCCGGGGCAACGGCGATGAACAGGAACGTGCGCGCTCCCCGGAACAGGCTGCGAATTACCCAATCCTGGTCGGTTTCCGGCAACGCCTCGATGCCCGATGGAACCAGGATCCCATCGGCGTGCCCGGGCTGCGCCGCGAACAGCCACGCGTGCAGCGCGGACCCTTCGAGTTCCAGCACCTGATCGTGGGGAGTCAGGCGCGCCAGCATGCGCAACAACTCACGATCCGCAGGCGGGCCCAAGGACGAAAGCAACCGACCTCCATCGGCCGCCATGGCTTCGCTGGGCCGCTCGGCCGAGAACGCCTGGAAGCCGACCTCGTCGGCGCGCTGCTCATACCCCTTCCAGACCTCGGCCGCAGGCCCTTCGCGATACGCAAAGCGCTCGGGAAAGGGGCGCCAGGGTTGGGTGCGCAGGTTCGTGTAGTGGATGAGCTTGCTTCGGCCCGCTTCGTACTCCCCGTCCCGCGCGTTCCACTCGGGCGGGAGCGTGCCACATAGGCCCGGGATGCCTGCCGCTCTCGCCCCCAACTCCTTCTTGGGCCGGAACTGCGCATCCTCGCGGCTCCAGACGGCCAACATGCGCTCGCAATCGATCAACATCACCGAGGTGTCCTGATCGTTGATCACGAGATAGCCGTGACCGTCGAGATCGAGGTCAAGATCGAGGTCGAAGAGCTCGGCCGGATCGGTCAGGTAGATCTGGTCGACGTCGTTGTAGATCGCGCGGCCATGGCCTCCGGCCAGTGACGGAATCGCGAAGCGATAGTTCGTGAAACCGGTCGTCCACTCCCGGCGGTCGAAACCACGCAGGTCTTCCATGCGGTAGATCTCGTAGCGACGGGCCGGATTCCGATGCTCCGCGATCGATGCCAGGAACACACGCTCGGCTCGCCACTGGGCAGGCTGCGTGCCGAGAAAGATGCGAACAGGCGGAGCCTGATGGGTGCCCTCGGCCGGGAGCACGATGCACTCGGGTTGCTCGCGAAAGCACTTCTCCAAGCCGGGCTTTCGATTGCGTCGGAGCGGTGCGAAGCGACTCATCCTACTTGTTTTATTCTACCGTTCTCGATCCGGTAAGCTCGATCCGCCCGTTCGGTGAACGCCAGCCGGTGGGTGATCGCCAGAATCGTCATTTCGCCACGCATGAGCGCTACCGAGCGTACGATGGCCTCTTCCGTGTCTGGATCGAGCGATGCGGTGGCCTCATCCAGGATCAGGAAACGTGGCTCACGGACGATCGCGCGAGCGATCGCGATGCGCTGACGCTGACCGCCGGAGAGCAATGCACCGCGCTCGCCCACCGGGCTGGCCAGGCCGTCGTCCATCCGCTCGACGAATTCCCGGGCCCCTGCCCGCTCGAGCGCCCGCCATACGTCCGCCTCGGAGAGGTCCGGATCGCCGAGGGTCACGTTGACGAGCACGCTCTCGTGGAGCAAAAAGAGTTCCTGCGGCACGTAGCCCACCATGCGCCGCCAGGCCTGCAGATCGATGTCTTCGAGGTCGACCCCATCGAGCCGGATCGTTCCACTGCCCGGCTGTACGAGACCGATCAGGAGATCGGCCAGACTGGTCTTCCCGGCACCGGAAGCGCCAACCAGCGTGGTCAGCCCACCGGCCGGAAGGAACAGGCTCGCATGATCGAGCACCGGCTCGGAACCATAGGCCAGGCCGATCCCGTCGAGCTCGATGCCTTGTTCGAGCCTGGGCTGAACGCCACCGTGCGGCTGTTCGGGCTCGGCCAGCGCTTGATCGATGGTCTCGCGAAGCGACCAGTACGCGCTCTCCCGCGCGGCCATCGACTGCAGCTCTTTCTGCGCCTTGCCAACCGACGCCAACGTGCGCCCGAAGAGCAACGCCAGCATCAGCAGCGAGGACAGCGCCATGCCCCACGAGGTCGTGGCGACGTAGAGGCCACCGGCCAGGCCGGAAACGATGATCGGTTCCTGCAGCGCCTTCAGACCCTCCTTGCTGAGCACCTCACCGCGCAGAGCCCGGTCGAGGTGGCGGGCTTCTCGGCCCAGGAGCGGTCCGAGCAGCGCCTCCCTTGCCATCGCCCGAAGCGGCTTTACCGCGTGCAACGCATCGGTGAGGTGGGCCACGGAGGTCTTCAACAGCTCGGTCTGCCGGTTCCCGGCTCGACGTGAAGCGCGCACCAACCCACCGAGCGCCCAACTGCTGAGCCCACCGAGTGCGACGGCCCCGAGCGTCGCCTTCCACGAAACCATGAAAGCGATCCCTGTGTAGAGCGTGGCCTGAAGCACCGCGGCCAGGACCAGGGAGCAGTGCAGGAACGCCTGGGATGCGCGCTCCGCCTCGGTGGTGAATGCGTTCGCGATCATCCCGACCGGGCTGCGTGTGAAGTAACTCCATCGCGCACCCAGCAGTGCCCGAACCAGGGACAGGCGAAGCTCGGTGGCCACACGGGCCACCGCGTAGCCCACCTGCCGATTCGCGAGCAGCACCAGCATCGCTTTCACCAACATGCCGGTCACCACCACGGCCAGCAGCACGCCGAGGCTGGGCTCGAGCCCGACTCCCCCGATCACCCCGCGCACGACCGTCGCCAGGGAGGAAGGTTCGGCTCCGGGCCCGGGCGCAGCCAGCTCCAACAGCGGCAGGAGCGTCGACATCCCGATGCCCTCGGCCAGGCTCGCGAGCAGCAGGCAGCCCAGCGTCGCGGCGCTGCGACGCGGATGGGCACGGGCAAAGGCGAGCAGGATGCGCATGCCCGCCGCTACTCCGCCCCACCCGTGCGGGTGGCCGTGCCCCGGCCGACGACCTGGACGAGGCGAATCAGATGGAAGAGCAGCGTCGCCCCTTGCCAGGCCACGATCGCAAGGAATGCCGGCCCGGCCAGGCCCACCAGCAACCCGAAAGTGAACACGGGCAGGTTGGTGTTGCGGCGCGAGATGAAGGTCCGCATGCGCACGTCGACCTCGGCCCAGGCGTGGATCGAACGCCCGCCGGTGAGGCGGGTGAAGGCCTCTCCGACCAGCCGATCGGCCACGTACAGCCCGAGCATCCACCAGGCGGCTGCGAGCCATCCGCCGCTTCCGAGCCCGACTGCCCAGGCCAGGTACCAGAGCGGCGGGTGCACGACATCGAGGCCGTGGTCGAGCACGTGGCCGAGTGTCGACGACCGATGAGTGAGCCGCGCGAGCTTTCCGTCCACGGAATCGAGCACGCTCATCGTGTACGCCAGCGTCAGGCCCGCCCCCCATTGGCCGGCCATGAACAGCGGAATCGCCGCAAAGGTGATCGCGACATTGAAGACCGACACCCAGTTCGGGTGGACCCTGTGCCGGGCGAGCGGACGCACCAACCGCCAGACGAGCGGCGGGTAGACATGCTTCGTCAAGAAATCGGTCGATCCCTTGTAGTTGGCTTCGAACAGGAAGCGCTCGCAGGCGTCGCGCTCCGAGTCGGTCTCCAGCCGGATCAGCCAGGGCTTGAGGTTCCGCCGCAGCTTCTTCAGATAGACATCGAACCGCCCGGCAGGCTCTTCCTCGAGGCGACCACTCCCGATCCAGGCCTCCGCGAGGGAGCCCAGATCCCGAGCATCCGGAGCGTCCAGCAGCGGGCCCTCGAGGCGCAGCACGGCCGAAGGTCGGCCCCACCCCGCCGCAACTGGCCGACCCACCACCGCACACGCGCCCGATCGCGCCACCAGATGGGTGATGATCCGGGGATCGACCACCGCACAGGCTTCGAGCACCAGAAGCACCTGTGCTCGCCCGGCGGCTTCGGTCACGCGTTTTGCGAGGGGTGCCTCGGCGTGGACGCGTTCCAGCCAGAACCGCGCGGTGAGGCCGACCAACTCCGCGGGCAGGGGCCAAGGATCATCGGTGTTCTCGTGGAGCCAGACCCGTGCGCCTTCGAGGCCTGCGTCCGACAACGCGCGCAGCACGTGTTCGAGTAGCGACATCCCGAACAGATGCCGCCCGCAGCCGGGGTGTGTGGCCTCCACGAGGACATCGATGCCGATGCCGTCGGCGTCGCTCCCCTCGGGTACCATGGACCCTCGATGCTAGCGAACCCCGACGATGGCGCGGCTGCGGATACCGGTGTGTTGGCGTTCCTGCTGGGCGGTCGACGCCGAGGCGGCGACGCACTGGCAGAGGCCGCCGGAGTGAGCCACAAGGCAAGGATCCCGGTAGCCGGGGTTCCTATGGGACTTCGGGTGATCCGCACACTCCATGCCGCGGAGCGGATTGGCGAGACATGGCTGTGCATCGACGACCCGGGACTGGCCGCCCACGAGGAGGTGGTGCAGGGCATCGCTCGCGGTCAACTCCAGATTCACCCGCCGGAACAGACACCGAGCGGCAGCGTCGAAGCGCTCCTCTCCCGTCTCGAACGGCCGCGCCCAGTGCTGGTGACGACCGCCGACCATCCCCTGCTGGAGCCGTCGATGGTGGACCACTTCCTCGAGCAATCCAGCCAGCGCGACGCCGACGTGGTGGTGGGTGTCGTCCCCGAGCACACGGTCCGAGCACGCTATCCGGACGCCCGACGCACGTTCGTGTCGCTTGGCAACGAGCGAATCACGGGCGCCAACCTCTTCCTGCTGCGCACACCGCGCGCTGCGCGGGCGGTGGCTTTCTGGCGCGAGATGGATGCACACCGCAAGCACCCGTGGCGGCTGGCCGCCCGGATCGGCGCGGGCTCCCTGGCTCGCTTCGCGTTCGGCCGGCTCGATCTCGACGCCGCCGTCGAGCGCATCTCGAAACGCGCCGGCCTGCGCGCCGAAGCACTGCGACTCCCGTTTCCCGAATGCGCCCTCGACGTAGACCGCCCGGAGCATCTCGCCCTCGCCGAGCAGATCCTCCAGACCCGCCTGAATGAGTCCACAAGCAGGGCTGGCGACCCTGGACCCGACCGCATCGCCTAGCGGCCGAGTTCGCGGGACGAAGCTTCCTCGAATAGTCCGGTCCCCGGATCGAAGACCCGCGCCCGGCAGGACCAGCCGCCCTCCGAGAGCGGCCGAAGAAGGTGATAGCGCGCCCGGTGGTCTCTTCCCCTGGCACCCCGGGCCGAGGCCGAGGGCACGCCGACCACGGGGATGTCGCCCTCGGGACCGGACAACCGGGTGAATGCGAGGCGGTGTACGTGACCGTGGAGCACGAGCTCCGCACCCACGCGGCCCAGCAGCTCCCGAAGCGGGCCGGCATCCTCGAGGGCGCGGCGGCGGGAGATCCCCTCGATCCATGGCGGGTGGTGCAGCAACACGACCCTGCGCAGGCGACGCCGGCCGAGGGCCCGCAGGCAGCACTCGAGCTGATGGCGGGCACGCTGACCGATCCGGCCGGTCGCCTGCCCGGCGGAGGTGGCTCGAGCGGAATCGACCCCCACCAGGGCCACGCCGTCCGCGACCCGCACCCTGGGCTCCGCTGTCGATGCAGTCCCGTGGGCCAGGAAGGGCCCCCAGCAGGCCTCTACCGCTCGGGCCCCACCAGGCACGAAGATATCGTGGTTGCCGGGTACGAGGAGCACCCGATCGGGCCCTCCAAGCCTCAGGAGCCAGTCCCGCCCGGCCTCGATCTCGCCCTGCAGGCCCTGGTTCGTCACGTCGCCGGTGACCAGCACCCGATCCGGGCTGGTCGTCTCGAGGTCTCGGAGGAGCGCCTCCAGCACTTCGGGCCGGTGCTCGTGGCGCCGCCGAAGACCCCAGGAGAGGGCACCGAGCACCCGTTTCGGGGTGATCTCGCCGAGACTGCGCCATCGGGGCGTGGTGACATGGAGGTCCGAGAGATGGGCGAGGAGCGGCACGGCGGATGCCAGGATCGCCGACCTTCATCTCGCTGCCAGACCCGTGTGGTAATGTCCTCGATTGGTTCGGGAGGAGGGGGCAGGTGCCCGGAACCGAAAATGGGGGAACCCAGCCCCGCTGGGGCGGCACGACCGGTGTCTGGATCACACCGCCCGAGGTGATGACCCGGCTATTCGGGATCAGTCCCGCCGAACGATTGCGCCGCGCGTTCGCCGGTGACGCCACCGTGTGGACGAGCGATCACCCGCCGCCGGCTGAGCAAGCCCACCAGTGGATCCTACTGCGGGGGGACTTCGTCTTCGACAGCCGCCTCCTCGATGCGTTGCGCGAAACCCGGGATGTGGTGCTGGTATCTCGCGCGCAGGAAGGGGCCATCCCGGTGGCTGCTCACATCTGCAGCGACCAGCTCTCAGAGGCTGTGGGTTGGATCCGCGATGGCAAGCCCGCGCTGACGCACGACATCGCGGTGGCCGGGCCCGACGACCTCGTGCACCCCTATGACTCCAAGCTCCGAAAACACCAGCCGGCGTTCGTCTCACGGGTCGAGCCCGAGGCTGCGCCCGAGCTGGAGCAGGCGCTCTTCGATGCCGCCTACAAGAACGTCACCGATTGGATCACGCGTTCGCTCTGGCCGCGCCCGGCGCTCGCCCTGACCCGCATTCTCGCTCGCTACGGCGTGGCACCCAATACTGTCACCCTCGCCAACTGGCTGCTGGTCATCGGCGCGACCGGAGCCTTCCTCTCCGGCGCATTCGGGATCGGACTTGCGGCGGCCTGGGCCATGACCTTCCTCGACACGGTGGACGGCAAGCTCGCCCGGGTCACTTTGCGCTCGAGTCGCATCGGCGACCTGCTCGACCACGGCCTCGATCTCATCCACCCACCGTTCTGGTGGTGGGCCTTCGGAAGTGCAGCCGCCGCGCTGCCAGGAGCCCTCGCCGGAGAGTGGATCCCGCTGGCCACCTGGACATGCGTGGCTGGCTACGTCGCCGGACGCCTTCTCGAAGGCGCCTTCCTCGTCGGGTTCGGCTTCGAGATCCACAGCTTTCGACCCCTCGACTCCTGGTTCCGTCGCATCACGGCCAGGCGCAACCCGAACCTGGTGCTGCTCAGTGCCGCAACACTCGTCGGCGCACCGGAGCTTGGCGTACTGGCCGTCGCCGCCTGGACCCTGATCTCGATCGGGTTCCATTTTTCCCGCCTGACGAACGCGAGCGTGCAGAAGGCCCGCGGACTTGGCGTCGTACCTTGGCAGGAAGAGGAGGGGTGGACGTCGTGAAGCACGGCCTCCGAACCGCTGCGGCCTTCGCAGCCCTTCTTTTCCTGACGACGGCGTTGCCCGCGCAGGGCGAGACCCCGGCCGCACCTGTTCCGCAGAGCGCCAAGAACCCGGCCGCCGCACGCATTCCGCAGAGCGAGTTGGGTTCCGAGTTCTGGAGCCTGACTGCCCGCTTCGAGACCGGTGAGCATCTGATGATCGAGCTGTGCATCAGCAACGTCGGATTGGGCGATAGCAACGCCGCGGTGATCGGCCATCTGATCGAGGCCGATGGCACGGTCCATTCCTTCGACGGTGCCAAATCCCAGGGCGAGTGGACCCTCTCCGACGATCGGCTGCGTGTGGTGATCGGCAAGCTCGAACTGGACCAGCGCGGCCCCGTCCACCGCCTGCGCATCTCGAAGGAACGCGTACGCGTGGATCTCGCCTTCGAGGCGGCGAGTGAGAACACCCGGTTGGCTGAACTCACCAGCCAAGGCCGAGGCTTCGATCTGCTCGGCACCGAGACTGCCATCGCGGGCAGATTGTGGACCGAGGGCCATCCTGAACGCCCGGTCCAGGGCCGACTGGTCCGAACCCACCGCTGGGCGGAAGAGCTCGAGTCTTCCTATGTGCTGAGGCGCATCGAGCTCTTCACGCTGGACGGGGACACCAGCGTCTACCTGATCGAGGCAACCGACCCCTCGGGCGGTGCTGAAAGCTGGCTCAGGGTGCAGCGGAACGACGAAGTAATCGTCGCCGAGCGCGTCTCGACCACCCTGATCTGGACGGAGGCCCCTTTGCCGGAGGGCTTTCCGCTGCCGAAGGCGATCGAAATCGAGGGCGAGAACGTACACGGACGCTTCGAACTCGGGACCGACCTGGTGCGCTACGACCCGCTGAGAGATTTGCCAGCGCCAGTCCGCTGGGTGCTGGCCCCCTTCATCCGTTGGCGAACTGCGTGGAGCACGACACCGTTCGAGCTCGAAATCACGACCGGGCCGGAAGGACCCATGCAGCTGCACGGAAGCGGCGTATCCAACGTGACCTATTTCAACGAGGTGTCTCCCGCGATGAACGTCGCCGCACCTCCCGCCGAGGTGACATGCGGCCGAGAGTGCTGACGAACGGGACCGGAACACCGACAGACAAGATCGGTGTGCTGACGAACCTGACGGCAGGCGGACGGAGCCGGAAGACCCATGAGGTTCTCGCCGAAGCGAATCGCTGTACCGGGCTCGTCCATCGCGAGACGCCGAACCTCGGGGCCGTACCGAGTGCGGTCACGGAGTTCGCCGACCGCGGCGTCGAATTGCTGATCATCAATGGCGGCGATGGAACCCTGCAGCGCGCCTTGACCGAGATCC
Organism: bacterium; assembly: GCA_024226235.1. GTDB lineage: Bacteria > Myxococcota_A > UBA9160 > UBA9160 > UBA6930. The sequence goes on from JAAELW010000193.1 coordinate 21,459, forward strand.
TCGGTCACACACCGGGCTGGCGGCCCAAAATCGCGCCGCTGCGGAGCGGACGCACAAACATGGCCGCCCTGGCCCTCGGGGCGAGCCGATCCCCGGCGGCAGCACTGCGCAGCCTGGTCGTGGATGCACGCGAGGGCAACCTCGGAGGACGGGTCTTCCCGCATCCGGTATTGAGAATGGAGTTGGTGGGAGAAGGCACTCCCCACTTCGGAATGTTCTTCGGTGCAGGCGCCGTATGCCGAGGCATCGAGCTCACCCATAAGAGCTTCCCGAAGGCCAAGGCCAAGGGCGTCTTTGGCCCCGTCGTCATCATCGCCACCCTGCTCCCGCAGCTCCTCTCCGGGCGGCAGGCGGGGCTGCTCGTACCCGACAAGGTTCAGCTCACCCTCGACGACCAGCCTGCCGGAACCGATGCCTACAGCGTGATCATCGCGACGACCCTGGACAGGCTGTTCCTGAAGATGCGCCCGTTCTGGGGCGAAGGCCCGGGCTCGATCAGGCTGACGACCATGACGGCCAGCGCCCATGGGGTCGGCCGGGCACTCCCACATATCCTCCGTGGTCGTCCGCCGTCCCGAGCGACCACGGGTTTCGAAAGCGTCAACACCCACGAGGGCCGCTTCCGGCTGGATTGCGGAGTCACACTGGATGGTGAGCTCTTCGAGCCGAGGAGCGAACGCATCGTGCACCTCTCGGCCCCCGATCGGGTCGATTTCCTGCGGGCCTAGCAAGCCATGACCACGAGTGCTCTGGCAGAACGCATCGCCAGCGAGCTGGCAGAGCCGGCGCCGCTCGCAGCAATGGCCTTTTCCGACATCCTGGCCAGCCACTTCGGCAATGCAACCGCCGCGGTACTCTTCTATGGCTCGTGCCTTCGGCGCCACGATGCGGAAGGTGTGCTCGATTTCTATGTCCTCGTGGACGACTATCGTCGGGTCTATTCCGGAAGCTGGCTCGCGCTACTGAACACGGCCCTGCCCCCGAATGTCTTCTACCTGGAGCACCGGGTAGGCGACGAGATACTGCGAGCCAAGGTGGCCGTACTCTCCCTCGCCGACTTCTCTCTCGCGGTGACACCGGGATGGAGGGAGTCCCGCGTCTGGGCCCGGTTCGCGCAGCCCGCCCGCTTGCTCTTTCACCGCAGTGAAGACATCCGGGCACGCGTGGTACGGGACGTAGCGACGGCGGTGAGGACATTCGTCGGACACCTGCCCGCCTGGCTGCCCGAATGGCGAGATGAGCCGGTCGATGCGAAACGCTTCTGGCCAGCAGCCTTTCGCGAAACCTATCGAGCCGAGCTCCGCGGGGAGCATCGGGAGACCATCGACGCCCTCTACGAGGCTGCACCCGAGCACTACGCGGCCATTCTCGACCTCGCTCTGGCCGAACCCGGAACGCTGGGAAAGCTATCCGTTTCCGGGAGCCCGGGCGCACGTCGAGTTGCTGCAACTGCCCACGAGTTCGACCGTGCCGGCCGCCGTTGGCGCCGTCGCCGCCGGCTGGGCAAGGCCTGGTCCACCCTCGGCCTGGTGAAGTGCATGTTCACCTTCGATGACTGGGTCAGCTACGGCCTGTGGAAGCTCGAGCGTCACGCCGGCGGGCCCATCCAGATCAGCAAGCGCCAACGTCGCCACCCGTTGGTCTTCGGTTGGCCTGTGGTCTGGCGGATACTACGCCAGCGAACGCTGCGTTAGGACTCGCAGATCACGACAGAAGCTCCATCGCGTTCCCGCCGCAGAGCTGCGATACCCTCCGGCGATGATCGACTTCTACTACTGGCCGACGCCAAATGGTTGGAAGATCTCCATCGCGTTGGAGGAGATGGAACTCCCCTACGAGACCCATTGGGTCCACATCGGCCGGGGCGACCAGTTCGAAGCCGGGTTCCAGAAGATCAGTCCGAACGGCCGCATGCCCGCGATCGTCGACCGGGAGCCGATTGGCGGTGGCGAACCCCTCGCGATCTTCGAGTCCGGCGCGATCCTGGTCTACCTGGCAGAGAAATGTGGCCAATTCCTGCCCGAGCATCCCCGCGACCGGTTCGACGTGCTGCAGTGGCTGTTCTGGCAGGTAGGCGGTGTCGGCCCGATGTTCGGGCAATTCGGCCACTTCAACCTCTATGCGGAACAGAAGATCCCGTACGCGCTCGATCGTTATGGCCGCGAGGCGCGGCGGTTGTACGGCGTGATGGACGCACAACTCGCAAAGCGCGAGCACCTGGCCGGCGAGTATTCGATCGCCGACATGGCCACCTGGCCATGGGTCGTCACCTACAAGCGCAACGGCATCGATCTGACCGATGAGTTCCCGAACGTCCGCCGCTGGTACGACGCGCTGAAACAACGCCCGGGGCTACGGCGCGGCTACGACCTCGGCAAGAAGGGGCGCAGCGCTCTCACGCTCGGCCCGGACGCAGAAGGACGCAAGAACTTGTTCGAACGCCCTTGAACTCCACCGGCGCAGATCAGGGTCCGGGGGCGGCTGGGGCGGGCTGCTCGCCCCAGCGCTCCCGATGGCCGAGCGGCTCGCCGCCGGCCGCGAATACCCCCTGGCATTTCTCACCGGCGACCCCACTCGTCACCTGC
>JAAELW010000194.1 GCA_024226235.1 bacterium
CCGCGCGCCGCCCATGGGGGGGGCGGGGCCACGGGCCGGGGGGGGGCGGCGGCGGACTCCGGCGCCGGGGGCGGGGCCCGGGGCTGTGGGGGCCCAGCGGGCGTTTTTTTTTTGGCGTGGCGGAGGCGCGGTACCGAGTGTTCCCAGGAACTCCTCGATCGGTCGTACGGCGCCGAGGTCGGCAATGCGGATCAAGGCCGCTTCGAAAAGGAAACGTGGCTGGCTCGAGGACTTCAGTCCGTACCCCAGGTCGGCGACGATCTGGAAGACGCGGGTCAGATCCTCGGCGGAAAGTCCCTCGGCCGCCCGGGCCAGGGCCTCCGCCTCGTCGGGTGAGCGGGTCAGCATTTCTTTCCGGTCCGGAAGCGCCCGCAGTAGCAGCAAATCGCGAATCGCGGCGATCAGCTCGCTCCAGAAGTGAACGAGATCGTGACCTTCGTCGACCAGCGAGTCGAGAACCGTGAGCATCGCCGAAGCATCTCTTGCAGCCAGCGCTTGCATCAGATCGGTCAGAACCCGTATCCGTACCGCGCCCAACGCGCGCAGCACGTCTTCGTCGGAAACCTTGTTGCCGCTGAATGCCAGGACCCGCTCGAGCACGGAAAGCGAATCGCGCACCGAGCCTTCGCCGGCACGTGCCAGCCGGCCGAGCGCCGTATCGGAGATCTCGATTTTCTCTTCGTCGCAGATCGTTCTCAGGTAGCTTGCCAGCTCCGCCGACCCGACTCTGCGAAATTCGAACACCTGGCAGCGCGACAAGATCGTGGGAATGATCTTCTGCAGCTCGGTCGTGGCCAGGATGAACATCACGTTCGGCGGTGGCTCTTCCAACGTCTTGAGCAAGGCGTTGAACGATGCCTTGGAGAGCATGTGGGCTTCGTCGATGATCAGGATCTTGTATCGATCCCGCACCGGGGCGTACGAGACCATCTCCAGTAGCTCACGTGTCTGCTCGACCTTCGTTCGCGACGCGGCGTCGATTTCGAGCACGTCCATCGCGCGACTCTCGGCGATCTCTTCGCAAGCCGCGCACGTGCCGCAAGGATTCGTGGTCGGGCCATTCTCGCAGTTGATGCATTTGGCGAGGATTCTGGCGACGGTGGTCTTCCCCGTGCCGCGAAGTCCCGCGAAGATGTAGGCATGGGCCAGGCGATCCGACTCGACACCGTTGGACAGCGTCTTCGAGACGTGCTGCTGGCCCACCAGCTCGGCAAAAGTTTGCGGCCGCCACTTACGCGCCAGGACCTGATACATTCCACGCCTCCCGCTGCATGATACCCGGTGCCGGGTTGGGGCCCAAGTGGACCTGCGGCACCTGAGATGGTTCGCTTACCGTTGCTCCCTTCCGGGCCTGGC
>JAAELW010000195.1 GCA_024226235.1 bacterium
GATCGACAATCCTGGACGGTATGGGTCAACCTCACTTCACTTCTTGATTGAGTTCCGAGTCGGACATGGTTGGATGGAGGTACCGGCATGTCGATACGCTTGTTTGTAACCGGAGGCACGTTTGACAAGGAATACAACGAACTTGATGGTTCGCTTGTGTTCCAGGATTCCCACGTCAAAGAGATGCTGGCGCTGGGCCGATGCCGGATGCCGGTCAAGGTTCGCACCCTGATGATGGTGGACTCGCTGGAGATGAGCGATGCCGAACGGCAAGTAATCCTGCAGAATTGCCGGTCCTGTGAGGAAGAGCGGATTGTGGTGACACACGGAACCGACACCATGGAAGTTACCGCGGGACTATTGGGGGCCGAAATTGCCGACAAGACAGTCGTGCTGGTCGGGGCCATGATTCCATACACGTTCGGCAGTTCAGACGGATTGTTCAACCTGGGAGCGGCGGTCGCTTTTGCCCAGACGTTGCCCCATGGAGTTTATGTGGCCATGAACGGACGGGTATTCCCGTACGACAAGGTGCGAAAGAATCGTCGCATCGGTGAGTTCGAAGAAACGGATTAACGGAAAACAGCTTGTTGGATTGACCCGGCTCGTCCGTATGCACTGGTGGGTTGTGTCACAAGGGGCCCCCTTTGGGGGGTAAAGCGGGAGGTCCGGATCGGCCTGATCGCTCCCGAATTCGGGCGCGATCAGGCCGATCCGGGCGTAGACGGCGCCCGAGCGCCCCGACCGCGGCGAAGATGGTTCCCAGCGCGATCTTCACGCGGATCCAGAAGAGGTCCGGCTCCGCATGGGAAGATTGAACCGGGCTGGAATCCCATCCGACGCTTTCTGTGTCTACCTGACCTACGCTTTCGGCCACCAGGAGGTGCATCCATGAACGACACGAAGCCCCGCGCTCTTCGTTGGCTCCTCCCCCTGCTGGTGTCTGCGCTTCCGCTCGCGGCCGTTCTGGTGTCTACGCCGTCGTCAGGATCGACGGAGATCACCATTCGTGCCCTCGAGATCGGCGGACCGGGAGGCGGGACCTACGTCTCCCCGCCCGAGCTGCGAGAGCTCGATTGCGCGGCCGGCGCGGGCCACCGTTTCGATGTCGAGGTGAGGGACGATACTGGCCTGCGGTACGTGGCGACGACCCTGGAGGGTCCGGCGTTGCGCTCGGGTGCTGGGCGCTCCATCCATCATGGGGCCAGCGGAGCGGCGGTCGGGGACCCCCGGGAACTCTCCTTCCGGCGTCACGCCGACACCCCCTTCTCCACCCGGCCGGTCGAGGATACGACGCTCACGCTCCTGGTGGAGGCAAGAGACGCAGCAGGCCTGCTGACTCGGCGCCGCTTTGCGATCCGTCTTCGAGCACGCAGCTCGCGAGAGGTCGTGACCACGCGAATCGACCGGCCTTCCCACCAGGCGACGGTCTCCTTCGGCTCGAGCTGGGAGATCGCGGGCCAGGTCACCTCGCGGAGCTGCTACTTCCAGCCCGAGCGGGTCGCGCTTTGGCATACGATTCCACACGGCGTTCCCGCGCCACACGGCGAGGCGTCGGTCGATTCGTCTGGGCGCTTCCGATTCCGGATTCCGGCGCGGACGACTCCTTTGGGTCGGAACGTCTTCGGGGCCGTCGCGGTCTTCGAGGAGGGCGCATCCGGGCCGAGGACCTCGGCGATTGCACTGGGCGGTGCTGGAACAGACTCTCCCGGCCGCATCGAAGTCCTGATCTCGCCCATTGGAGAGGATGTCTTCAAGCAGATCGGCGAAGCGGCCACACCTGACGCGATCCATGAGATCCGCCGGCCGGAGTCCCGACACCCCGATGCAGCGCGGCTCACACCTGTTCGCCCCTCCGCACCCGGCGCAGAGAAGGTGAAGGAATCGGCCGAACTTCCGGCCGCAAAGGAGGTTCGCGGGCAGTCGCTCGGAGAAAATGCGCTGCAAGGAATCGAGAGGTAGCGGAGTGGGTCGATGCATCGTTGGAGACACAGTCATGTCGCGGGATTTGAAGGCCGCACTCGTCGAGTTGGATCGAGATGCCCGCCTCGAGACCCAACCCGACGGTCGGCTCAGCTACAAGCTCAAGACCCAATGGCGCGATGGAACGACGCATATCTTGATGGAGCGGCGCGAGTTGCTCGAACGGCTTTCCCCGCTAATACCCCCTCCCCGGGCCCACCAGGTGAGGTTCCACGGAATCCTGGCGCCTTGTGCCAGCGGAAGGGATCAGGTGGTGCCGGGGGCGCGCCTCGAAGCCAACACCGCTTCTGCGAGTGACGGCCCTCGGAAAGCTGCTTGCGGGATCGATCGCACACTGACTTGTCGGTCACCTGGCGCCGA
>JAAELW010000196.1 GCA_024226235.1 bacterium
CGTCCATCAGCGTCCAGAGGAGCCGCTCGCGAGTGAAGACCTCCGCCGATGTCCCGCCCCGCGCCATCTCCCGCCACTTTTCCAGCAACATCCGTCGCTTGGCATCGGCGCGCGCGTACGTGCCCACCAGCACCAGCCGATTCACCCGCTCCGGAAACGACAAGGCCAGCTCCTGGGCCGTCATCCCGCCGAGAAATGCACCCAGCACATGAGCCCTGCGAATCCCGAGCGCGTCGAGCAACTCCTCCAGATCCCGAGCCAGATCCGCCGTCGTAAACGCGCCGCCCGGATCCTCACTCTCCCCGACTCCGCGATGGTCATACAGCACCAACCGATGCCGCTTCGAAAGCTCCGGCACCTGCAACGGATGCCATCCCCGGCAAGACCCCGCCAACCCCATGACCAACACGAGCGGCGGAGCCAACTCGGGCCCGACCAACTCGAAATACACCCCCCGCCCTGAAACCTCGATCAAACCCATCGCAACAGCCTACCGCGAGCGCACCCCTCCGCGCAGCCAACGAGCAAGCGGCTAGAGGGCAGGGGCCCAGCGCCCAAATCAAGCGCAACAAGGCCCGAGAGTACGCGCCCAGCCATCAGCGCAACGGCAGCCTCCGTGCGCGCGCGTTCGAGGGCCGCAGAGAGCCATTCGGCGCTGGGCCCCTGCCCTCTAGCCGCGCCTCAAAAGCAACCCAGAGGCCGCAGCTACCGCGATAGCCTCTTCAGGTCCGAAAGCACAGTCTTCGCAACAGCCTTCAGGGTCTCGAACACCCCTTCGCCCGTCGTCGCACTTGCCTCGAAATCCTGCACACCCGAGGGGTTCAGCTGTCGCCGCAGCTCGTCGAGCGGAGCCGCATTCGGAAGATCCCGCTTGTTGTACTGGATCACGAACGGAATCTTGTCGAGTTCGTAACCCTGCTCACGAAGGTTCACCTTGAGATTGTCGATGCTCTCCAGGTTCGCCTCCATGCGCTCGATCTGGCTGTCTGCCACGAACACCACGCCGTCCACGCCCTTCAGGATGAGCTTGCGGCTGGCGTCGTAGAACACCTGGCCTGGCACCGTGTAGAGGTGGAAGCGGGTCTTGAAGCCGCGAATCTGCCCGAGTGCGAGCGGAAGGAAGTCGAAGAAGAGTGTGCGCTCCGTCTCGGTCGCGAGCGAGATCATCTTCCCCTTCAGGTCGGGGTTCGTCTTGGTGTAGATGAACTGAAGGTTCGTTGTCTTGCCACACAGCCCCGGGCCGTAGTAGACGATCTTGCAGTTGATCTCGCGGGACGAATAGTTGATGAAGGACATGGGGCCTGCTCGAAGCTACGTGGAGCTACTCGGAAAAGAGGTTATCGATATCGTCGTCGGTGATCTCGGCAAAGGGTGACGTGCTGGTCCCCGTTGCCGCTTCACTTTCGGCCTTCTTCTGGATGTCTTCGAAGATCTTGCCCATCTCGGTACCGGCCTTCTTGACCCGGAGTCGCACGAGGCCGAGTGAGCTGCGGTCGTCGAATACGACCACGAGAATGATGCGGCCCCCGACCAGGGTGATATGCAGGTTGTCCCGTGCACCCTGATGGAAGTGGACCGGGAAGTCATCCTCGCCGATGATCTTCGCGAGCCCGCCCGTGGCGGCGATGCTGCCTGCCGTGAGCGAGGCCAGGCTCGTGGTATCGATGCCGCGCACTTCGCCCGCTTCGGCGATCAGCTGGCCGTTCTTGTCGACCACGAAGATGCCCTTGGCGTTGGCGTCTCGCACCAGCCGCTGGATGACGGCGAGGATCTTCTTGAAATCCTCTTCGTACATCACGAGCTGTGTGTCCATCATCGTCCGATCCTTTGTCGGTTCTTCGGAATCCGGATTCGCGGATTCCGGCAGGAACCACCGTAACTAACCGGGTTTGAAGAACTCTTTCGAGCCACGTTACCCCCGTCCGGATTGTCGGGCAAGCTGCCCGGCCGCTCCTCCGATCGGACGACAAGGCGGCGGGCTTTAGCCCTCTCCGAGCGACCCTCTGCTGCCTCCTGACGGATTTGCATCATTCCAATACCTGTCGGTTCTGGATGGAACGCCCCACTGTCACGTGGTCGGCGTATTCGAGATCACCGCCCATCGGCATACCGTAGGCGATCCGGCTGATGCGCACGTCCAAGGAGCGCATGCGCTCGGCCAGGTAGGCCGCGGTGGCGTCACCCTCTGCGTTCGGGTTCGTGGCCAGCACGATCTCGCCAACCCCGCCAGCTCGCACCCGCTCTTCGAGTTCGGCAATCCGCAGCTCCTCCGGTCCGACTCCATCGATGGGCGAGAGCGCGCCACCCAGCACGTGGTAGACGCCGTGGAAGCTCCCGCTCCGTTCGATCGCAGCTCGATCGGCCGGCTCCTCGATCACACAGATCTGTCCCCGATCGCGGGCGTCGCTGGCGCAGATGCTGCAAGGCGAGACCTCGGTGAGATCGAAGCAATGCTCGCACAGCACGATCTCCTGCTTGACCCGGCGGATCGCTTCGGCGAGCTCGATGACCAGAGTCTCGGGAGCGGAGAGCATGAAGAACGCGAGCCGCGTCGCGGATTTCTCGCCAATGCCCGGCAGCCGGCGCAGCGCGCCGATCAGCCGTTCGATCGGGGGCGGCGTCTTCAAGCGCTGCCTGCTCCGGGTCCGCCCATTCCGGGAATCCCCGCCAGGCCTGCGAGCCCTGCGGCCTTCTGCATCTCCTCCTGGACCATGCGCTGCGCTGCGGCGAGGGCAGCGTTGATGGCCGCCGCGACCAGGTCCTGGAGCATTTCACGGTCGCCGTCCGCGATCAGGCCGGGTTCGACATTCAGCTCCTGGACCCGCAGGTCGCCGCTGACCACCGCAGTGACCATCCCCCCGCCGGCTTGCGCGGAGACCGTTCGCCTGGCCAACTCCTGCTGGAGGCCAGCCAGCTTGGTCTGCATTTCCTGGGCCTTTGCGAGCAGATCGCCCAGGTCTTCTTGGTTCATCGGTTCGTCCTCGAAGCGTGCCGGGAGGCAGGCCTCATACGGCGTCCGGCGACGCGTCGCCGGAGGGTTTGATTTCCAGGATCTCCGCTCCGAGTATGTCGAGCGCGTCATTCACGGCCGGGTGGTTGAGCGCTTCCTGGCGCTTGCGGCGACCCTCGGGAGTCTGCTCCGAGTTGCTCGCCGGTCGGCCCCCCGGTGCGGAAGCCCCAGCTTCCTCCGTCTGGAGTTCGACCGCGACCGCGCTGCCGAAGAAGCTCTCGCAGACGGCGGCCAACTCGCCTACCCGGGCCTGCAGGCGCCGAGCGGCGATCCCCGACGGAAGCTGGATGCGCACCCGCGTATCACTGCGCTCGAGGAGCGAGCCACCCTCGAGGGCAGCGAACAGGCCGCGGTTCGCCTCCTGGGCGAACGCACGCAGCCGGTCGAAGACCAGCGGGAGCGGCGTATCCTGGCTCGCTGCGTCGCTTGCGGGCGCGTCTTGGCTCGTTGCAGTGCTTGCGGGCGCGTCTTGGTTCGTTGCGGTGTTTGCGGAGGAGGGCACCTCAGGAGCCATCCTCTGCGCGGGCTCCGGCTCGGGCTCTGGGGGTGGTTCCGGCGGTGCCGCCTCGGCCTCGGGGGCTCTGGGTCGCGGTGTGGATTCCGAGCCTGCACTCGAAGTGCTCTGTCGGCCACCTCCGGGCGTTCCCCCGCCTCCGGCTCCCCCACTGCCCTCGCCGCGAAGCCGTCGCTCCAGCGCACCGATGCGCGCCAGCAACTGCTCGACCTGGTCGCCTGAGGGAAGCCCAGCGAGCCGGACCAGCGCCACCTCGAGCACCGAAAACGGGTCCGGCGCCCAGGCCAGATCCTCTTGCTCCTTGAGCAGTGCGCGGAACATGCGCCGCAGGCGGGCCTCCTGGGTCTGGCCGGACAGCTTGCGGAGTGCGTCGACCTCGGCATCGGCGGCCTCGACCAGCCCGGCCTCGGGAGCGACCCGGAGGACCACGAGATCCCGCAGCAGGCCTAGCAATTCACCGCCCAGGCGTTTGGCGTCGACGCCGCTCTCCCAGGCATGTCGGCAAGCGACGAGCGCAGCGGCCGCGTCGCCCTCGATGCAGCCGGTGACGATCGCCAGCAGCACGCTGCGATCGATCAGATCGAGCACCTCGGCGACCCGCTCATCGTCGACCTTCTCGCCGCCGAACGCGATCAGCTGATCGAGGAGGGTCAGGGAATCGCGCATCGAGCCGTCCCCGGCACGGGCGACCGCGAGCAGGCTCATCTCCGAGACGTGGAGACCCTCGGTCTGCGCGATGCGGCCGAGACTCTCCGCCACCTCAGCCGTGGCGATGCGACGCAGGTCGTAGCGCTGACAGCGCGAGACGACCGTGAACGGGAGCTTCTCCGGGTTGGTGGTGCAGAAGATGAACAGGCTCTCGGGCGGAGGCTCCTCGAGTGTCTTCAGCAGCGCGTTGAAGGCCGGCGTCGAGAGCATGTGGACCTCGTCCACGATGAAGATCCGGTGCTTGCCCGGTGCTGCGGCGTAGCGGATCGACTCGATGATCTCGCGGACGTCATCCACGCTGGTGCGGCTGGCCGCGTCGATCTCCTGCACGTCGACCGACGATCCGGCCTGGATTTCCAGGCCGCAGCGGTCCTCCGGATCCGGCGTGTCCGTCGGTCCACCCTCTGCATTCAGGCAGCCGGCGAAGATGCGCGCGAGCGTCGTCTTGCCCGTGCCGCGCGGACCGGTGAGGAGGATCGCATGCGGAATCCGGCCGGAGCGGATCGCATTGCGCAGCGGGGTCGTGACGTGATCTTGCCCGATGACGTCGTCGAATCCCCGGGGACGATACTTCCGAGCCAGGACCTGATAGGACACGTGGGGGGAGGGCCTCCGCGCCAGTTGGCGTTCGTCTTGCACCGCAGAGAAGGAAGATCGCAGGGCACCCCCAACCGCAACCGGCGTCTTGCTGCCGCTGCTTCCTTCCGGACCTGACGGGGTTCACAGGGCACCGAGCTCGGCCGGGACCCTGCGATCATCCTTCTCCGCGGAGGCGTTACAGAGTAGCGGGGGGTACGGTCCTGCCCCATGGCTCTCGTAGATCGGGTTCTCGCAGCCGAACGGCGTCTCATTCAGGACCTCGCGCCGATCCGCTTCGGGGCTCCGGTGACCCACGTCTACAACCCGCTGGTCTATGCGGCCAGGCCCCACAGGGCCTATCTGCGGCGATTTGCCGCGGCACCGAAGCGCGTCGTCTACCTGGGGATGAACCCGGGCCCCTATGGGATGGCCCAGACCGGCGTGCCCTTCGGCGAGATCGGTCTGGTGCGGGATTGGATGGGGATCGACGGGCGGGTGGATCGCCCGGTTCCCGAGCACCCAAGGCGACCCATCGAGGGCTTTGCGTGCCCTCGCAGCGAGGTGAGCGGCGCCCGGCTGTGGGGCGCCATCGCCGAGCACTACCCCGCCCCGGAAGACTTCTTCCGGACCGCGTTCCTCGCCAATTACTGCCCGCTCGTGTTCATGGAAGAGAGTGGAAAGAACCGCACCCCGGACAAGCTGCCGGCCACCGAGCGCGAGCCCGTCTACGCCGCCTGCGACCGCCACCTGCGCCGCCTGGTCGAGCTGCTCGAGCCCGAGTGGGTGATCGGCATCGGGAAATTCGCCGAAGCCCGAGCCCACCAAGCCCTGACCAACCCCCACATCAAGATCGCAACCATCCTCCACCCCAGCCCCGCCAGCCCCGCCGCCAACCGCGGCTGGGCCCCCCAAGCCCGCCAACAACTCACCAATCTCGGCATCTGCCAACCAAAGTGTTAAGCAAGGGGCCGGTTCCATCTGTTAAGTTGTCGCTCCATGAAGCACGAACACACTTTCACGCGACGACGATTCATTCACACGACTGGCGCGGGCATGCTGCTCGCAGGTCTCGCTCCGGCATCGCTGCTGCGGGCGGATGCCGGGCCGCTCGGCGATGCCCATCGCAAGGCTATCGCCGAGAGTCCTCTGGCGTACGTCTCGCCACTCCGCAGCGATGGCGCTGAGAGCACCTGCCATGGTGAGGTGTGGTTCGTTCCGGATGGAGACGATCTGTTGGTCGTGACTGCGGTCGATCGCTGGAAGGCCGTCGCGATCCAGAAGGGCCTGTCTCGCGCACGAATCTGGGTCGGCAATCACGGCGTATGGACGACCTCCGATGGCGCGTACAAGACCTCGCCTACTTTCGAGGCGACGGCACGCGTGGATGGGGACGCCCATGCCCACGCCCTCGAGAAGTTCGGGGCGAAGTACCCGGCCGAGTGGGCGAAGTGGGGCCCGCGTTTCGAAGAGGGATTGTCCAGCGGAAAGCGGGTGCTGCTTCGCTACACGCCGGCGGGCGCATAGCCTCGCCGGTTCGAGCCACGTGACGGTGGCGATCGCAGAGCCGCTGGGGCACGGGGCCGAGCCCGCGGACGGCCCCGCTACCGTTCGCTAGCCTCCAGCCCTTCGAGCGGAGAGGTGGCGGAGCCCGGTTGAACGTGCCTGACTCGAAATCAGGTGAAGGTGCAAGCCTTCCGTGGGTTCGAATCCCACCCTCTCCGCCAAACTGCCAAATTCACTGCAGTTTCGGCGTATTCCGCCACATCTCGTTGCACTCCCGATACAGGCCATCTCACAAATGCCTCAAGAGGATGCAGATGCATCCGAGTCGGACGAAGCCGATGAAGTTCTCAGCAGGGTACTCGTAACGGGTGACCAAGCGGCGGAAGTTCTGAAGCCACGCGAACAGGCGCTCGATCTTCCAGCGCCGCAGCGGTCGGCGTTCTGGGTCTTCATTCGGCGGGTCGGTAGGTGGGCGAAATCATCTCCACCCCTCGTTCCTCCAAAAGGCGCTGATCGGGTCCGTCGCTGTCGTACGCCTTGTCGCCGATCAGCCGCACTAGGCCGTGTTCGAGGAAGCCGCTGCCGAGTTACTCACGGGGGTGCCTCGCCAACCATAAAGTTCCGATCTGAAAGCTCGATGATCGCCCGCACCATATCTGACAACAGCCGCCCTGCTGATTTCGCGGCCGTCAGGGTGTATAGCCCTGAGATCAGAGTGTTCGCGGGCGTTCGGCGCTTCGAGAAGAAGGTGCGCTCAGCCCGCAGGCCGCTGCCGGTGGTCGCGACCAAACTCACCTGGAGGTCACACTCCATGCGATTGACCCATCCAATTAGCGGCTCTACGACGAACCTCTCCAATGTTCCCTCGATTCGCAGCGTATGAAGGGACGGTCCCGAGGATTCCGGCGGCACTTGGAATCCAACCCTGCTGAGTTCTTCGGCAAGTTCCGTGGCTATCCACTCGGACGGCTCCCGCTCCTTGCAGACCACGTCGCCACCGGCCTTGAATCCCTTCCTGATTCCACATCGCTGCGGATGGGAACGTTCATCGACGAAAGGTATGGTAACGATAACAGGTCGGTTGCTTCCGCCCGCGAGTGGCGTTTTAGTTGATACATCCGGCAGGTTCATGCGGGCAGGGCCAGCAGCTCCGACGCAAAGAAGCGGAATCACCAGACAAAAGACGATTCGATCTCCCAGCTTCAATCGGTGGTCCCTTCCTTTGGATGCGGTTCGCTCACAATCCGCCAGTCAGAGTCATGGGCAGCGGCAGCTTCCTCGGGAGTGACGAGCAAGACCCGGTTCGCGGCGCACGCAAGCCCGCCTATCACGATGGCCAGAATCAGCACGGCAGGCCGCATTGCTCGCCTCCCAGGGGTCGAATTTGAATGAATTCTGCCTGATCCCGCATCTGACTTCAATGACAGATCGCGCGAAGCCCGCATGGACGGACTGCGCATTGGACTCACCGAGGTGTTCAGCGACGGCCTTCGCTTTCCAGTCGTCATCGCTGTGGTTCACGCTTACTCACTAACGAACATGATGCGAAGCCCGTGTTCCGGCGAACGTGCTATCAGCGGTCCGCATGAGCCTGACTCCTCTGCTGGTCCTGTCTGGTCGATGCAGTCCAATCTGAAGTCTGCTCCCCAGCTATCGGAAGAGTCAGAATTGTGGCTTGGTGAACGGGTTAGCGGGGCGAGCAAGGGAGAAGTAGGGGGTCAAATTGGCAAGCGCCGGATGTAGTAGTGGTTCAGGTTGTCGCCGGCGTTGGGTTCCGGAAACCCGCTTGGGGCCAGCCGGGGGCCGGAATGCGCAGTGCGTCAACCGAGAAATTGCAACTACTTACGCTCGTATCGCTCGGGTTCGAGTCCCGTTGGGCCCTGACGCCGACTCCTCCAACTGGACCAATACGCCTTCTCCCGGAAGCGCCGTTTGCTCGATTGAGCACCGTTGGGGCAGGAGAACGGCAATGGTCCGGCCCTGCTCAGGCATGCCTCGACGTCGGCAACCCCGAGCCCGTAGCCCTCGGTCGGGCAGCGGGTGAGGGCGTCGACCCCTTGGCCCGGTACCCGGCCGCCGCCTACGCCCGGGGCGTGTTCGGCGTGCCCTCCTTCATCTTCGGGGAAGAATTCCGGTTTGGGCCGATTGCATGGAGCTACTCTCTATGCGTCAGTGACACAGAGGTCGTCGAGCGCCTGGCCTTCGGCGCTACCGAATTGGCGAGGAACTAGCGATGCAGGAACACGAAGACACGCTCGATCGCAGACGGCGAGTCCATCTCGGAATTCTCCGCAATGAGCTGCGGGGCAAATCCTACGAACGCCATTTTCGCTGGGAGATGAGTCCTCTTCCGGATCACGTCGAGCTGGTGCTCGGGCAGGGTGAGTCGGACGCAAACGATGTGCTTCCGAGGGCGGACGTCAACTGCCTGTTGGAGCCCGGCTACCTTCCGCTGGAAACCGGATACGCGACTCTCCCCGATGGGACTGCCCACGTTGCTGTCCTCACCCGGTTTCCAGGGGCCACCGGCGAGATGATCGACTGGTGGTTTGGTTGGCACAGCGCTGAAACGGAGCGTTACAAACTCTGGCATCCCCAGGCACATCTCTATTCGCAGCTGCGCTACGAGCGCGCTGCCGTCCCGGGGCTCACGGACCGACAGAGATACGTCGGGAATACGTCCTGGGTCGATGAGTACGTGGGTCCGCATATCCATCGACTCGCGATCTCCTTTTGTGAGCCTCGCGACTTCGGTCTGGCTGAAGATTCCTTCAAGGACGCTGGGATCAGCACTGCCGTTTGTGCTCGGGTCGGCTTCAGCGACAGGCCCGTCGATTCGGGGTACTTGATCCACCTCATTCGTGAGACTCCAGAGGGTTGCGAGATGCGCAGCCGGTTCTGGGTGGGTGAAGTGCACATCCGGAGTCTCCCCGAGCGGAACTCGATCGACCGGTTGCTGGCGACCCGATTTGCCCGCCGGTTCGTGATTCCCTCGAGGCTTGGCCGAGACCTTCTGGTGCACTGCGCGGAAGAGATGAATCATCTTGCGAGCTTCCTTCCAGCACTCTTTGCCGAGGAGACCGGCAGTGCGTCCCGCCAGCCCGGCGCGGTGATGGAGAGCGGGCAATGATCCGAGGCGCTTGTCTCTGTGGTGGCGTCCGGTTCGAAGTCGAGCGTGCGGTCGGACCGTTCGAACTCTGTCACTGCCAGCGTTGTCGCAAGGCATCTGGCTCTGCCTTCGTGGCCGGTCTGGGCGTGCGAGCCCAGGACTTCAGGTTGCTCTCCGGCGCCGAACTGATCCAGACCTACGAATCACCGACGCGGGAAAGCCCTCCGCCCTATCGCGTGGCGTTTTGTTCGCGCTGCGGTTCCCCGGTGCCGAATCCTCCCGATGGCGGGAACTGGTTGGAGATCCCGGCAGGTCTGCTCGAGGACGATCCTGCGATCCGCCCGGACAGACACATCTTCGTCGAGTGCAAGAGTTCGTGGTTCGATATTTCCGACTCGCTGCCACAGTTCACCAAAGATCAGCTCGTCGAGCTACGCGGATGAAATCGCACGAAGTCCGCGGGTTTCCTGCGCTAGCGGTCGGCCAGAATCCAGTGACGAGCGGTCTCTTCATCCTTGAAGATCTCGACCTGCTTGTTACGCACTGGGTAGAGATCCTGGAGCGCTAGAAAGAGTGAGCCTTTGAAGACGTCGTGTTTGTCGGTGATGACCATCGCCATCTTTGATTCCTGGTTCGCGTCGTCCAGCATGCGCCCGACCTCGACGATCTCGGCCAATTGACCTGTATCCATTTCGGCCTTCTCGATCGGGCGGAAATCGATCAACTCGCTGAAACCATGGAGCTCCGGGTGGTTCAGCCACACCTGCTGCAGGTATGCGACCACCGAATCCGTCGTCAGGGCGTCCCAGAACCGGACTTCTACATAGCGCTCTGTCTCATGAACGACGTGTTCAAAACTCATGGGGTTCCCCGAAATCCGACGGCTGCCCTGGTCGACTTCTGCGCAGGCCAATCAACCACAATCATTGATTGCTTGCAACATCCTGAATCTGATGACTGAGATCGTGGTCGGCCCCTGGTTCCTGGTCGAGGCGCTTGGGAAGCGTTTCTGCATTTCCTATTCATGCACCACACAGTCAAGCAGATAGGCCACACCCTCGACCCCATTTTGACCAAATCGGTTCGGGCGAGCTCCCGTAGGGAGAGAATGGGAAATGAAGATCACCAGCATGTTGGCCGCGCTCCGCGCCAGCAATCCCCTCACCATCTACCGCTTCATGGGCGACCTGCAGGCGATGGTCCGTATGCACTTTCTTCACACCGCCAGCGATTCGGGCCTGTTGCAAGCCCTGTCCGACAAGCCCACACGGGAAACCCTGGTGGAGCGCCTCGGCGTTCAACGCCCTGAAATCCTGGACGCCGTCTTGGATGCGGGCCTCGCCGCCGGAGAACTCTCTTGTTCCGATGGCCGCTATGCGCTTCGCGGCAAACGCTCGCGTGCTCTGGCGGCCAGTGACAGCGACCCCTTGGTGGCCATGGTCCAGGCGAACGCCACCTACTACAACAAAGCCTATCGTTTGGCTGCGGCCAGAATGAAAGGGGCTCCCCGCGGCGACGACCTGGCGGAAATCGGAGACCTGGTCGCTCGAGCCTCTCGCGTGGGTGAACCCTTCCTTCGCGCCTTTGTCCGGGAGACCGTGTCGGGACGCAGTCCAATGCGCATTCTCGAAGTGGGCTGCGGCTCAGGCGCCCTTCTGCGCTGCGCGGCCGACGTGAATCCCGATGCAGTCGGAGTGGGCATCGACCTGGATGCAGCCGCCGTCGAGCAGGCCCAAGACAATCTGGCGCAGTGGAAGATCGGTGATCGTTTCCGGGTGATCTCGGGCGATGTCCGCCAGCCACCTCCCGAGTTGAAGGATGCCTTCGATCTGATCACGCTCTACAACATCATCTACTACTTCCCGGAGGAGGAGCGGTTGGAGTTGATCCGCGCACTGCGCGAGCGTCTCTCACCCGGTGGAACCTTGGCCTTGGTCACCACCACCCAAGGCAGGGGTGGCGATCCCATGGCCGCCAACCTGAACCTGGTGACCAGTTCATTGAACGGCTGCACCCCGCTACCCGAACTCGACGATCTACTCGCGCTCTTCGACAAGGCAGGTCTCACCGAAATCCGGCACACGAAACTGATTCCCGGAAGTTCCCTGATCGGTATCACCGCCAGGTCTTCCTGACGCGGAGCAGCTGCAGGCCCCTTCCCCGGAGCGGCACGCGGCCGCGTCCGGGGAAGGAACAGCAGACCTAGCCAGTCTTCATGTCGAAGAAGCAGAGCTTGTTGCCGTCGAGATCGCGAACGTAGGCGCCGTAGAAGACCGGCATCCGCTCGCCGGGCGGGCCTTCATCCGTGGCACCCAGCTCGATCGCCTTCGCGTAGAGCTTGTCGACACCCTCACGGGAGCCTCCGGGAATCGCGATCATGTTGCCGTTGCCGCAGTCCTGCGTCTTCTCGTCGTAAGGGATGCAGACCGCGATCATCGCGGCGTTTTCCTTTCCGGTTCCGTAGAACTTGATCCTGTCCATCCCCATCATCTGCTTGGCACCTACCTCGGCCAGCAGGCCGTCATAGAAGGCGCAGGCCTTGTCCAGGTCGTTCGATCCGATCGTCACGTATCCAATCATCATGTGGCTCCTTGGGCGCAGAGTAGACAGAAAACAGGTGAACCGGAGTCAGTGCAAGGCATGGGTTCAGCTTGCCCACGATTCCGGGGGAAGTTCGAGCTACGGAGCCGTCAGCGCGGCTCGCGCAGAAGTCGTATCGAGTATTGGCTTGCTGCGGAACCTCCCCACTTCCTCAGCCGAGTACGGAGGCGTCGGCGGGGCATCGGAATAGCTCTCGAGCACCCAGTTGAGCAGGGTCGCGAGTTCCGCATCGCCGATGGGTGCCTGCGCAACGCCGGGCACACTCGCCAGGTAGGCTCTCCCTTCTGGCGTGCTCCCGAAGCGGCCGACGCCGTGAAGCGTCGGAACGGTGCCGGGGACACCATGGCCGTCGAGTCCATGGCAGCCGGAGCAGTGGAGGACGTACCCTTCGGCGGGGGGCCGAATGCCGGAGTCGCCGGCGTAGACTGCTGGCGCGGCGCAGAGGATCAGCGCGGTGAGGAAGCGCCCCATCACTTTTCAGGCTGGCTTTCGGTGGCCTGGCCCACGACGACGGCGATCGAGCAGTTGTAGACCTGCGACGTGGCGCCCGCGCACCAGTTGATGTCGTTGTTCCTGTACCAGTGGTATTCGGGCCGCTCGCCCTCGTTCCGGTTGCAGATGCACCGACCGCAGAAGGTCTTGCCGCAGCAATCGTTGTACGAAATCAGGTACTCCTTGCCGTCTGCCGGATTGCGGCAGGTTCCGATCCAGGTCACGGGCGAAATCTCGGTTCCGGGCGGGCACGTCGTGGAACTGCCACCGCAGCAGGCGCATGCGGAACCGTCGATTGCGCAATGCCGCCAGTACTCGCAACTCTTGGGGTCGCCCTCGGGGCCCTCGATCGTCTCGTCAGGTGCGGGGACTCGCGCAGAATCGGGGCCCGCCGAAGCGCGGGCAACCGGCAGCAAGGGAAGCGCTGCACCGCCTGCGAGCATCCCGCCGAGACGTGCGAGGAAGGTTCTTCGGCTGGTGTTCCGAGCGATCTTGCGGGCTCGCTGTTCGAGCCATTCGTCGAGGCCCTTCACGATTCCGCTCCGGCTCGGGGAAGTTCGAGCATCGGCAATTCCTCGGTCTGCTGCAGAAATTCCTGAATTGAGGCCACCTCGAGCCGTTCGGCCTCGAAGAGGCTCTCGATGTGCTCGCGAGTGTTGACGATTCCCTTCGCGGCGACCCGTCCGGCGCCATCGATCAATACCGCGTACGGCAACTTGGCGACCTCGAAACGCAGCCCGAGCTCCTGTGAGAGCACGTAGGCAGAGCGATCGAGCCCTTTTGCTCGAACGAAACGGGCGTGCTCCTCCGGGTCGCCGTCGCTCGCGAGGATCACCCTCAAGCTGGAGGCCTCTTCGCGTTCGATGCGCTTCAGTGTCGGGAGGATCGTTTCGCAAACCGGGCAGGTCGGTGACAGGAAGAAGAGCAACGTGCGCTGCGCTGCCAGTCGGAACTCTGCGCCGTCCAACGTCTGCAAGGCGAACTCCGGAACGTCGTCTCCGATTTCGAGGCCTGCAGACGTTGCAAGCGCGCCGACGGGTGCGATGCGCTCATGCAGCAATCCGATCTGCCGTGTGAGAGCGACGACCACCAGGCCGAGGGCAACGACGAGAATCCAAAGGATCGCATTCGATACGAGCAGGGCTTCGGTCATACGGACTTCCTCCGACTGCGCAGACCCGGGGCCAGCGCGGCGAGCTGCTGAGCTGCGATGAAGATGAACACGGTGGCGACGAGGCCCCCGCCAATCGTGAACGCATCGATGGGATGGAGGGCGCGTGGTGCAGCCGGGAAACCTGCGAGCATCGCCGCTATGGCCAGCACTCCATTGCGCACCAGCAAGGCGCCCGAGAGCGGGCTCCGTGCCGAAGGGCCGAGGCAACCGCAATCGATGTCGCGGCGTCCCCTTGCGAGGTTGAATCCGATCCCGAAGGAGTAGAGACCGAGCAGCATCACTGCACCGGCCGCGCCTACCCGGACATCCGGCGAGAGGATCAGCGCGATCGCGACGCCAAGCTCCGCCAGCACGAGCGCAGCCCCGGCGGGTGCGACCCAGCGGCTGCCTAGGATCTGATAGGCCCGCAGGGTCTCCCCGAAGGTCTCGAGATCCCGCAGCTTGTGCGCGGCCGCAACGGCGAACAGGGCGGCAAGGCTGCCTCGGAGGATCCAGCTGAAGGCGGGGTCCAACTCAGGGCACCCGGAGTGTGGGGCCGGCAAGGCCCGCTTCGCTTAGGGTGCGCAGGGATTGGCCGGTGGTGGCATCGAGGACACCGATCGCACCGAGCATCCCGTTGCGGACGAAGAGCAGTGGGCTTTCGTCCTGACTGACGGCGATGGTGTGGATTCCACCGGACGGGAGGACCCAATTCAGCACGTCATGCACGAAGCTGTCCTCGGTGACACCCATGAACGATCCGAGAAACGCAGCTGTCAGATTGGGCGATCCGAAACGGCCGACACGTTTTTGGGTGGCCATGTCCCAGACCCAGACTTCCGGGCCTGACTCCTTGTGGCTGCCGGCCCCTCCCTGATGCATCACCACGAACAGGCGTCCGCTCTTGCCGTGGACCGCGACGTATTGCAGCCCGCCGGGGCGCCACTCGTTGCTTCGCTCGGCCTCGTCCGTGAGCGACCATGACGCCGCGACCACGGGAGTGCCCTCGGAGTAGTCGATCGTATGCGCTTGCCCCTCGAATGAGACGAATGTCCAGCGAAGCCCCGTACGACCCGCCGACATGGCGACCGGATCCTCGACGACATCGAAGAAGCGAGCGCTGCGGCTGAACTGCTTGAAGCTCCCGCTTTCGTCGAGTTCGATCGCGACCGTCGTGCCGTTTCCGCAGAGTGCCGCGAAACGATGCGCGTCGATCGGGTAGACCCCGGCGCAGCCGGTGGTGACGATCTCTTCGACGAAGCGCCGCTCGACCAGGTCGATCACCGCGACCGAGGTGTTCGGGAACTGGTTGAACACGCCGATGAAGCGCTCGCCGATCAACTCTGCGTACTGTTGAGACGTGTTGCTCGAACCGGATTGGGTCGGAAACACGATCTCATGCTTGAAGGCGAGGGTCGTCGCGTCGTAGACACTCACGAAGTCCACTCGCTCGCCCCGGGTGCCCCGCGAATGTGCGATATCGACGGAGTAGATTTCGTTGCGGGAACGAACGAAGAGCGGGGTCTTCGGCGTGATGAGGGACGGGGAGTCGATCATTCCCAGGACCTCGCCGGAATCTCCGTCGAAGAGCAGGTTGTGCTGCGTGAGCCGGTCGGGGACCCAGACCGAGTGGTTTCCCATCGGCGGAAGGGTCGCCACGGAGGCCTTCTCGCGTGGAGCCTCTGCGGCGAGCGGCGCTGCCAGGCTGAACGCGGCCAGCATGAGTGCGAGCAGGCCGACCATCGACGGTGTGGGGCTCGAAGAGGTTCTCACGGATGGATCTCCATTCCTTGCCGAATCGCCGGAAGGGAGCTTATACTCCCTTTTGCTTCATGGCAACACGGACCCCGGCGATTTCCAGACCCGGATCTTCGGGTGCTTCGCGCGGGCCTTCTGCAGTATGGCCCCCCACCTCCCGCTTGCGCGGGCGCGATTGACAGGCCACGCGTCTGGCTCGAACCTGTTGCGCGCAAAGGTGGATCCCAGACTGGTGCGCACGAAGTGGATCCCAGGCAGCGATTGGAGGCGACGGTGAGCCAAGAGCTTTGGAGCCATTCGGCGGCGGGTCTGGCTGAGCTGATTCGGAACAAAGAGGTGTCGAGCGTCGAGGTCGTCGAGAGCCACCTGCGCCGCATCGAATCCGTGAACCCCGTCGTGAATGCAATCACGGTCGTCTTGGCGGAGTCCGCGCTCGAAGCCGCCAGGAAGGCCGACGAGAGCTCCGGGACGGGGTCGCTGCACGGCGTTCCCTTTACCGTCAAGGAGAACATCGATTGCACTGGCTCGGCGACGACCCAAGGAGTGGCTGCTTTCGTGAATGCCATGCCACCCCTTGACGCACCCGTCGTGGAGCGAATGAAGGCCGTGGGTGCGATTCCGATCGGCCGGACGAATCTGCCCGAGTTCGGTTTGCGGATCTCGACCGACAATCTGCTGCGGGGGCGCACGCTCAATCCTTGGGATCCAACCCGCGTCGCTGGGGGTTCCAGCGGTGGCGAAGCCTCCAGCCTGGCTACAGGGATGAGTCCGATCGGTTTGGGGAACGACATCGGAGGGTCGGTTCGCAACCCTGCCTACTGTTGTGGGGTGATCGGCTTCAAGACGACGGCCGGGAGAATCCCCCATGCCTCGTCGCTGGTGCCCGCCGGCATTGGCCTCGCGGAGCAACTCCTGGTCGTGGAGGGGCCGATGGCCCGCCACGTCCAGGACATACGGCTGGGCTACGAGATCCTCTCCGGGAGGGATATTCGCGATCCTTCCTCTGTAGACGTACCGCTGTACGGCCGGGCTTCGAGCCACAAGAAGGTTGCGCTGGTCACCGAGATTCCAGGCGTCGAACTGCCCGAGTCCACGGTCGCCGCGATCAAGACCGCCGGTGCCGTGATGAAAGAGCATGGCTGGGAGGTCGAGGAAGCCAACCCGCCGGAACTCGAGAATGTCTCAGAGGTCTGGGCGCAGATCCTGACGATGGATCTGCGGGTCACTCTCGAACTGATCGGCCCTCTCATCATGCCGAGTGGCAAGCAGTTGCTTCATGATCTCGTGGCCAGGTATCGACCTGAAGAGCTGGCGATTCCGGTGGTTCACGCAGCACGACACAGGCTGAGCCAGCTCTGGTCCGAGTTCTTCGTCGACTACCCGGTCGTTCTGGGCCCCACCTGGACGGATATCCCTTTTCTGCACGATGAGGACATCGATCCCGTTTCTGGTGTCGAAACGACCACGGATCGGATTCGGTTCATCACGCCTGCGAACCTCCTGGGCATCCCAGCGTTGGCACTACCCATGGGCGTCGCCGACGGCTTGCCCACCGGTGTCCAGATCTATGCCGACAAATGGTGCGAGAATCTGGTCCTACAGGCAGCCGAGTGGATCGAAGCCGAGGTCGGACAGATCTGCCCTGTGGATCCGATCACCAGCCGCTGAGCGGCTGGTCGTGGGCGGGCCGATCCGCACTCTCTCGTCGAACGAGCAAGCAGAACGCCCCGGAGGACTGACATCATGAGTGGCACCGCGCGTTACCCGAATCTCTTCTCGCCCTTGGACCTGGGCCACACCACCCTGAAGAACCGCGCATTGATGGGCTCCATGCACACGGGCCTGGAAGAAGCGGAAGGTGGCTTCGAGCGCATGGCGGCCTTCTTTGCCGAACGGGCTCGCGGCGGGGTGGGCATGATCATCACCGGCGGGTTCGCGCCGAACCTCGAAGGCGGGGGGCTGGCGAAGCTCTCGACGGCCGATGAAGCCGCCCAGCACGTGTTGATCACCAGCGCAGTGCACCAAGCCGATCCGGACGTGAAGATCTGCATGCAGATCCTGCATATGGGGCCTCTGGCCTGGACGGATCAATGCGTCTCCCCGTCGGGGGTTCGCTCTCGGCTGAGCCCGTTCGCTCCAGGTGAGCTCGATGAAGAGAGCATTGAAAAGCAGCTCCGGGATTTCGAAGCCTGCGCTCGGATGGCCAAGGATGCCGGATACGACGGGGTCGAGATCATCGGGTCGGCGGGCTACCTGCTCAGCACCTTTCTCGTCCAGAAGACGAATCTGCGCACGGACCGTTGGGGCGGATCCTACGAGAACCGCATGCGGTTCCCGGTAGAGGTCATGCGCCGGGTGCGCGAAGCGGTCGGCAAGGATTTCATCGTGATCTTCCGCATTGCCGGCATGGACATGCTGCAGGGAGGCATGTCATGGGATGAGGTCGTGACCCTGGCGAAGAAAGTCGAGGAAGTCGGCGCCTCCATCATCAGCACCCACTTCACCTGGCATGAGGCTGCCGTTCCGACGATCGCCACGATGGTTCCGCGAGCGGCCTTCGCCGGCGTGACGGGCCGCCTGCGCAAGGAGCTCGGCATTCCCACGATCACGAGCAATCGCATCAACATGCCCGATGTGGCGGAGAGCGTACTCGCGGCAGGGGATGCGGACATCGTTTCGATGGCACGGCCCATGCTCGCCGATCCGGAGCTGGTCAACAAAGCCGCCGAGGGACGCGAGGACGAGATCAACACGTGCATCGCATGCAACCAGGCTTGTCTAGACCATGGCTTTACGGGACAGACCGTGACCTGTCTCGTCAACCCGCGCGCCTGTTTTGAGACGGAGCTCACGTACGAACCCGCTGCGACAGTGAAGACGATTGCCGTCGTTGGCGCTGGGCCTGCCGGGCTCGCGTATTCGGTCGTTGCGGCGCAACGCGGTCATCGCGTCACGCTCTATGACGCTGCAGACGAGATCGGTGGTCAGCTCAATCTCGCGAAGCGGATCCCCGGCAAGGAAGAATACTACGAGACGATCCGCTACTTCCGCCGGATGATCGATGTGCATGGCATCGATCTGAAGCTCGAGACGAAGGTGACCGCGGACATGTTGAGGAGTGGGTCCTACGATGAGGTCGTCATCGCCACAGGCATCGAGCCGCGGCTGCCCGATATCGAAGGCATCGACCATCCCAAAGTGGTGGGTTATGTCGAAGTGATCAAGGGCGAAAAGCCCGTGGGCAAGAAGGTTGCGATCATTGGCGCGGGCGGTATCGGCTTTGATGTTGCGGAGCTCGTCAGCCATGAAGGCAAGTCGGGCGCGCTCGACATCGACACCTTTGCCAGGGAATGGGGGATCGATTTCGAACACCACCCCCGTGGCGGAGTGACCGGCGTGGAACCCGTGGTCGCCAAGGCGGACCGGGAAGTCATCCTCATGCAGCGCAAATCAACCAGGCTCGGAAGGGGCCTCGGCAAGAGTACGGGCTGGACCCATCGTCTGACCCTGCAGCGGCGTGAGGTAACAATGATCAGCGGGGTCGAATACCTCGGGATCACGGACGAAGGGCTTCACGTCAGGATCGATGGCGAGGCCCAGGTACTCGACGTGGATACGATCATCGTCTGCGCGGGGCAGACGTCGTTGCGGGCGCTCCATGACGAGCTCGAGGGCTCTGGCGCCAGCGTCCATCTGGTGGGTGGAGCGTTCGAGGCCGCTGAGCTCGATGCGAAACGCGCGATCGACCAGGCCAGCAGGCTGGCTGCGTCTGTCTAGCGTCTGATCCGGCTCGCGGGATAGCCCTTTCGCGACAATCCTGCTCGCCGTTCCCTTCTCTCCACGTGACGGCTGCAACTGCTGCCCGCATCCGGTGACGGTGGTCGGGGAGGGGATCATGCTCCGCTACGAGTGGAACGCGGGCTCTCAGTCGTTGCCCTTATGGACCGAAAGTCGCCCAGCCCGGAGCCATGAGGTGACGTCGTCCGGCGGCGCAGGTGTTGCGAACAGGAACCCCTGCATGATGTCGAACCCCAGATTGAGAAGGAGCTCACGCTGGGTATCGGTCTCGACTCCCTCGGCCACGGTCTCGAGTCCGATACTCGCCGCCAGATTCAACGCGGCTCGAGCAATTTTCTCCCCGCGCGGGTGATCACAGGCGTAGCTGATGAGCGATCGGTCGAGCTTCAGAATGTCGAGTGGGAGCTCCGCCAGCAGACTCAGATTCGAAAAGCCGCTTCCGAAGTCGTCTACCGCGATCCGAAGGCCGAGATCCCTCAACGGCTCGAGCTTCATACGAGCTGCTTCCGAATCCTCGACGAGGATCGTCTCCGTGATCTCGAGCACGATGTCTCTTCCCTCGACTCCAGCCTTGGAAATTGCCGAGAGCACCCGATCGCTGAAGTCCTCATGATGGAGCTCTGCGGGCGACACGTTCACCGAAATCGGTACGCGATTGAGTCCGGCAGCTTGCCAGTTGGCCGACTGCCGGCAGGATTCCTCCAGAACCCAGGCACCGATCTCGGGCATCAGCCTGAGGTTCTCGGCCACCGGGATGAACTCTCCCGGCGAAATATTGCCCAGTTCGGGGTGGTGCCAGCGGAGCAGGGCCTCGACGCCGACGATGGTGCCGTCCGAGCCCTGCACCTGTGGCTGGTAGTAGACGCAGAGCTGTCGCTGCTCCATGGCGTGGGCCAGCTCCCGCTCGAGCTCCATGATGCGCCGGCCCTGTTGGTGCAATTCCGGTGTGTAGAAGCTTGTGCCGAGACCTTGTTGCTTGGCGCGATACATCGCCGAATCTGCACGGGAGATCAGGGCCTCGCTGTCGTCCCCATCCATTGGGGAGCACGAGATTCCAATGCTGCAGCCGACCTCCAGGAATTGCCCCTCGTAGTGGATCGGCTCTCGAACGAGGTTCCGGATTCGCTCTGCCACTTTCCCGGCGTCGGATTGGTCGGCTACCTCGGCGAGCAGCACGCCGAACTCATCGCCGCCGAAGCGCGCTGCCGTGTCCGTGCTGCGAAGGAGAAGTTCCAGGCGTTCGGCCACGGTGATCAACACGGCATCGCCCGCCGCGTGACCCACAGTGTCGTTGATGCTCTTGAATCGGTCGAGATCGATGAACAAGACCGCCATGGCATTCTTGCGGCGATGAGCCATGCCGAGGGCCCGATCGAGACGCTCCTCGAACAGGCAACGATTCGGAAGGCCGGTCAGAACACAGTGGTTGGCCATGAACTGCAGGTTCCGGTTCTGCTTCTGCAACTCCAGGCGCGCTTTGTCCAGCTCTTGCCCGCGTTCGCGCAATTCCTCACCCTGGTCGCGGAATCGACGCTCTCGCGCCACTTCCTTGCTGACATCGAGTACGTGAATTGCCGCAAAGCGTGCGCCGTGATCGTCACTGAAGCCAGAGATGCTGACTCGTTGGATCATTTTGCGGTCGGGAAACTGTGTGTCCGCCAACGGAAGGGGATGGGGATGAAAGGCGGTGGAGAGAAGGGAGCTCGAACCGGCATCGAGGCTCCTCTTGATACGTTTGATCAGGGGCTCTGCGACCGCGATGCCAAAGATCTTCGATAGCAGCTCGCCCCGTGCGGCTGGACCGAGCTCCTCCGAAACCCGTTCGATCCACGGATTCCAACAGCGGATACGCAGCTCCTCATCGACGATGATGAGGCCGAGCGGGCTGAAATGACCCGCCAGGGATCGCAGCCTGTCATCGTCCTCCTGCATCAAGCGTCAAATGCGGCGAGCCTGCGATCGATGTGTTCCCGCAGGATCGAGAAGGATTCCGCTCCGAGCGAAAAGCCCAGGAAGCCATTTAGATCGAGTTCCGAGAGACGGAAGTCCATCTGGAGGTAGAGGATCTCGGCGTCCGGGTTCCCCTTCGAAAAACGGTTCAGTACCTCATCGCAAGTGCCCGTCACCAGTGTCGGAAGATGGGTCTTGATTTCTTCATCGAGCATTTCTGCGAGGGCTGCCAGGCAGTCGTTCAGGAGGATGTTCCCGACCTCGCACAATGCGTCGCCAGCAAGCTCGGACATCTCGTATGTTTCGTGCTCCTCGTCGAGAATCAAGCGAACCAGGGCGAGACTCTCCTGCTCGGTGTACAGCAGGATCGCCGTGCCCGGAATCGCACCCTCGTATTCCTGCGTGACGGCGCAGAGATCGCTCGAGCTCTTGTTGGAGAGTTCTTGCGCGAGATCCTTTACGGCGATCAAGCGGGCCGAGGGGATCGAGAGTACGACTTCGTAGCGATCGTCTGCCAACTCGGAGAGGCCCTTGGCCGCCAGCCCCACACCGATGTTGAAGGCCTCCATCAACAGATCGAGTTGATCCTCGGTGAATGTCGCTGCTACCGACATCGTTACAACGCCTCCGCGAGCTTGCCCTTCGACAGCGGCTTTCCGACGAACGACATACCCGCCTCGGTCGCCCGCTCCTGAATGGTCGACTGGATGTTGGCCGTGACCAGGATCATCTTGCAGTCCGGGAGGATCGGTATCAATTGCCCCCCACATTCGATGCCGTCCATTCCGGGCATGTTGAAGTCGATCAACGCCGCCTCGGGAGGATTCTCCAGATTCCTGGCGAGCTCGATGGCTTCGTCACCTGATTGGGCCGATATGACCTCGATTTCGGGTGAGATTCCGTGAATGACCTTCGTTGCGATCCGGATCGACGTCCGGCTGTCGTCTACTACGAGAATACGCTTCATGCTGAAACCTCTTCCATCGGATCTGCTCTCATATCGGCGCAAAAGCCAGATGGCTTTATGCTGAGGGTGCAGTTCTACAATGAGAGAAGAGATCAGCAGGCAATCGAATCATCCGGTCTGGCCGGATCGAATGATGGTCGTTGTCCGGATCGGAACCCTTACGGGAAATATCGGAGCTGAAACCCAGAATGCCCCTACATCGAGAGAGCCACATTCAACCGTCGAGGTGTGTGAGCCGACCCCAAAGGATGTGCAGGAGCGGCTCGGTCATCTGGCGGCCTCCCATGACGTGTACGTGGAGGTGGTAGACGGTCTGAGTTCCCTTCGGATTGGTGTTGATCATGATGCGAAAGCCATCTTCCGCGATCTGGTGGTCCCGTGCGAGATCCCTCGCAAGTGCCAGCATCTCGCCCATGACCGGTTCCGGAGCATCCAGAATGGAGGCGTACCGTTCCTTCGAGATGACCAGCAGATGGACTGGAGCCATCGGCGCATAGCGATCTTCGATGGCGAAAGCGTGTTCCGTCTCCGCGATCCAGCGGCTCTCCGGCAGCTGCTCGAAGGGGCTGGGAGCCGCCAGGGAGTCGACCTTGAGACCCGGCAGCCAGGCTCCGATCAGCCTCCATGCCGCATGACCGACCGGGTCGGATTCACCGATCAGCAGTCCGGCGAGGAAGAGTAGTGCGAGGGTGCGTTTCGGACTCCGCATGATGGGGACCTTCCAGGTTCGCCTCGAGCGGCCGGGTTTCCGGATACGTCGGGTGCGGAATGGCAGAGTAGCCAGAGCTGATGTCGGTGCTGTCTGAGGGTGGAGGGTCTTCTTCCCGGGTCAGCAGGGGGCGGACTCGAACGGATAGTCGACGATGCCGCCGGCCTGCCGCAGTCGTTCGCGCAGCTTTGCGACGTCGATGCTCGCCAGATCTTCGCCGGTGCTCACCGCCAGCGCCGCAGCGGTTCCGGCCGCCTGGCCAGTGGTCATGCTGGGCGGAATTTCCTTGGTGGCGTTGTGGGTGCGGTGGTCGACCGAGATGTTGCGGCCGGCGGCCAGCAGGTTCGGAAACTCGCGGGCTTGCAGCGAGCGGTAGGGGATCGCGTAGACGGCGCCGTATTTGGTCCAGTGGCCGGTGATCGCGATGCTGTCTTCGAAGGGTTTGCCGCGATCCCCGATGTCCAACACGTAGCGGCCCTCGAGCCGCCGGCTCTCCGTGATGCCCAGCTGGGTCGCGATGTTGCAGATGTGCGCGTCCGCGAGCTCGGGTCGCGAGCTCTTCAGTTTCTCGAACTCCTGCATCACGAGTTTTCGGCATTCGATCTCGGCGAAGGTCAGGTCTCGGGGGTCCGTCGCGTCGATCTTGCGGCCGAGGCTCGCCACGCTTCCCCACGGAAACAGCACCTGTCCGGCGTTGGGTGTCCGGAAGAAGGGGGCTCCTTCGGCGAGCACGCGTTCGAGCTCCAGCACGCCGCCTACGCGGAACCACAGCCACGGGTGCACCGTCTCGTGTGCGAACGCACAGCCCGCGGATGCGAAGACGTCCCCGTCTCCGGTCGCATCGATCACCACGTCGGCCAGGATGGCTTGCCGCCCCGCCTTCGATTGGAACGCGACGCCCGCGAGCCGGCCGTCTTCGATCAGCGCGTCCGCACCCCAGAGGTGGTAGATCAGGTCGACCCCGGCGTCGGTCACCATCTCGTTCAGTACGAGCCGCATCACTTCAGGGTCGTAGGCGACCGAGTAGCGAACCCGATGACGCGCGTTGGCTCCACCCCAGACGAGGCCCCACTTCCGGTAGGTGTCGATCTTCTCGGGGTCTTCGTCGCCCCATTCCTCCGCAGGAGGATGGAACGCGCCGCCTTTTTCGCGCATGCGGCGGGTCACCTCTTCGCAGAGGCCCCCGATCACCGGTCGACCGAGGCCATCGTCGAGGGTCAGCAGCAGTGCGATCAGCCCACCGGTGGCCAGGCCTCCGAGGGATCCGTAGCGCTCGGCCAGCACGACGCGGGCACCTTCCCGAGCTGCGGCGATGGCAGCGGCACTGCCGGCGGAGCCCCCCCCGACGACCAGCACGTCGCAGCGAGTCAGTACTTCCGTTTCGCGGGCCGGCTCCTGAATCGTCGTCACGGCCGCGTCTCCCTGTTTCCCGAGATCATCGCAAATCAAGCCCCGGTGAGATCCTGGGCGGTACGAACCGCCGCATTGGCGTTGTCCGCATACGCATCGGCATTGATTTCCTTCGCATAGTCGGTGGACAGGGGTGCGCCTCCCACCATCACCTTCACTCGATTGCGGATGCCGGCCGCCTCCAGGGCTTCGATCGTCGACTTCATCGAGGGCATGGTTGCCGTGAGCAGCGCCGAGATCCCGATCAGGTTCGCATCGTTCTCTTCGACCGCCGCGACGAATTGTTCGGGCGACACGTCCGTTCCAAGGTCGACGACCCGGAAGCCCGCGCCCTCGAGCATGGAGGAAACCAGGTTCTTCCCGATATCGTGAAGATCGCCCTTGACGGTACCGAGCACGATGCAGCCCTTGTGCTTGCCGCCTGACTCGCTGAGCAGTGGGTTGACGATTTTCAAGGCCGCCTTCATCGCCCGGGCGGAGAGCAAGAGCTCCGGAACGAAATACTCCTCCTCTTCGAAGCGCCTTCCGACTTCGTCCATGGCCGGAATCATGCTCTGATCGATCAGCGCCTGCGGATCGACGGAAGTTCCGATGGCATGGCGTGTCACCTCCTCGGCCGTGCTCTTGTCTCCGGTGAGCACCGCTTCGTAGAGTTCTTCGATCCGTGCCATTCAACCGCCTCCGTTTCGCTTTCGCGAATCGAGCAAGATAGCGCAGTGAAGAACGAGAGTTTCGTGCGCGAGATCGCCGACTCCTGTGCTGTGCGCAGGCTCAGTTCTTCTCGTAGGCCCCGTACTTCCGGGTGGCGTGGAACATCGCGATGCAGTTGTCCGGGTCCACGCCCGGGTGGAGGGAGTTGGAGGAGCAGATGATCAGCCCGCCCCCTTGGCCTCCATCTGTGATCGCGCGGCGGACGGCCGCGTCGACCTGCTCCGGTGTGCCGTTCGGAAGCAGCTCGGCGCAGTCGATGTTGCCGAGCAGGCAGAGCCGATCGCCGCAGTAGGCCTTGACGCGTTCCATCGTCATCCCCGCCTGTGGCTCCAGCGGGTTGAGGCCGTCGTAGCCCGAATCCAACAACGTATCCATCAGCTTCCAGAGGTTGCCGTCGCTGTGGCGCACCACCTTGAGCCCAAGCTCGTGGGCGCGGTCGACCAGGCGGCGGTTGTAGGGGTTCACGAACTCGCAGAAGTGTCTGGGCGAGATCAGTGTGGTCTTGGTGTCTGCAATGTCGTCCTCGATCACGAGCACATCGAGCCCCGCTTCCGCGAGCAGTTCCAACATCTTCAGGTTGAAGACGGTCGTCATCTCGGCGATGCGATGCACGAAGCCCGGATCCTCGTGCATCTGGATCATCAGGTTCGACATTCCCGCCAGGCGCCAGCTCAACACGAAGGCGCCGCGCATCAACCAGAAGAGTGCCTTCTCGCCCTGGAAGCGTTCGCGGGCCAGATCGAGTAGCAGCAGGTGCTCTCGGCGCGGTTCCGGTGCGGTGTAGAGGTCGAGTGCCGCAGCGTCCTCGATCGGGTGGCCGCAGACCACCGGGAGCCCGTGAGGGCTCCGCTCGTAGACGACGTGCCAATCATCTTCGGCATGCGTGGCGTCGAGGTCGCGGAGTTGGTTGATCTCGAAGGACGTCATCCCGTCGACGCCGAACTCCTCGTGGATCAGGAACAGGGCATCGACGAGCTTCAACCTCTCGGGCTCGGTCATGTCGTAGAACTGCTTGGGGTCCGGGAGCCCATCGGTCACGCGCTTCCCGATGCCGATGATCGATTCCTCGTTGATGCCGTGAATGTAGAGCGGGACCCGGTCCGGCTCGCGAACCTCGAGGGCCGTCAGGATTCGCTCTCTTCCGTTCATCGATCCATCCTTCTGCTAATCGCGCATTGGTGGGACGAGCCCCGCTTCGGTCCGGATGACCATGGGGTTGTATCCCAGGGGAGTGGATGGGGCCAGAAAGCGCACTCCACACCCGCCCCATTTCAAAGTGTCCGCGTTCCAGTGCGTTCGCGGGTCGGTTGCGGCGCACTTCCATCGAGGCCATTCTGCCCTCTGCAGCACCCAGCATCATGACCCGAAACGACGACACTCCCTTCGATCCCTCGTTTGCAGCCGATATCGATCGGCTTCTCAAGCCCATGAAGCAGCTGCTGAGCCCGGTTGCGCTCGGGCTCGATCACGTGCCGCCCGAGGGAGCCGTGCTGCTCGCGGGGAACCACTCGATCTACGGTCTGATCGACATTCCGATGCTCGGACTCGAAATCTACGAGCACACAGGCCGCGTGGTGCGGGGGCTCGGTGACCACATCCATTTCTCTGTCCCCGGTTGGCGCGATCTGCTCGGCCGGATCGGAGCCGTACCCGGCACCCGGGAGAATTGCGGACGGCTCTTTGAACAAGGCGAGGTGGTGCTTGTCTTCCCCGGCGGTGGGCGAGAGGTGATGAAGCACAAGGGCGAGAAGTACCGTCTCGTCTGGAAGGAGCGCATCGGCTTCGCGAAGCTCGCGATCCAGCACGGTGTACCCATCGTCCCGTTCGCGTCGGTCGGTGTCGAGGACATGTTCGAGATCCTGCTCGATGCCGAGGACGTGCTTCACTCGCCAGTGGGGCGCCTGATCCGCTCTCTGGGCATCATGGACCAGCCGTGGTTCCGCGGTGGCGAGGTCCTGCCGCCGGTGTCCCGCGGCACAGGGCCGGCGGGCCTGCCGCGCATCCAACGCCAGTATTTCCTGTTCGGTGCGCCAATCGATACACAGCGCTACGCGGGCCAGCACGAAGATCGGGAAGTGTGCTTCGCAGTACGCGAAGAGGTGAAGAGCGCAATCGAGACCCAGCTCCTGCAGCTCCAGGAAGTGCGTGATGCCGACCCGGAGCGTTACCCGATCCAACGCATCCTGCGCCGCCTCGCCAGGAGCTTCGGCTGACCGAGCCACACCAGGAAGAAAGGGCGATCCGTGACCGAACGAATTGGGCTACTGGCCTTCTGGAAGGACTATGACCGCGAGCACTATCTCCGAGCCGTCGAGCTCGCTGAGGAGCTCGGCTACGACTCGTTCTGGCTGCCCGAGGCATGGGGCTACGAGGTCTTTTCGCTGCTCACCGAGATGGCCTGTCGGACGAAGCGGATCAAGCTGGGCACGGCCATCGTCAACGTGTTCAGCCGGTCAGCCGGGCTGTTGGCGATGTCGGCCGCGACGCTTGACGAAATCAGTGAAGGTCGATTCATCCTGGGTATCGGTACCAGTGGGGTCCGGGTCATCGAGGGCTTTCACGGCCGAGCGTTCGGCAAGCCGCTCACCCAGGTTCGCGACGTCATCCGTGTGACCCGGACGCTATTGCGCGGGGACAAACTCACCCGAAGCGGGGCAAAGCTCCACGACTATCGTCCCTTCGAGCTGGCGATGAATCCGCTGCGACCGGACATCCCGATCTATGTGGCAGCGCTCAAGCAGCAATCCATCACCTCGATCGGAGAGCTGGCCGACGGCTGGATTCCGACCTTCTGGCCGTACCAAGATCTCAGCCAGGGGCACGAATGGATCGCCGAGGGGGCGGCCAAGGTGGGTCGTGATCCCGCAGAGATCGAAACCGCGCCCTTCACGTCGGTCATCCCTGCGGGTGCAGAGGTCGCGGGGCAGCGGGGCAAGGAGCTGATCGCGTTCTATATCGGCGGGATGGGCGACTACTACAAGGAACTCCTTTCCGGATTCGGTTGGGAAGAGGAGTGCAAGCGGATCGAAGAGATCTACGCCAACAAGGCGACTCGAGATCGAGCTGCGGATGCCGTACCGGACGCGATGGCGGAGGCACTGACCATCTCGGGCGATCCGCAATTCTGTGTGGAGGAGCTTCGACGTCGCCGGAGCTACGGAATCGGGCTTCCCATCGTGAGCTTGCCTCCGCGGGTGCCGTGGGCGATCACCGAGATGTTCATTCGAAGCCTTGCGCCACGGCAATAGGCTTCGATGCTGCAGGACGTGATCGACCGCGCCATCCGATTCTCTCGTCTGATTTCACGATTATTGAGATATTTCGTACGAATCCGGTGATTGTTGAGTGTTGGAGGGGGCAATTCCGGCCCATCGGTGTCGCTCTCGCTACCTTCGCGAGATGGAGGTGAGGGAGGCACGCTTCGGAATCGGGCAGCTGGTTCGCCACCGGATCTATGCGTTCCGGGGTGTGGTGTTCGATGTCGACCCGGCATTTGCGAACTCCGAGGAGTGGTGGCTTTCGATCCCTCCGGACGTCCGGCCGAGCAAGGACCAGCCCTACTACCACCTGTTGGCCGAAAACGAGCAGACTTCCTACGTCGCATACGTCTCCGAGCAGAACCTCGAGCCGGATTCGAGTGGGAAGCCGATCGACCACCCGCAAGTGTCCGAGTTGTTCGGCACCCTGCAGGATGGCTTCTACGAAGTCCTTCAAAGGAGGGCCCAATGATGTTTCGCAACGGGTACAGGGCGGCTGCGATCCTGCTCGGGGTCTTCGCGGTGGCGTGTGCGCCGAACCCAGCTCCACGTGCCGCCGACGAGCTTCGAACCAGCGAGCCCGCCTATACCGCTCCGCCGCCGGGGCACCCGTTTGCGTTGGTGGAGCAGGGCATGGATACCGGCAGGGTCCGCGCGGCTCTTGGCAGCCCCACCTCCCATCGTCGCTTCCCGACGGCCTGGGCGTTCGTGCCGTTCTACCTCGGCAGCGATGAGCGTCGTACTGAGTGGAAGTACGTCGGCAGTGGCCGGATCTTGTTCTCGGCGAACTCGCGAACCGGAGAACTCGAGGTCCTGCGGGTGGAGTACGACCCGCGCGAGGACGGGGTGTAGCTCTTTGGATCCTCGCGGCTGTGTGGGCTGGCTCACAGAGCAGGCCGCGAAACCGCCGAGCAAC
Organism: bacterium; assembly: GCA_024226235.1. Classification (GTDB taxonomy): domain Bacteria; phylum Myxococcota_A; class UBA9160; order UBA9160; family UBA6930. The sequence continues at coordinate 29,146 of JAAELW010000196.1, forward strand.
AGACGGAAGTGTGTGACGCTCGTGCCCCGAGAGGCCACCGATGACTGGCGCTGATCAGGAGGCCCGCGCTGCCCGCGAGAGGTTGCACTCCGCACCGCGCCGTGAAATCACGGTCGGTCTGGCGAGCCTCGTTTGCGGCCTTCTGCTGGCAGCCGGCTGGTCGGTTCGTGAAGAGCTGTATTTCACGGCCGAACGGGGCCTGGGCTACGGCTTTGGCATTCTCGGACTCGCGTGCCTCGTTGCCCTGCTCGGCTACTCGTTCCGCAAGCGTGGGCGTAGCCTGGCGGGTTGGGGCTTGCTGATGACCTGGTTCCGCGTGCACATGGTGCTCGGGATCGTCGGCCCCACGGCCATCCTCTTTCACGCCAATTTCCAGCTCGGATCCACCAACAGCAGCGTGGCTCTCGGCTCTATGCTGCTAGTTGCGGTCAGTGGCTACATCGGCCGCTTCCTCTATGCTCGGGTGCATCGGGGCTTGTTTGGCGAGCGACAGGCGTTGGCGCAGCTCCAGCGCGACGCCGAGGAAGGCTTCGGCGTGGTCGAACGAATCACCGAAATCGTGCCCTCGCTTACTGACAGTCTCGCCGGCCACGAACGCTGGGTCCTCGACCGAGCACCGGGGTTCGTGGGGTCTGCAAGGCGATTCTTCACGGTCGGCAGGCGAAGCCGGATGCTGAGGCGGCGCTGCATAGCAGGCATGCGTGGCTCCGCTCGAACGGATCTCGGGTTCCTGGAGAGCGCTCTCGAGGAGCACCTGCAGGTCGGTGTCCGGGTGGCCCAACTGAGCGCCTGGGAACGACTGTTTTCCCTGTGGCATGCGATTCACCTGCCGCTGGCCGTCCTGCTGTACGCGGCAGCAGCCGTCCATGTGATCGCGGTGCATCTGTTTTGATTGCACGGGTCCTCGTCGCATGGCTACTCGTCTGGATCTGGCCCGTCGCATTTCGTGCTGCGGATCCCGAGACCCTGCTGATGCCGGGTCCGGTGATCGAGGGCCATGCAAAGAACGAGGAGGAGTGCACGACCTGCCATCGCCCCTTCGATCGCTCGGCAGAGGATGGGCTCTGTCTCGACTGTCACGAAGACGTGGGCACCGATCTCACTGCAGGAAAAGGCTTTCACGGTCGAGCACCGGGCCTCGCAGCCAAGTCGTGTCGCAGTTGTCATACGGACCACCAGGGACGCGAGGCCGATGTGGTGGGTCTGAATCCAGCGATCTTCGACCACGATCTCACCGACTACCCGTTACATGGCGCCCATCTGCGCGTTGCGTGTGGCGATTGCCATCTCGCTGAGCAGGAGAAGCACCGCGAGGCGAGCATCGAGTGCATCGATTGCCACAAGAGAGACGATGTGCACCGGGCGGGCCTCGGTGAGAAATGCGGCTCCTGCCACGTCGACACGGCTTGGCAGAAGGCAGAGTTCGATCACGACTCTTCGGAATTCCGCCTCGAGGGTACCCACAAAGACGTGGAGTGCCGTCTCTGTCACGCCGACGAACGCTTCAAGGACACGCCGGCTGATTGCGCCACTTGCCATGTCAGCTCGGATGTCCACAAGGGAAACTACGGCCCGCGTTGCGGTGATTGTCACGACCAGAACGTCTGGACGACCATGCTCTTCGATCACGATCGCGATACGAAGTTCGCTCTGGGCGGCAAGCACGCGGGCGTAGCGTGTGGCGCATGTCATGAAGGCCGGCTCTACGGGGATCCGGCACCTACCGACTGCAACTCCTGTCATCAGGCCGACGATGTGCATGGCGGACGAAACGGCAAGCAATGCCAGGATTGTCACAACACCCGCACCTGGACCCGGATCGCGTTCGACCACGACAAGGACACGAAATGGCCCCTCCGGGACGCGCACGTGGACGTGCGCTGCGAGAGCTGCCATCCCGGCGCTCTCGACGATCCGGTCGAGAAGGAATGCGTGGGATGCCACGAGCCCGTCGACGTCCACAGCGGCCAACAGGGGAAGGATTGCGCAGCCTGCCACGGACAGCGCTCCTGGATCGAGACAGTCGGCTTCGATCACGACCTCACGAACTTCCCACTGCTAGGTCTGCATGCCACCGTCGCCTGTGAGGAGTGTCATACGACCCATGCCTACGCAGACGCAGAGATCGACTGCGTCGCCTGCCATCGGCCCGACGACACGCACGAGCAGCGCCTGACGGATGCCTGTGCCAGCTGCCACAACCCCAACAGCTGGGCGATCTGGCGCTTCGACCACGATACCCAGTCGGACTTCCGATTGCATGGAGCCCACGATGGTGTCGATTGCCTCAGCTGCCATCTCACTCCTGCCGCCGATGAGATCAAGATGGCGAGTGATTGCGGGAGCTGTCACTTCTCCGACGACGTCCATCGTGGCGCCTTCGGCCGCGATTGCGGGCGCTGCCACGGAGAGCAGGACTGGAAGAAGGTGAAGATCGGGCGCTGACGCTAGAGCCGTTCGAGCCAGCTGGCATTGGCCGGCGGCTGCGAAAGCAACGCCGATATGGCTTCGTGATTGCTGCGCAGGGCCAGGTCGAGAGCGGTGTCGCCGTCCTGGTTGCGAGTCCGAATTCGGGCCCCGATTTCGAGCAGGAAGCGAACCACGCCTTCGTGTCCGGCATCCGATGCGTGCATCAGCGCCGTGTAGCGGCGCGCGCCTCGGTGGTCCCGGTCTGCGCCGCGCTCGATCAGAAGCTGCACGGCGGGAAGGTGCCCCTGCGCGGCAGCAAGTACCAGGGCCGTATCGCCGGCTTCCGAAAGTTCATCGACGGCGACGCCGGTCTCCAGCAGGATGGCCAACCGGTCGGAATCGCCCTGGCGCGCGGCAACGGCCAACAGAGGAAGACCATTCGGGCAGCGAAGCTTGACGTCTCTCCCGCCATGACTCAGCAATGCGCGAAACGCACCGCCCTGGTCGCTTGCGGCGGCGGCGCAGAGTGCCGCCGCATCGGGTTCCGCTCCGGTCTCCAGGAGGGCGGCTGCCGCTCCTCCGCGGCCCGTGCGCAGGGCCATGGCCAGGGGCGTCCTGCCGCTGGCATCTGCGATGCGAGAATCGGCTCCGGCCAAGAGCAGCGCACGCACCGACCCTTCGTGGTCGCCAAGCGCGGCCCAAGAGAGGGGGGTTCGACCGGTTGCGTCCGCCATGTCGGCCGGGGCGCCGTGCGACAGCAGCAGCGCGACGACGGACGCGTGACCGGTCGCAGAAGCAAATGACAATGCATCGCGCCCGGCCTGCGTCCGGGCCTGCACGTTCGCTCCGGCGTCGATCAGAAGGGACGCAATCACCTGCTCGCCGGCCCAGGCTGCACGCGTGAGTGCGGTGTGGTCGTCAGGGCCACGCGTGTCGGTCGGGTTCCCGCTTCGAAGTAGAGAACGCACCAGGTCCTCGTCGCCATGCCACGCTGCGGCCATCAGTGGGGTCCAGCCGCTCTCGGATACGGCCTGGTCGGCGATCCAACGGGTCGAGCGTCGGGGCGAGGTCGCCTGCTTTGGGGCGGGTGCGCCCGCCTTTCGCAGCCAGGTGGCCAGCTTCTCGTGGTCCCCGGCTATTGCGAGATCCAGCGCGCTCCGTCCGGCCCGGTCGCGCCCCCCGAGCTTGGCGCCCGCTCGGGCCAGCTGCCGGGTGGTTTCGAGGCTGCCGCGACGAGCCGCCAGGTGAAGAGGTGTCGCACGGCGGGCGTCGCGAGCATTCGGGTCGGCACCTGCTGCGAGAAGCGGCAAGACCAGGCTCCCGTGCTGGGTGCGTATCGCCAGGTGCAGCGCGGTTTCGTCGTCGCGGCCGCGGACGTCGACTTCAGCACCCGAGCCTAGGAGGAGCTCGACCAGCGGTGACGAACCGCTGGCGACGGCCTCATGCAGCAGCAGGACACCCGGGGGTCCGTTCGGGTTTGCGGGCTCGACACCCGTCCGTGCTCTGGAGCGATCGCTCTGCTGCGAGCCCGACTTCAATGCAGCACGTGCGGCTGCGAGGTCGCGGGCGCGAATGGCGTGGACCAGACGTGCATCTGCATCTCCGTCTGGCTCCCCACCGCGAGCGGCCGAGGGGCCGCCGGGTGCATTCGCTTCTGCGAGAGCCCGCGTGGCCGGTTCGTATCCCAATGCGGCAGCTGAAACGAGCCAGCTGCGCGCGGCTTCCGGGTCTGCAGCACCGCCCCACCCGTTGCGGTAGAACTGGGCGAGCTGGTACTGGGCCTTCACATGATCCGCTTCAGCCGCTCGTTCGAGCCATTGCCGCGCCTGGCGGAGATCCTTGGCGACGCCTCGACCCGATCGGTAGAGGACACCGAGTTGGTACCGCGCTTCGATGTTGCCACCTTCAGCAAGCTCCCTGCAGAGTTCTGCAGCCCGCGAGAAATCCCGGGTTCGGATCGCGATCTGCATCTCGTCGACCGATCCGGAAACGCCAGCCGTCGGAAGCCACAGCCACAACGACAGCAGCAGAATAGGGCCGCGCCTCATCCGTGCACCGGGGTTCCGTATCGCGTTTCGATTTCGACGCCGATCTTGTGCAGAAAATCGTTGGGCAGGACCCCGCCTGCGCAGACCACGACCGCATCGTTGGGGATCTCCCGGCGCCCCGACCCGGTCTGGAGCACGACGGACTCCTCTCGGATCTCCTTCACCTGGCTTTCCAGGAGCACCAGGAGTTCGTGCTGGTCGACGGCAGTCTGGGTCAGCTCGCGGCTGTTGGGACAGGCCCGTTGGAAGGCGTCTCCGCGATAGGAAAGCGTGACATTCGTGTCCTGCTGCTGGGCCAGGGAAGCTGCGGCCTCCAGGGCACTGTCGCCGCCACCCACGACGAGCACATGCTTGCCTTTGTACTGGGCCGGATCCGAGAGCGAGTAGACGACCTTGCTCGACTCCTCCCCGGGCACCTCGAGTTTTCTAGGAGTCCCGCGTCGGCCCACGGCAAGCAGCACGCTCCTCGTTTCATAGACGCCCTTATCTGTTCGCACGGAAAAGGAGCCGTCGGAGTGGCGCTCGACGACATCGACGTGCTCGTTCTCCCGTATCCGGAGGCCCTTCTCGGCGCGTACCCGCTCCCAGAAGTCGAGCAACTCCTCCTTGTGGGTTTCCCTCATGTCGACCGAGCCGACCAAGGGGATCTCGACCGGCTGGGTCACGATGATCTTGCCCCGGGGATGGTGGACCAGGGAGCCGCCGAGCCGCTCTTGATCGATCGTGACGAAGCGAAGACCGGACTGAAGGGCCGCCAGGGAGGCGCCGAAGCCCGCTGGACCCGCACCGACGATCACCGTGTCGAGCCGTTCGTCTTCCGCTCCGATGCCGGGCAGCTTGGAGATCGACTCGATTGCTAGGCGTCCCTGTTCGATGGCATTGCGGATCAGGCCCATTCCGCCGAGTTCGCCAGCGACGAATACCCCGGGCACATTGGTCTGGAAGTCCGGGCCCAGCATGGGAATGTTCACACCGCGCCGTTCGCTCCCGATCACCAGACGAATCCCATCGATGGGGCAGGCCGCGGCACAGGCGCCGTGGCCGATGCAATTGGTGGGGTTGACCAGCTCGGCCTGGCCACCGATCACACCTAGCACGTTGCCGTGGGGGCACGCGGTCACGCAGGCGCCGCAGCCGATGCAGCGATTGCCATTGATGACAGGGTGCATCGAAACGGGTTCGGTCAGGCCCAGGTCCTGGCTATGGAGGAGGTCGCGGAGCGCGTGGCCTTCCTTGCGTTGCCGCAAACGGAAGTACATCCCCAGCATCGCCAATAGCGGAATCAGGTAGATTGCGGCAGGAGGAAGCGCGGAAGCGTCGAATTCGCCCACGGGAAGGCCCTCTCAGTGGTGGAGTGTGCATCGAGGGATCAGCGAGAGAGATAGGTGATCGACGTCACGCATGATTCTGCGTAGGATCTTCTAGTAGTCGTATCGGGCGCCGAACAAGACCGTGAAGCCTTCTTCGTCGCCGACCCCAGGGAAGCGCTCGCCCCAGGACCACTGGTAGTTTCCCTCGAAATCGAATGTGAGGCTCCCGACGCGCAGATCGACGCGAAGCCCAGGTCGGAGCGTGACCACGCGGTCCCTGTCATCCGCACTGCGCCACTCGAGATCCAGCAATGGGTTCAGGCGGAACCGGCGCCACATGGGCGAGCGCCAGCTTCCGGAGAGCCCGAGGATGTCTACCGTGCGCGCATCGATCCAACGTGCGCCGAAGGTGCCGATATCGCCACTCGTGAAGAGCTCGCTGCCGGTGATCTGCAGGTAAGTGGAGATCTGCCGGCCCGTGCCCTCGAATTCTTCGATCCCGCCAGAGGCCGGAGTTCCGGATAGATCCGAGATCGCGACATCTCCGGAAATCTGGAAGCGCTCATTCAGACGGTGGGTCAGACCAATGCTCGCCGAGCGGGAGCGGGATGTCCGGTCTTCAGCGAGAGACTCCAGCTCGCCGGTACTATATCGATCATCCAGATCAGAGAGTGAGTCGTCCAGTTGGCCAAAGAGCGCATTGCGTGTGCCCAAGGTCGGCAGTCGTCGCCAATCGAGCAGGACGTTCAGGTCGGTATCGTTGCTGAGCCGGAGGTTTCCGATCAGGAAAGCCGTGTTCAGCGAACCGAAATGGACATCGTAGTCGAGAAGGCCTGCCAAGAAGCGGCCATCGGCTGCATAGCGAAACTCCGCACCGACCGCAGTGCGGTCGGTCAAGCCCTCTGCCCATTGTTGGATGGCGAAGAACTCGACATCCAACCCCTCGATCACGCCAAGCGTTTCGAGATTCAGTCCCAGCAGCCGCTGGTCCAGATCCGGAGTCGAACGCATGAAGGGGTCGACCGGGAAGCCGGCGACCGTTCCAAGACGCAGCCCGGGGCGAAGTTCGTAGCTGACGGCGGCGCCATCGAAGCGCCCGACCACGCCAGCCCGATTCCCCGGGAGCCGGCCGAGTCCAATATTCCACGGCAGGCCGCGTCCCTCGGCTTCGACGAAGAGTGTATTCGCGCGCCATCTCTCGTCGTTGTCGATGAAGTCGAAGAGGTGGGCGCCGGAGAGCTCGCTTCGGACATCCCACTGCTCGCTCTGCCAGCGTGTACCGATGAAGAGATCGGTGTAGATGGATGAATCGGCCAGGGAGTCACCAAACCCATCGGTGAAGCGTTTGTCACGCCGGTACCCGCTGGCGATGCTGCCAAAGACGTCGAAGTCCGTGGCTCGGTCCTTCGTGCTCGCGGGTCGGAGTGGCGTGGGTGGCTCGGCGCGAGCAGTGATCAGGGCGTCGAGCCGCTGGCGTACCCGTTGTGCACCTTCACCTTCTGGGTAGCGCTCCAGATAGGTTTCGTATTCTGCACGCGCATGGGCGAGCTGACCCTTGCGCTCTCGGGCAAGCCCCAGCCATTCGAGGGCCTCGGGGGTGGATGCGTTCTCGGGGAATGAGAGCACCTTCGTGAAGAGCTGTACGGCTCGGTCCTGCTGGCCCCCCGCGAGAGCGCTGCGGCCTTCTGCCAGGAGAACTGTCAGCTGCTCGTCGTCGACAGACGCAGCATCATCGAGCCCGGGGGCTGGAGTCTCTCTTGGAACCACGGTGTGCTCGGCCGGTTCGGGCTCCGCGATCCGACGGGCCAGTCCCGGCGCATCTGAAACGGAGGCACGCCTCTCGGCCACGCTGGTCGTCACGATCCACGCATCGGGAAAGAGCGGGAGAAGGGCATCCAATGTGGTGCCGGCCTCTTCTTCCGTGGCGAAGAAACCCAATCGCAACCGTTGCCAGGCGACACCATTGCGCTCGAAGGGAACGCGGTAGAGACGCAGACCCGGCTCCAGATCCGTGGGCGCGATCTGTGGGAAGGCTTCGCCCACTTGCCCGGCGAAAAGTTGCAGTGCGAAGGGATGGGCCAGGTCGATGTCGCGGGGCGCAGGCGGGGTTGCGGGAGTGTCCTTCCGTGTCGTGGGCGTTTTCCTTGGATCCGGTACCACGACTACGACGAGCCTTCTTAAGTCCGACCCCTCACTCACCTCTACGACTACCGGGCGGGAAAACAGCAGCTCGAGGTGCGGGGAATTTCGTGGCCCGGGCCCCGGCCGCCCGCTGCGATAGCGCACCTCCTCGAGCGGGTCGGCGGCATCGGGAGGGGCAGGCAGTGCTTCATCCCCCACAGCGGTCGCCCTGCCGCCGAGTTCCTGGCCGAGCGGCGTGATCTCGATATCGATCCGGCGGCTGGGGCTCCTCGGAGCGTGGCGGAGATAGCGCACAGGCATCCCCATTCGGATCTGCAATTCGTCGCTTCCGTCAGCGAGCGAACGATGCTCGACTCCCCGAAGCATGCGGCCGTGGGTAGGCTGTGCCAGTGCGGGGCCAGCTACCCACACGAACAGGAGAGCGCTGGCCAGAAACAGGTGCAAGCCTGCCTTCCGCCTCCGCGCCTTCCACGTTTCATCGCCCACGACCAGCTCTCCAAGGGCAAATAGCAAGCCCGAGAGGACCATCGACGCCCGGCCATCCTCCGTTGTGATGACGGTTACATATCCCAGCATCGATCGGACGAGAAGAGAATTCGACGGGTACCGCTCGTAGCTGCCGGTTCGTGCAGTCATCGGGACGGGCCGAGAGGATTTGTGAATGGGGCAGGGAATACAGATGGTCAGGCACCTGGCCCGGTGGGGGGTGAAGATCGTATGGATCGTGTCGATCTTCGCGTCTCCGCTTGCCGCTCAGGTCGTCGACTACGACGACTTCGACCACTGGACCACGGGTTTCCCGCTGACCGGAGGCCATGCGCGGGCGGGCTGCGAGAGTTGTCATCCCGGTGGCGAGTTCGGTGCGACGCCCGATGCGTGTGTCGTTTGCCACGGAGGCGCGGGTCTGAGCGGGTGGACGCGGAAGCCCGGCGCCCATGTTCCCAGCTCCAATCGTTGCGACGACTGCCATACCACGGCCACCTGGACCCATGCCCGGTTCGACCACCTCGGTGTGGCCGAGCCCTGCGCCGCTTGCCACAACGGTGCGTGGGCGGACGGGAAGAACGGGCGCCATCTGCCGACGTCGAATCGCTGTGAGGATTGTCATACGACCGTGGTGTGGCGGAACGCGCGATTCGACCACACCGGAATCGCGAGTGGTTGTTTCCGCTGCCACAACGGAACACTCGCGAGTGCCAAATCACGCGATCATCTGCCCACATCGAACCGCTGCGAGGATTGCCACGATATGGTGCGCTTCGAGATCGCGCGGATGAACCACACCGGAATTCGCAGCGGCTGCAGCTCCTGCCATGATGGTTCGAGGGCGTCTGGAACGGACCGCAACCACATTCCGACCCACAACCGATGCGAAGCCTGTCATGACACCGTGGCCTTCCGCCGCGGCACGATGGATCACACCGGAATCGCGACTGGATGCTTCGGCTGCCACAATGGTACTCTGGCTACTGGGAAACACGGAGGTCACGCTGCTACCCCGGACATCTGTGAGATCTGCCATAACACCACGAGTTGGAAGTAGGCGGCACCCGGTCCCCCACATCAATGAGCTGGACGATGGTTCAACCCCCGACCCGCCGCGGTTGCAGGACGAGCCTCCGCCGGAGCGTCGCTAGTCGGCCTCGGTGGGACTTCGCGCCTTCTTCAGGTAGTTCCGGAAGGTTCCGAGCTCGCGTCCGTACATGAAGCCAATGGGTAGGCGCCCGATGATCAGGGCGACGGGGAAGGCCAGCCCGAATGCGAGCACGGCCCCTTTTACGCCGTATGGCTCGAAGAAGTAGAGCATGGTGGCCTGCTGGGTTCCCAGCCCGGCTGGTGTAATCGGAAGTGCGCCAGCCAGCATGACGATGGGGGTTACGGCGGCCGCAAAGGCCAGCGGCATGTCGATCTGGAAACTCTTCGCACCCAACCAGAAGAAGCCGATGAAGCCAAGGAAGTAGGCGGTGCGCATGGCCGCCAACACGGCCAGGTCCCGCGGGCTTGCGCGCCTGAAGGCTCCGAAGATGCGGCGCTCGCGTAGCCAGGTCAGCGCGCGCCAGTTGGGCCAGCGGGACATCAGGGTGGCCAGGAAGAGGCACTGGAACAAGACGACTGCTCCGCCGATCCGCATCATCGACGAGGTCGTGGGAGAGTCGGGCAGGGCGGCGGCGCCGACGAAGACCTCACTGGCCAGAATGATCGTATCGAGGCTGCCGTAGAGCAGCATCGAGCTGCCGGCGTCCAGCGCTCCTACGCCCTTGGTGATGCGCAGATGCATGATGATCGCGGCCGTTCCCAGGTTCCAGTTGACCGGCGTCAACAGGTAGGTCACGCCGCGCAGGGATCGCGCTTCGGCCCATCGGACAGGCGCGTTCAAACGCGTGAAGAGGAACGCCAGCGCGCGGGATTCGACCAGGAACCAGTAGCTGACCGCCACGAGGGTCGTGGGAATGAAGAGCCGGAGGTCCGCGTCCGCAGCGGCGGCCCAGGCCTCATCGAGCGGCACCTGACTGAAGATCCAGTAGAGCAGGAGCCCGGCCAGCAGCCAAGGCACGAGCCGGCCTAGCCGGTGGAG
>JAAELW010000197.1 GCA_024226235.1 bacterium
CGATCACCCCGATTTCGGTGATGTCGTGGAGTTCCGGGTCGAGCCCGCCGAACTCGCAATCCAGGAAGGCGAAGGCGAAGTCCGGCAAACACGAGCCTTTCCTGGGCGGGGTTGAGCGGAGTGGAGCGGGGTGGCGCTCCCTACGGGAGTCGAACCCGTGTTTCAGCCTTGAGAGGGCCGCGTCCTAGGCCACTAGACGAAGGGAGCGCAGAAGGGCCGCAACCGTACCCCCCATCGGGCCGGTGTCAATGGCGACGTTCCAACGGGTGCGCGTCGCAACAAGTGACGTTTCTCGTCGCCAGAATGACGGTTTCCGTCACCGGAGCACTCGGTGAATCACTCCAGCAAAAAAAGCTCCGATCGCTTTTCCTGCCCATCGGCTCTACAGGTTGCACCCGGACCTGCCGATCGGTGATGAGTCTTGTGACGCTTGGCACGCCTGTTGCTTTTCCCCGTCGTGAACGTTGATCCGAGTCGAGGCCCGTGGGCCAGGCACGTCGCAGGCAGGTCGCCCGCGAAGGCAGCGCTCGGACAAGGAGACAAGAACACATGCGAAAGCTTCTCAACCGCAAGCGCGGCTTCACCCTCATCGAGTTGATGATCGTGGTCGCCATCATCGGAATCCTGGCGGCTATCGCCATCCCGAACTTCCTCCGCTTCCAGCTCCGCTCGAAGACGGGTGAAGCCAAGACCAACTTGGCTGGCATCCGCACCGCTGAGGAAGGCTACTTCGCCGAGTACAATCGGTACCTCCCCGCGGCCGTCTCGCCTGCTCTCACGAACCCGCGGAACCAGAAGCAGCCCTGGTCGGGTGGTGGCGTGACGCAGTTCGATCAGCTTGGCTGGGGCCCCGAGGGTCAGGTGTTCTACCTGTACACGGCCGCTACTGGCGCCTCCGGTGCGTCCTGGGCCGCTGGTGCGACCGGCGACCTTGACGCCGATGGTGTCACGTCGGACTTCGGGTACGTCCATCCGATTCCCGCAGCGCTGACGGGTCCGGTAGCCGGTTGTGCGGCTACGGGTGTGATGAACCCCGCCAACAATCCGCCGACCTTGGACCTGTTGAACACAGTGGGTCCGTGCGGTCCCGCAGACGGCCAGAGCGAGTTCTAGAAGAGCTCGATTCGAGTCGCGCGGGGGTCGGGCAATAGCCCGGCCCCCGCTTTCTTTTCTGGGAAGGGTTCGACCGCGCCCAGCCGCTGCGGTGGCGATCCGAAGCGATACCGCAGCGCGCTCAATGCGAGCATTCCTTCGGCCGATAACCAGGGACCCACCGGGGGGAGATGTGGAAGCTCGACGGATGAGAGAGAGGGTCTATGTAGCGCTGCTCTCGCTGGCCGTGGCCGCGGGATGCGGCCTCGTCCGCGTGGAACCGGTCCCGGATCCTTCGGCTCCGAGCGTTCTATTGGTCACGATCGATACGCTGCGAGCCGACCATGTCGGCGCCTACGGTGCGAGCTTTGCGCGAACCCCGCGGCTCGATTCGCTGGCCGATCGCGGCGTTCGGTTCGAAAGGGCGATGGCGACGGCGCCTCTGACGCTCCCCTCCCACGCTTCGATTCTCACAGGGCTGTATCCACCCAGCCACGGGGTTCGACACAACGGTGTCTTCCGGCTTCGTTCCGAGCACACGACCATGGCGGAGCGGTTTCGCGACGCGGGTTGGAAGACGGGGGCCATCATTGGTGCCGCTGTCCTGAACGGGCAGTTCGGAACAAGTCAGGGGTTCGACCACTACGACGGCGATATCTACGGGGAGCGCGCCACTGCCGCGGGCTTTGCCGAGCGCCCGGCGGATCAGGTGACGGATCTGGCCCTCGATTGGGTGCGGACGGCAGAGGGGCCGTTTTTTCTCTGGGTCCACTACTACGACGCCCATGCAACCTATACACCGCCCGAGCCTTTCAGGTCCGAGTTTGCGAAGCGCCCCTATGATGGCGAAGTGGCCTTCGTGGACTTCGAGCTGGGTCGATTGCTCGATGGCATCGAGACCGACGGCAAGCTCGAGAACACGATGGTTGCCGTCACCTCTGACCATGGCGAGGGGCTTGGCGAGCATGGGGAGGCCTCTCATACCTACTTCATCTACGACTCTGACATCCATGTCCCCCTGATCCTCGCCGGACCCGGCGTTCCCAAGGGAGTGGTCGTCGATCAGGTTGTATCCAATGCAGCGGTGGCTCCGACCGTCGTGGCCCTTGCCGATCTCCCTGCGTTGTCGGATGCCGATGTCGCTGACCTCTCGCAGCTCTGGCAAGGGGGCTCGGGGCCGGGGTGGGCGTATTCCGAGAGTCTCGCAGGCCAGTTGGATCATGGCTGGGGGCAGCTTCGTGCGGTTCGCAGTTCAACCCACCACTTCATCTCCGCGCCGCGTTCCGAGTTGTTCGATCAACTGACCGACCCGCATCAGCAGCAGAACCTGCTCGATGTCGGGAAGTTCGAGGATGTGACCGGCCAGGCACGCAAGCGAATCGCCGACGCGAGTAGCCGGGAGGGGGGACTGGCCATCGACGACATCGATGCCGAAACCCGCGCTCAGATCGAGGCGCTTGGCTACGTCGTGCCGGGGCCCGCCGTGGAACAGACAGGAGCGGATCCAAAGGATGCTGTTCGCTTTGCTGGCTACGGGTTCAAGGCACTCGGCCTCTTCTTCGAAGAGAAATACGATGAGGCGCGCAGTGTCGCGGAGACCGGGCTCGAGTACGTGCCCAACAGCGCCATGCTCAACGATGTTCTGGCGCGGGTACACTTCCATCAGAATGATCTCACGGAGGCCCGCCGTTACGCAGAGCGTGCTGTCGAGCTGAATCCACATTCCGCCGAATTCCACGCTCATGCCGCTTTCTTGCGATTGGTGACGCAAGATCTCGAGGGGGCTCTCGAGGCGTTTTCGGCGGCGCTGGCCGTCGACCCGAACCATGTCGGCGGACATCTCGGCATGATGTGGCGCATCAAGCTCGGGGCCCCGCTGGAGGAGGCCGCGCGTCACGCGGAGCAAGCGCTGGAGGAAGGTGCCGGCCGGCCGGGCGTGTTCGAGACCGCTGGGGAGACATGGGAGACACTCGGCGAGTACGAGCGCGCTCTCGATGCCTACGAACAGGGTGTCGCGAAGCATCCGGACTCGGAGCGGCTTCAGATGCGGCTGGCCATCCAATATGCGCGGTTTGGAAAAAAGGCTCGCAGCGAGGAGCATCTTCTTCGGGCCGGCTCGGAAGCCGAGGATGTGAAGTTGAAGTGTCATCTTGGCGTCGTGTACGGCGCAGGTGGAAATCACGTGCGGGCAGAGAGCATTTTTCGTGAAGTGATCGCAGACCATCCGGGAGCGATCCGTCCAACCGTTTTCCTTGCACATCTCTTGCGTACCACGGGGCGAGACGAGGAGGCGGAACAGCTCGATGTGCAGCCCCTTCCTCTGGAGGAGCTTCCCGGTGGGGAGGTGCAGCTTGCGCCCGCTCGTGGCTAGGCAACTCGTGACGGTCATCTCGCTTGCAGGACAGCCTGACGTCTACCGAAGGTGGGTGTCGGTATGCGGCACAGGTGTCACAAATTGGCACTTGGCGGGGTGGTTCTCCCGTGTTTTATCGAGGAAACCCATTCTCCGGTCAGGTTTCCATGGAGTTGGCGCGACAGATGCACTTTGAGGAAGGTGGGTTTCATATGGCATATGGCTTGCTTAATCAGGCTCGCAATGGAAATGCTCTCTCTGGTCAGTCGGTCGTAATGCGGCGCAATCGCGGATTTACGCTAATCGAGCTCATGATCGTCGTGGCGATCATTGGCATTCTTGCGGCAGTTGCGATCACGAATTTTCGGATGTTTCAGCTTCGGACGAAGATGAGCGAGGCGCGCGTCAACGTGAACGCCATCTCCAGGGCGGAAACGGCCTATTTCTCCGAGTTCAGTACCTACCTTTCGGCCGCATCCACCCCGGGTGGCGCTCTTACTGTCCACAAGCGTCCTTGGGCTGGAGGCGGAGCCGCCGATTTCGACACCATTGGGTACTTCCCGGAAGGCCAGGTTCATTTCAACTACGGAGTGGACATCAATGCGATCGGGACTGCCTTCACGGTCGGGGCTGCGGGTGATCTCGATGGAGATACTGTGACTTCCGATGTGGGCTACGTCCATCGCGCTGCCGGAGTTGCCCTCGGCCTCCCGTCGACTGTTGCGCTCGGATGTATCGGTGCCGGAGTATACGACCCGGGAAATCCGCTCGGGTTGTTCGACACAGTGGGGGTTTGCGCGCTCCTCGATGGTCGCACGGAGTTCTGACCGGCGACCGTTCCCAGGCTTCAGGGCCCGTCGCGACATGCCGATGATCGGAACACATTGTCGCGGCTGATGTTCGCCGGAAGGGTGGCATCCCCGTCGCGGCGTTGGCGAGCGCTTCCTGGCGCCGAGTTCGGGAAGAGAGGCGGGGGCTCCACGAGATCCAGCGTCTTCTCGTCTTGCGATGCGACACACGATCTTGAGGGGGCAGGGCATGCGACAGTGGGGGACGGGAGCGGCATTGTTGCTGGCGGCCTGCTGTGTCATCGGGCTCAGCCACGGGAAACTCTCGCCGCTGCCTCGCACCGCGGCTGACGAGAGCTACCTCCCCGATCCTGCCATGGCGAAGCTGACGAGCTTCGGCTTCGACGCCCTGCTCGCGGACTTCTACTGGCTCCAGGCAGTCCAGCTCTTGGGTGGCCCAGAGGGGGCACGCGGGAAGAGTCACCGGATTGGAGCCCTGGTCGATCTGGTGACCCGTCTCAATCCCCGGGTCGATCATCCCTATCGGTTTGCGGCCCTGTGGATGACAGATGACCTCGCTGCGGTTCACAAGGCCAACGTCCTGATTCAACGGGGTATCGAGGCGCATCCGGACGATTGGCGGAACCACTTCCACCTCGCCTTCAACTACTTCTTCTTCCTCGGTGAGAACCAGCGAGCGGCGGAGGTGCTAGCCACGGCGGTCGTGCTTCCCAGGGCGCCCGTCTATCTGGGGCGCCTTGCGGCGCGCCTGCGAAGTGATCGGGGTGGCCTCAGCGCGGCGAGCGCTTTCCTGGCGACCCTGCTTCAAGGCGCCGAGGATCCCCAGGCACGCGAGGCCTACGAGCAGGCACTCCAGCAGGTCGAAACGGAGCGTCTGGCTCGGGTGTTGGATCGGGCCCGCCAGACCTTTCGCGAGCGTCATGCTCGCGACATCGTTTCCATTGACGAGTTGGTGACGGTCTCACCATCCGTCCTCGAGAGGCTTCCACCGGACCCCTTCGGGAGCGGATGGGATCTGAACAAGGAAGGCGTGATCGTGTCCTCGGGCATCGGCTATCGCTATGTGCCTCAGATCGATGCGACCAACCGCCAGCGGATTCGGCAGACGACCGAGGGGAGAACGAGTGGTGGTTGACGAGACGCCCATTGTCTCGATCGAGAATCTGGTCAAGGATTTTCGGCCGGGTTTTGGCCTTCGCCGGAAGAGGGTGTTGGATGGCATCAGCTTCGAAGTGCGGCGGGGTGAGGTCTTTGGCTTCATCGGCCCCAATGGTGCAGGGAAGACGACGACCCTCAAGGTCTTGATGGGTCTGATCCGGCCGACCAGCGGCGGCGCCCGGATTCTCGGCCACGACATTTCTGAAGTCGGATTCCGCAGGCACGTCGGCTTCCTGCCCGAAGGGCCGTATTTCTACGATTTCCTGACGGGCCGGGAAACTCTCGATTTCTATTCGCGCCTATGTGCTGTTCCCAAACCCGAGCGCGGTCGTCGCGTCGAGGAATTGCTGCACAAGGTCGGGCTCGAGGACGCAGCCGATCTCCGGCTGCGTGCGTACTCCAAGGGGATGCTCCAGCGCGTGGGGATCGCCCAGACCCTGGTCCACGACCCGGAGATCGTATTCCTGGACGAGCCGATGAGCGGTCTGGATCCTGTCGGTCGGAAGGAGATCCGGGACCTGATCGCGGGCCTCCATTCAGGAGGCAAGACGGTCTTCATGAACACCCACATCTTGTCCGACGTGGAGCTGATCTGCGATCGCATCGCCATCATCGCGAACGGCCGGATCGTCCACGAGGCCGATGCGGCTGCTCTTCATGCGGCCACCGGTGGAGAGGTTGATATCTCCGTGATCGGGCTCGACGTGGGGATTGCCGAAGGCCTCGAGCGGGATTTCGATGTCCAGATGGAAGGGCGCGGTGAACGAATCGAGATTCGCCTGGCAAGCAAGCACGTGGACGAGGTGATCGGAAGAATCGTCGGCGGGGGTGGCCACATTCGGGCAGTGGCCCAGGTGGGTGGAGGCCTCGAAGATCTCTTCATCGAAACGATCGGGGCGAATCGTCAGCAGGCCGCCAGATGAGCAAACGCCTTTCTGTCATCGCGGTTCTTGCGGGTCATACCCTGCGAGATGCCATCCGCAACAAGGTCCTCTACGTCTTGCTCATGTTTGCCCTGCTGATGATTGGCATGGGCATGTTGCTGGCGACGCTCTCCTACGTCGAACGCGACCGCATCCTTCAAGACGTCGCGCTGAGTTCGATTCGGCTCTTTGGCGCCGCGATCGCGATCTTCATCGGCGTCGGCCTGGTTCACCGGGAGATCGATCGGCGCACGATCTTTACGATCCTGTCCAAGCCCGTTTCGAGAGCGGACTTCCTGGTAGGAAAGTACCTCGGTCTGGTGGCGACGCTGTGGCTCATGCTGGCGGCGATGTCCATCGGGTTCGTCGGCGTTTCTCTCGTGGCAGACGCACCCATCGGGCCGTCTACCTTTGCAGCGCTCGGAGCGGTTGGCTTGGAGTTGGCTGTATTGGTCGCGATCGCCACACTCTTCTCGTGCTTCGCCACCCCATTCCTGGCCGGCTGCTACAGCCTGGGTTTCTACTTGATCGGCCACATCACCCGAGACCTTCGAGCGATCGGGGAGGCATCCGATTCAGAGATGATGAGGACGGCGACCGCCTGGCTTCACCGGATCCTGCCGGATCTCGAGTCCTTCAACTGGACGATCGAGGCTGTCCACCAACTGCCGATTTCCACTTCCGAGTTTGCGTGGGCCGCCGTGATGGGGGTCGCATGGTGCGTAGCATTCCTGACCGTCGCATCACTGGTCTTCGAGCGGCGCGACCTCCGCTGATCGCCCCGTCCGGGTTGGAGACAAAGGGATGATTCCGGTCGAATCCGCACTCCTGGCGGCGGTCGCCTTCGCCTTCGGGCTGGCCGTGGGTTCGTTCCTCAACGTGGTGATCCACCGCGTGCCGATGGGGGAATCGGTGGTGACGCCGCGGTCCCGCTGCCCAGGCTGCACGCGGCCGATTGCGGCGTGGGACAATATCCCCGTCATCTCCTATCTCATTCTGAAGGCTCGCTGTCGCCACTGTGGTGTGCGGATTTCGCTGCGGTATCCGTTGGTCGAGATGGCCACGGGGCTGGTCTTCGCCTGTCTGGCGCTTCGCTTGGGGCTGCATCCACTGCTGCCGGTGTGGATGGTGGCTGCTGCCCTGCTCGTGGCCAGCGCGATGATCGACTTCGACCATCAGTTCATTCCCGACGGCCTCTCCGTGGGTGGTGCGCTGTTTGCATTGCTGGCGGTTCCAGTAGCGAACAGTCTGGCCGGCATTTCCTACCCGGAGGCGTTGGTAGAGGCCCTGCTCGGGGCCGGAGTTGGGTCCGGGTTCCTCTGGATCGTCGGCTTTGTCCACGCCCGGATCAGCGCGGTCATGGGTCGAACCTTCCCCCACTGGCCTGATGAGGGTGAAGGGTTTCCAACGCCCGGCACCCTGGACTACTGGACCTGGTTTCCTGGCTTGGGCTTCGGAGACGTCAA
>JAAELW010000198.1 GCA_024226235.1 bacterium
CGCAGGAGGCATTCGTGAGCAATTGCGGCTAGTTGGGCCGCCAGTTCGCGGGCGAGCTTTGCTCGCCAAGCGCTTGGCGGCCAGGCTTCACCTGGCTGGCCCGCGATTCCCGCCGCCTCCACCAAAGCGGATCTGCCCATCAGGCTCACTCAGCCCCGGCTCGATCATGTGAGCAGCGCGTGCTGTTTGTGGCCTCGCCGCGCGACCGCAAGCCTCACCGATCCGCGACGAGTTCCTCCTGCACATCCAGGCCACCGAGGACGCGCCGGATGTCCCGCGTGATCCATGCGACCCAGCCGGCAAAGGCCAGCCCGACGAGCACGGTCGGCAAGAAGGCCAGTGCGGCGGCCCAGAACGCCAGGAAGAGCAGCCAGCGCGAAGCCGCTTTGGCGAAGCGCGAGGGAACCGATCCCACTCCGGGCGAGTACGCGAACGACTTCACGCCTACGAACCAGCCATTCGCGATCAATGCAGCGACGAAGAGAATTCGCGGCGGGGGCGCCTGGTCGATCGCGGGGTCGTCGTCGTGCGCGGCATCTCCGGCGGCGTCACCGGCTGCGAGCGATCTCTCGATGGCACCCCACGCGTGCTGGGGCGTGGGTCGCGCGAGCGTGCCGTTCAGGTTCTCGGCCGACGGCACCGAGCGCCAGCGGTAGAGAACGCGGCCTGCGTTCGTCAGGGCCAGCACGCCCGGCTGGAAGTAGCCCTTCGGATGCTCGACCTCCCAGTCCGCCCCGCGTTGCAGGAACTCGAGGTCGCCCCTGTTCGCATAGAGGGTCAGCCAACCGCGCTCGCTGCAGGTTCTCGAGATCTCCTGATGGGGGTCACCGACGTTCTCGAAGTCGAGCTCCCAGTGTTCGTGGGCCTGATCGGCCAGATGCTGCGGCTCGCTGGTGATGGCATAGACCTCGCCACCCGCGGCG
>JAAELW010000199.1 GCA_024226235.1 bacterium
GCCGAAAGCCACGCTGCCACCGACGAAAAGGAGGCGGGGGAAGGCCTCGGTGCCGCCGCCCACGTGCTGGAAGCCGCGCTCGTCGATGGTCACCAGCAGCGGGATCGACTGGGCCCTTTCGCAGGCGTCGAGGTCGCCGCATGGGTACCGCTGGGGACGGATGCGCTCGGCCCAGTACCCCTCCCGTGGCCCGACCGGAGGAACCGGCCGATCGCGTTCGGTGTAGGTCGCCTCCCAGGCCGCTCGATTCAGCTCGAGCCCGTTCAAACCACGGTGCTTCCAGGCGCGCCACAGCCCCCGGTAGAGGTGCATCTGAGCCGGGCCGGACATCGCGCTGTCGCCGTAGAAATTCCAGCGCACTCCGATCTCGACGAAGAGTGCGACGATGCCCAACCCGCCCAGCACGAGCAGCGTGTTGGCAACCACGTTCCACGCACGTCTTCGGTCCATCGGCTCTCCCGCGCAGCCCCGGAGCTTCACTGACGGCGGAGCCGGACGATACCACCGACCGTCAAGACCAGTGGCTGGCCGCTGACTTTGAGCAGGTCGATAATCTCATCTGTGTTCTCTTTGAAGTGGGCGAGCGA
>JAAELW010000200.1 GCA_024226235.1 bacterium
ACCCCCCCCGCATGCGTCATGTCCGGCGGCGGCGCCCGCGGCGCCTATCAAGCCGGCATCCTCGCCGGCCTCGTAGACCTCGGCCTCATCACCGATTCCTCCCCCCTCCCATTCCGCACCCTGGTCGGATCCAGCGCCGGC
Organism: bacterium; assembly: GCA_024226235.1. GTDB lineage: Bacteria > Myxococcota_A > UBA9160 > UBA9160 > UBA6930. Next base: position 142 of record JAAELW010000200.1, read on the forward strand.
GCCATCACCTCCGCGGGCCTCGCCGCCACAGCCGACCGCCCGGCCGAGGGCGTCGCCCGGCTCGTAAACGCTTGGAGCAACGTCGAAGCCCAACAAGTCTTCCGCACGGACCTACGCTCCCTCGGCGGCATCGGCGTGAGCTGGGCGCGCGATCTCTCTCTCGGTGGCCTCACCGGCAAGGTTTCCCCCAAAGCGCTTCTCGACACGACACCCTTGCGTGCAACGCTTGCGGATTGGATTCCCTTCAAGGACATCTCGCGCAACATCAAGAGCGGGGCGGTTCATGCGCTCGTTCTCGCGGCCACCAATCTCTATACGTCCACTGGGGTCTTCTTCGTCGAAGGTGCGGGGGACCATCCGCTGTGGCAGCAGCGGCGCCGGCGTGTCGAGCGCAGCCAGATCGGGGCCGGGCATGTGCTGGCGTCGGCCGCCATTCCGCTGTTGTTTCCTCCGGTGCGGCTTGGTGAGCGTTGGTTTGGGGATGGTTCCATTCGCAATACGGCGCCGCTGAGTCCGGCGATCCATCTCGGGGCGGATCGCATTCTCGCCATCGGTGTTCGTGGGCCGCGGCGGCACGCAGAACAAAAGCAGGCAAGCGGGCAGGGCAATGCCCCCGCGATTGCCGAGATTGCGGGCGTGTTGCTCGACGCGGTGATGCTGGATGCGATCGAAGTCGATGTCGAACACAGTGAGCGCGTCAACGAGAGCGTCTCGCGTTGCGCGCAACCTCTGCCCGGCCAGCCCTTTCGCTGGGTGGACGTGCTGGCGCTCCACCCCTCGGAAGACATCACCGAACTCGCGGCGGAGCTCGCCGACCGCGTGCCGCGGGTAGTGCGCTACCTGATGCGCGGACTCGGGAGCGAAGCCTCGATCACCGAACTCACGAGCTACCTGCTCTTCGATCCGATCTTCTGCAGTCGGCTGGTGGAGCTGGGCCGTCGCGATGTCGAGGCCAACGCGGAAGAGCTGCAGCGTTTCTTTACCGGGCCCCCAAAGCTACCGATCTCGTGACCGATTCTCTTCATCCGAGTCTTGGCACTACCTGTGCAGAGGCTTCCGGTTCCTCAGTCCTCGTCGGTTGCGCGTCGAACGATCCCAGATCG
>JAAELW010000201.1 GCA_024226235.1 bacterium
ATGCGCGCCGCCAGCTCGTCCGAAACTTCGAGGTTCAACCGGGTCATCGTTTCACCCTGGGATCTGGGCTCATCGCGCCCACGTGACGTCTGCCAACGAGGATAGCACACGTGCGTCGGGCTGCTGCTGCGCTTCGGCTTCGACGGCGGCGCGGAGTCGACCTGCGAAGAGGTCGGTCGCGCCCTCGGCCTCACCGCCGGGCAGGTCCGTCAGATCCAGGCGAAGGCGCTGCGGAAGCTGCGCCATCCCCGGAACGCGAACCGGTTGAGGGCGCATCTGGACGGCTGATCTGCAGAGGGCCGGTCCAGCAGCCCGGGGTGAAAGTCAGACCGCGCCCAGAGCGGATCTTCTGCCCTACGCCCGCTGGGCACCTGTCCGCCGGGGGCTCACCAAGGGTGACACTGTAGTGCGGCAGGGGCGACGGGGACCGTCGGGCAGCTGGCAAGTCGTCTCATGCAGGAGACCGAGAAGAGTCACTACCCCTGGCGACCGACGCCGATCGTTCGCGGTTGCTGGACCGCGGGTAAAGGAACACGGTCTCCGGGATGCTCCCGGCACCGAAGAGCTTCCTCACTCGAAGCTGCCGGGCGCCCGCGGAGCGAGAGCCCACGAGCGAGACCTTGTCGCGGTGCTGGTTAGCCCGCGATTGAGCAGATCATGCCAGGGAGAAGCGCGATGTATGTCTGGGACTTACCACGGTACTCGCCGACCGAGACCGGTAGGCTAGTTCACCTCCAGCCGGACCGAGTTCGGCGATGGCTCCGGGGTTACGAGTACAGTAAGAACATGACCCAATACTCCTTGGGCCGCTGCCCCTCCGGTGCTTGAGCTTGGTCGTCATCGAGGCCATTCTACTGACGAGCCACACGACTTACTCGCGAGCCACATCACAGGGGCTCTGAACCTAAGACGGGTGACGGGCGGCGCCAGCCCTGGACGCCGCACCATGGATGACGCCGATGGAGCGAGACCCACTGTTCGGCGCTGGCGACGAGGAGATGGTCACGCACGCCGATGCCGAGGATCTCCCCCGCCTCGACGAGGCGGTGGGTGAAGGCCCAGTCTTCGCGCGTGGGCATGGGATCGCCGGAGGTTCGGGTCTGGAAGACGATCACCGAGGCGGCGCTCGCCGCGAGGGCCCGGTGAAAGACGGCTCTTGGCTCGACGGTCGCGCTGGTGAGGGTGCCGCGGAAGATCTCGACGTC
>JAAELW010000202.1 GCA_024226235.1 bacterium
CCCGGGAGGTCAAGCGCCTGGTCGAAGAGCTCGGCATGCGCGCGATCCGCCTGGAGCCCTACATGGTGGGCGACGGAACGACCGGGCTGCCTCCGAATGACAAGCACTACTGGCCGGTGTACCTCCGGTGCGTCGAGCTCGGGGTGCCGGTCTGCATCCAGATCGGCCATACCGGAGCTCTGCTGCCCTCCGAGTGCGGTCGCCCGATCTACCTCGACGAGGTCGCTCTCGCCTTTCCCGAGCTCACGATCATCGGTTGCCACCTTGGACAGCCCTGGCACGAAGAGATGATGACGCTGGCCTGGAAGCACGAGAACGTCTTTATCGAGACTTCGGCGCGAACCCCCAAGCACTGGCCTTCGTCGTTCCTCGACTTCGTGCGCGGCTGGGGGCGGGACAAGGCCATCTGGGCCACCGACTATCCGCTGCTCTCGTTCGAGCGCACCCTCGCCGAGCTCGAGACGCTCGAGCTGCCGGCCGAGATCGTTCACAAGCTGGTGCGGGACAACGCGGTCCGCGCCTTCGGCCTGGACCGGAGGGAACCATGAGCCAGTCGATCCTGCTCGAGACTGGTGACGCAGTCGCCACCATCACCCTGAACCGGCCC
>JAAELW010000203.1 GCA_024226235.1 bacterium
CCGAATATGACACTCGACACTTCAAAGAAGGCGTCTGCAGTACTACGGTGGGACCGTGAGCGATGAAGAGCGTCCATACAGCAGCGCAGACAGCAATCCCGCCCTGAAGCGGGTTCGCATCCGCCACTTCGCCCGCGCGAAACGGACGGGAATCAAGATCACCGGCCTGACCAGCTACGACTTCTTGTCGGCATCGATATTCGACGATGCGGGCATCGATTTCCTGCTCGTTGGCGACTCGGCCGGCAACACCGTGTTCGGCTACGACACGACCCTGCCCGTGACCATGGACGAGCTGGTTCCGCTGACCGCCGCCGTGGTGCGTGGTGTCAAACGTGCGCTCGTCGTGGGCGACATGCCGTTTGGTTCCTACGAAAATGGCCCGGATCAGGCCCTGGAAACGGCCACCCGCTTCATGAAGGAGACGGGTTGCCACGCTGTGAAGCTGGAGGGTGGTGTACGCAGCTACAAACAGATCAAGCGGGTGGTTCGCGCCGGCATCCCAGTCATGGCCCACATCGGTTTCACACCCCAGAGCGAACACGGTCTCGGGGGTCACATCATCCAGGGCCGAGGAGAGGGTGCTGAAGCCCTTCTCGCCGATGCCCACGCAGTCGAAGACGCCGGCGCGTTTGCAGTCGTCATGGAGATGGTTCCATCCGAGATCGCCGGCCAGGTGACCGAAGAACTCTCCATCCCGACCATCTCGGTCGGCGCGGGCCCGAACTGCGATGGTCAGCTCATGGTCTGGAGCGACTGGGCAGGCTTTAACCGCGGCCGAATTCCGAGGTTCGTCAAGCAGTACGCCAACATCGGTGAAACCCTGCTCGAGGCGGCCAAGACCTTCCGCCAGGAAGTCGACGAGGGCATCTATCCAGCCCCGGAAAACGAATACGGGGACTGACCTCGAACCGGGGCCGTTCCCGAGCGGGCTGCTCGCAGAGGATCGCGGTAGCGGGCTCGGCTACTCGCAGAGGATCGCGGTAGCGGGCTCGGCTACTCGCAGAG
>JAAELW010000204.1 GCA_024226235.1 bacterium
CGTTCTTTGAGCACCTGTTTTCCAAGATTCATGGCTGCACGACTGCGATCGCATCCTGCAATATCATTACGCCTTATGAGTACCTCCCGGATGGAACAACAGGCGTACCAGGCCCACTAGTGCAGGGCCACTTCTTGCAGATTTCGGGGCTGGTGGATCCGACTGCGTTTCCTCAAATCAAGCGGCAACCGGGGGCAGACCTGGGAGATTCAGCATACTATCAAGACGTCTACGCGGTCTGGGCGCCGGTGGGTGTTCCGGAGCCGATGACGCTTAGCCTTCTGGCGTTGGGCATTCTCATGTTCCGGACGGATAGGACGAGAAAGCTGGATTCGAGCGCCCGATAGGGTTCAGGCCGAATCTTGGCTTGTGGTGCGCCTATGGCGCGAAGCTCGAGCGCGCCTGGATCCCCCAGTGGCCCCCCACTCTGGTCACGACCCAGATAGCCCGGTGGGTTGCATAGCGGGAGCCGTCCTCCAGGAACCGGCTGAAGGCCACGTCGAAGTGAACCTTGTCGGCTCCCTCATGGATCACCTCGGTACGGTCCAGGGTACTGTGGTGCCAGCCTTCAACACTCTTCAGGGCTGCAAAGGGGGTATTGAATTCCTCGGGCGCTTCGATCACCCGTACCGAACCGCTCGCAATTCGTACGTGTGGGAAGTTCAGTGCCTCGCGAATACGCGCATCGTTCTCGGCGTTGAAACCTTCGAAGAATGTCTCGATCGCACGAACAGCCTCTTCAGCAGACATCTCGAACTCCCTTCCCCTATTGGTGCATTCACGGAGTCGGCGCGTCAGGGCCTGTTGCCGTAGAGCGCCACGCTGGACAGCTTCGACTCGCGACGGTTCCGTCCAAGGGCAAAGCCATCCTTCCCACGATTCCCATTACCGATGGTTCAAGAAGCTCGAGAACTCCTGTTGATGGATTCCCGTAGCCAGGATCGCATTGAACCGAATACCGATCTCTTCGATCAGCGCGGGGGTTCCTTCGGTCGTGAAGCCGTCGATTCTCTCGGCAAACACTGAAAGGTTGCGCAGCTCTGGGTTGTACCAGAGCCGGAAACGCCTGCCCGAAGCGTCGTAGCTGGTCGCGTCCGGGTCGTTGGGATCACCATAGGTCGGGGCAACGCGCTGCGCGGCAAACTCCGTCTCGATCAGCTTCCGCAACGGCTCCGTGAGCCCCGGCCCAGCCGGATGCAGCTTGTACTCCACTTCGCCGCCATGGCGATGCCTCAGCCGGCCCTGCCAGGGAAGCGCGGATATAGGCTGGACCACCTCGATCCGTTCGACACCGCGCGGATCACGCTTCCATTCGAAGTAGTGGTCGATCCATTCCGGCGTAGCATCCCAGACCGACCTGAAATGCAGAGCGTTACTGTCGAACGGAACTGCATACACGCGACCGGTTGCAATCTCGAACATCACGAGTGCGTATTCATACATTCGATCCACGGTTCGACTGCCCACCAGAACCATCTGCGTCCTGCCCGGCGAGAGGATCTTGACTTCCTCATCACCGGCATTGAAGCCTCCGAGCTCCTGCACAGTCGTTGCATAGGAAAGCCGCAGGTGAGTGAATTGAAGCGTATCGAGATCGAGCACGACACTTCGACCAAGCAGCAGGAGCCGGCCACCATCCAGCGCGCGCGATTCAGTGCTCGAATCGCGAATCGTCACGGATCGCTCCGGGCCCGGCTGGCCCTCTGCCTCATCGAGCCACTGCCACCGGAGGATGTCGGAGCTCGGCGACACCACGGTCTCCACGACGATCTCGTCGTGGACTTCGCTGATCAACCAGGCCCCTCTCGTACCCACGAGCACTGTGGGCCGCGGCGCGCCCGTGAGAGCAAGGGCGTCCCAGAACCGATCGGTCCTCGCCTTCGGTTCGCCCACTGCGACGGGCTTTCCATCATACAGCACGCGGTATTCCGTAACGGTCATTCGACTAAAGGGATTGCCGCTGAGATTCGGAAAAGCACCGGAAGAGATCCGGCGATCTCTCGCCTCGATCGTCAAGGGGCCAACTGTCGTCAGGGTTGGATCGGTGGAACAACCCTTCCCGGCGAACAGAGCGGTGAACAGAGTGAGGAGCTTTCCGAGCATGACCAACCTACGCATCACGGCGGCTAGTGTAGTTCATCTGCATCAACGTACTGAGCACGCCGGGGGTCGCCGCGAACCGGAGGGTGAGTCATCTGGGGATAGGAAATTCAGGCTGCGTTCCGGCTGCAATCTCGAGCACTTACGCGATCGTGTGCAACAAACATGATAGCAAATCCGCGTCACATCTTCCGCGTTGATTTTGTCTTTGTGTCAGCCACAATGCCCGCTCTCTCGAACCTTGCGTTCCTGATGGGGGCGCAGTCCGGCCGTCGAGCCCGATGCCGCGAACAAGGAGCGGGTCGCAGCCGGAAGACTCCGAGGATGGTGGCCATGCAGGTCGTGAAGAGTGGGGCGCACCAGGCAAGATCGGATTTCCCTATTCGTGCGGAGGAATTGAGCAGCGAGTGGCTGAATAGCGCGATGCGTACCGCGGAATCGCTACCCGCGAGCGCAAAGATCACAGGGCATCATTGGGAGCGAATCGGGGACCAGGGCTACACCTCCGAGGTAGTACGGGTCCATCTGCAATACAACGAATCCGATGCGTCACTTCCGGCGACCCTTGTGGCCAAGTTCGCAGCAACTCGCAGCCGAGTTCGCTCCACGTTCGTCACCGGTGGCTACTACGAACGTGAGGTCCGTTTCTACCAGACGCTCGCAGATGATCCGGGAATCCCGATTCCGAAATGCCATGCCGCGGAGTGGGACCCGAGAAGAGGGCGGTTCGTACTGCTGCTCGAGGACCTCGGTCACTGCAGGCTGGGCCGTGTCGGATCTGCCAAGGACGTGGAACTGGCGATTTCGCATCTGGCTGGCTTTCACGCGCGTTGGTGGGGTGATGCGTGGCTGAAGCAGAACCCCTGGATCACGAACAGTTCGGATCCCACCTACAGCAGCGGTCGAAGGCAGTTGCTCGAGGGCGTGTTGACAGCGGTCGAGACCCGCCACGCAGACGTCACGCCTGGCATCGTGCTCGAGGCGGCCGCGCAGATGATCGACCTCTGGGATCAGGTGACACCTTCGGTCACAAGCGTGTTGACGCTCTCTCATGGAGACTTTCGTCCCGGTCAGCTCTTCTTCGCCAGCGAAAAGGGTGGCCGCTTCACCGTTTCGGATTGGCAGACCCTGTCGCTGAACTCGCCTGGTTCCGATCTCGCCAGAATCGTGGTCACGGGTCTGGGCATCCAGCAGCGGCGTTCGATGGATCGGTCGCTGGTGAGCCACTACCACGCAAGGCTCATGGCCGGCGGCGTCCGGGATCTCGATCTGGACTCGCTCTGGTTGCTGTTCCGGCTGGCCCTCTTGGACATCGTCGTGAGTCATCTGACCACTCTCTTGATCGTAGATGCAAGGGGAGATGAAGGGATTCTGCGTCTGGGCGATTCAGCCGATGAATCTCTACCACGAGCGAAGCGCATGGAGGTGTACTTCGCACAGCTCGCCGCGGCCCTCGGCGACTACGAGATCATCGAACTCGTGCGGCGCCAGGGCAGGCGCGCTATCCAGCTGTCATGAAGAGAATGCTCTTCGCGGTGCTGCTGCTCGCCGCCTTCTTGGTCCTCCTGGCCTTGGCGGCTGGCCGGGGCTGGTTCGGCCAGCACGAGGGGCCGGGAATCGTGACCAACGTCCCGATCCCCAGCGAGCTCCTGACGAAGCGAGATGCGGAGCGCAGCGGGGCTTCACTCAGCCTCGACGCACCAACCGACAAGCAGGTTCTCTTCGGCGACCTGCACGTACACACCACCATCTCGGCCGACGCTTTCCTCTTGGGCCTCCCCATCCTTTCTGGCGAAGGCGCACACCCTCAATCCGACGCGTGCGACTTCGCGCGCTACTGCTCAGCGCTCGACTTCTGGTCGATCAACGATCATGCCGAGACCTTCTCCCAGACACACTGGGAGGAGACCATCGAATCCATCCGACAGTGCAACGCTGTCGCGCACGACCCCGATGACCCCGACGTGGTGGCGTTCCTCGGTTGGGAGTGGACCCAAAAGAGCCCGACGCCCGAGACCCACTTTGGCCACCGCAACGTGATCCTGCGCCACACGGACGACGCGCGAATTCCGACGCGTGCGATCGGAGCCGGACAGCCCGAACGAACCGCCAGCTCCATCGGACTCCTCCCTCGCGTGGGCTTCATTGCGATGGCACGCGACCAACGAAGCCTCGACTTCGCGCGCTACTTCCAGGAGACCGACCTCCCGATCTGCCCCGAGGGCGTCCCAGTGCGAGACCTCCCTCTCGACTGCCGGGAACTGACCACGACTCCGGCCGAGCTCTACGCCAAGCTCGACGACTGGGGCTTCGACTCGATCGTGATTCCCCACGGCACCGCGTGGGGGTCGACCGCACCACCCGGATCCACCTGGGACAAGCAGGTCGGCACCGAGAACGATGATCCCAACCGACAGACGCTCGTCGAGGTCCACTCGGGCCACGGAAACTCCGAGCAGTGGCGCCCCTTCGACGACGTCGCGATCGAAGCCGACGGCAGCTTCAGCTGCCCCGGCCCTCAGCCCGGCTACCTTCCTTCCTGCTGGCGAGCGGGTGAGATCATTCGGCAGCGCTGTCTCGACGCGGAGGAGTCGGCCGCGGAGTGTGAGAAACGCGCCGTAGAGGCGCGACAGTTCTACCTCGAGGGCGGAAAGAGGGGCTATCTCACTGTGCCCGGATCGGCCGCAGAAGACTGGCTCGACGCCGGCCAATGCAGCGACTGTTTTCTCCCCGCCTTCGACTACCGCCCCAAGATGTCCGTCCAATACATGCTGACGCGTCGCAACTTCGACGTCGCAGAGGCACCGCCCGGGCGGCGCTACGGATTCATCTCCTCGAGCGATGTACACACCGCCCGACCCGGTACAGGATACAAGGAGATCAATCGGCGCGAGAACACGGAGGCGTCAGGTCCGCGCCCCGGTGCGCTGACGGCACTGCTCGACCGCGGAGAGCCCATCCCACGCGCCCGAAGGGCCGAGCGATCGGCGATGCCCTTCACCGACCGCGACACCGAGCGTGCGATCTCCTTTCTCACCACGGGTGGGCTCGTGGCCGTACACGCCGAGGGCCGCAACCGTGACTCGGTCTGGGAGGCCCTCGAGCGCCGCGAAGTCTACGGCACCAGCGGCGACCGAATCCTCCTCTGGTTCGACCTGCTGGGCGAAGAGGACGCACCCCCCTTGCCCATGGGATCTGACGTCATCCGGTCGACAACCCCCCGCTTCCGCGTTCGGGCCGCCGGAAGCCTCACCCAGAAACCCGGCTGCCCCGACTATTCCGGGGAAGCTCTTGGCCCGAAACGCCTGCACGACCTCTGCCGAGGTGAATGCTACAACCCGGGCGACGAACGGCGCCGCATCACCCGCATCGAGGTGGTTCGCTTGCGGCCTCAGAGCACTCCCGACGAACCTCTCTCCCAGCTCATCGACGACCCTTGGCGCATCCTTCCCTGTCCGGACGACCCGGCCGGCTGCACGGTCGAGTTTGCAGACGAGACATTCACCGGGGATGGCCGCCACAGCGTCTATTACGTGCGCGCGATCCAGGAGCCGACCGAGGCGGTAAACGGTGGGGGCCTGCGCTGCGCACGTGACGAGCGAGGCAACTGCATCGAGGTGACACCCTGCCGGGCCGAGCCGTACGAAGACGACTGCCTTGCCCCTATCGAAGAGCGCGCCTGGTCCTCGCCGATCTTCATCGACTGGTCCGCCTCACCCTCCGCGCCTGAATCAGTACCTCGCGAAAGGCCTGCAGTGGGATCCTAAGCAAAGGCGGGCCTGTTCGAAGCCTACGGGCTCGCGCGTTCGACCTCTTCCCGGAGGGCGTCGAGGCGCATCTCCAGGTTCTCTCTCAGAGGTGCATGCGCCGCCGAGTTGGCCAGATCAACGAGTTCCTCCGGGTCGGCCGACAAATCGTAGAGCTCTGCCGGAAGCCCCTCGAAACGAATCAGCTTCTCCCGGTCGGTGATCAAGGCCTGGGATGTAGGCGTCGGATACCACGGCTCGAAGAAGTACGTGTAGAGGAATGCATCGCGCCAGACAACGTCGTCTTCTGCCAGTAGAGGCAGGAGGCTCCTTCCCTGCATTGCATTCGGTACCGGAATGCCGGCGAGCGACAGCAAGGTCGGAGCCACATCGATGTTCGCGACGATGTGATCGTCGCGTGAACCCGGCGGAGCGCTCGAGCCCGGCCAACGAACCAGGAAGGGGATCCGGATCGAGGTCTCGTAGGGCCAGCGCTTGTCCACCAACCCCTTCTCGCCCCACTGGTAGCCGTTGTCGCTCGCGTAGATCACGAAGGTATTCTCGGCCAGGCCCCATTCGTCCAGTGCGTCGAGGACCCGGCCGATCTGACGATCCATCGACACGATGGCCTCGCTGTAGCGACGGATCAAGACGTCCAGCGGATCCACGTTGAGATGGGTGTACTGCGCGTGGGTCATGTGGATCCAGGGCTGGGCACCGGGAGGAAGCGGAACGTGTACATCCGCATAGCGCCCCCTTTCGGGTTCGTCCGGCGTGAAACCTGCGTGCACGCTCTTGTGGGACAAGACCAGCACGAAGGGTTCTCCCGGGGCGGCACGCATCCATTCGAGGGCTCGGTCGGTCAGCTCCTCGGCGATGTATCGGGTTTGCGATGGCTCTTCCGTGCCATTGACGACCAGCGGGCACCACTCGTAGATGCCCTGGCCTCCCATGTTCGTGAACGTGACGAAGTGGTCCAAGCCCCGGAGGACGGGAAGGTTGCCGGGCATATGCCATTTGCCGATGAAGGCGGTCCGGTATCCCGCGGGCTTCAGGTACTCGAGGAACGTGCGGTTCTCGTTCGACCAGGGCGTGAAATTGTTCCACACGCCATGATGGTGCGGATACATCCCCGTCAGGAAGCTGGCTCGCGAAGGCGAGCAGAGCGAAGACGTGACGTAGGCACGCTCGAAGTGCACACCTTCGCGTGCGAGGCGGTCGAGAGATGGCGTCTCGACGACAGGATGATCTTCGTAGCCGGCGAAATCGAAGCGATGATCGTCGGAGAGGATGAAGACGATGTTGGGTGGGCGGGCTTTCGGCGGTTGGATGCTCTGCGGATCCAGCGCACCGGGGAGCGAGCTTGGCATCGGGAGGAGATCCGATTGAAAGAGGGTCCGGTAGCCCTGCAAGAAGGGTTGGATGGAGGCGGGAACCATCGCAAAGCCGAGCATGAGGCAGCCAATCAGCACCCACACGTGCTTCCCACTGGGCCGGGAACGGGAAGCGAACCTGCAAGCCAGATCGGCAATCGCGATGGCCAGGCCCATCAGCCAGAGATGGAAGACCTGGAAGGGCGAGGCGACCAACCACAACGCCTCGGCCACGCTATGCCAACGCAGACGGACACCGATCTCGGTCAGCCACCACAAGAACGCCGGAACCAGTGACAGCAGGATCCGCATTCGCGCCACTTCGCCAGCCCGCCAGGACAGCGGGTAGAGCAGAAGCGGCGCTCCCACCAGGAGCGCGAAGTAGGCGTAGCCTGCCGCAATCACCGCACCCGCAGACATGCCAAGCCGGAGGCCGTTGTCCAACAGGTAGGCGAGCAGCACCAGCACGGCCGCGACCCCGAGCGCAGGAATCCACCTCTTGAACATGTTCGCGAGCATGGAACGGCCCCGTCCCAATTGCCAGGGGCTCCCGCCGAGCCAGGAGAAGGTTGAAGTATTTGACAGGCAGGTAACACACTGAGTAATCTGATTTCGACATATTACCGGCTTCTACAGCAGGCGACCCGAGCAGCACCAGAGGGTCGAAGCCCAATCTCCAAGAGGATCACCCGATGAGCCAGGACCCACTGAACTCCCCCGAGCATCAACTCTTTCGCGAGACGGTTCGCAAGTTCACCGAGCAGGAGCTCCGCCCGCGTGCTCGGGAGTTCGACGAAATGGGCCGCTTCGATACGTCCCTCTTCAAGATGATGGGCGACCTCGGAATGTTGGGCCTTCGCTACGACCCGAAATACGGAGGCGCTGGCCTCGACTGGTCGTACTCCGCGGTGATGTTCGAAGAACTGGGCCGTGCAGACAACGCCGGCGTCACGATGGGGATCAGCGTCCACACGGACATGGCAACGCCCTCCCTGGCCGAATTCGGAAGTGAAGAGCTCAAGCAGCAATTCCTCATTCCCTCGATCGCCGGAGAGATGATATCCGCAATCGCCGTGACTGAACCGGATGCTGGCTCCGATGTCTCGGGCATCCGAACCCGCGCCGTCCGAGATGGCGATGATTGGGTGATCAACGGTTCGAAGATCTACATCACCAACGCGGCCACCGCAGATTGGCTCTGCCTGCTGGCGGTGACGGATCCCGACGCCGGATATGGAGGCTTTTCGCAGATCGTCGTCCCAACCTCGACGCCCGGCTTCCGGTATGAGTTGCTCGACAAGATTGGCAACTGGGGCTCGGATACGGGGCAGCTCTTCTTCGAAGATGTTCGTGTACCCGTGGCCTATACGATTGGCGAGATCGGCCGTGGATTCCAGCAGCAGATGATGCAGTTCCAGGACGAGCGCCTGGTGGCCTGCGTGAGTTCGCTTGCTGGAAGCATGCTGCTCTGGGAAGAAACGCGCAGTTGGGCCGAAGAGCGCGTTCTGTTCGGCAAACCGCTCTCCAAGATGCAAAACACCCAATTCAAGATGGTGGAGCTGTATACCCAGCTCACGGCAGCAAAGGAGCTGGTGAACACTTGCGTGCGAAAGCGCGTCGCATTAGAAGACGCGACGAATCTGATTACGATGGCGAAACTCTTCTGTGGTGGCGTATGTCGCCGGGTTGCAGATGAGTGCATTCAATTCCATGGCGGCTACGGCTACATGAAGGAGAGCATGGCGGGCCGCGCGTTCGTCGACTCGAGACTGATCAGCATCGGCGGTGGCTCAGACGAGACCATGCTGTTCTACATGGCCAAGCAGCTGGGTCTGTAACTTCGACGCTCCTTTCCCCCAGGGATTGGTCACGCCTGGGGCTTCTCGGATGTCACAGACCTTGTTCAGGCTATCCGCGCTGCAGAGGCGGAGATTGAAGAGGACCAGTCTTGCCCGAACGCTGTACGCTATTTGGTGCCAAGCCCGAGCCAGCGGGCTGGAGTTGAAACAGGAGCCGCATGGCACAACACGGGGACAGACTGCGGGGCCTGGATGACTTCGTTCGAGAAGCCCGCGCAGCCCGGAACCTCGCTGAGCTGTGTGCTCTCGCTGCGGCGGCGGCCGCTCGCGTCACCGACGCACCGCACGCCATGGCCTGGACCCGAGCACGCCCAGGCCAGCATGAGGAGTTCACGGCGGGGGTCTGGGGCCTGGAGCGGGAGCCGGCGGCGACGTCGAGTGACTGCCCTTCGCAGGTGCGGACGCTCTTTGGGGCCGACGGACCGACGTGCCACCGCGACGTGGCTGCCGAACAGCTTGGGTTGGTCGCTGGCCCTCCATTTTCGTCCGTCCATGGAGTTGCGCTGACGCAGCCCGGCGAGGTCGGCTGCTGGGTGGGTGTGTTGTACATCGAGGACTCCCCTCAGCTCGACCCGGAGTCAGCGCAGCTACTTCGGATCGTGGCCCACCACTTCAGCGGGTTGTTCGAGGCGCACAGCTCGGAGCTCGAGCACCGGGCCAGCGAGCTCAAGCACCGCACGTTGGTCGAGCAGATCCCGGCAATCACCTACTACCGAGGGCTCGACTCGGCTGGGGCGCCCTCGTTCATGAGCCCTCAGGTGAAGGACATCCTCGGCTTCGAGCCCGATGAGTTCGTCGAGGATCCGGACTTCTTCCGCAGCCACCTGCATCCTGACGATCTACAGCGGGTGTTGCAGGCGCAGGGAACATTCGACCCAAACGTCGCGACGACGATGGTCAAGCAGTCCTTTCGCATCCGGCATCGCGACGGACACTTCGTCTGGGTCACCAACCACGCGCTCGCCGCGCGAGGGGAGGACGGTACCCCCCGCTTTGTGATCGGCGTCGTCTTCGACGTCACCGAAACCATGCAGCTCGAAGAGCAACTCCGACACGCCCAGAAGATGGAGGCTGTGGGCAGGTTGGCTGGCGCCGTTGCGCACGATTTCAACAACCTGCTGACCGTCATCCTTGGCTTTGCGTCCTTGCTCGCCTCTCACGTTCCGGAAGGCACGCCGGGCTCCAACGACCTGAAGGAGATCGTGTCCGCTGGCGAGCGCGCCAAACACCTCGTTGGACAGCTGCTGTCCTTCAGTCGCCGCGAAGCGAGCCATCCCCAGTTCGTGCCGCTCGGAGCACTGCTCGACGAGATGCGATCGATGATCATGCGACTCATCCGAGACGACGTGGAGTTCGACTACCGCCGAAGCCCGGACCTCGGTGGGACCCGCATCGATCGCAGCCAGCTGGAACAAGTCATCATGAACCTGGTGGTCAACGCGGGGGACGCCATGCCCCACGGCGGTCGGCTGACGATCGACGCGCGCAACGTCGTCCTCGAAGACACCTCCCAGTGGACCCATCAAGCCGACCCAGGCGAGTACGTGATGTTCTCGGTGATGGACACCGGTGTCGGCATGGACGCCACGACCAGTGGGCAGATCTTCGATCCGTTCTTCACCACAAAGGTGCTTGGCAAGGGCACAGGGCTCGGACTGTCCACTGTGCATGGAATCGTCGGAACGGCCGGCGGCACACTGCAGGTTCAGAGCGAACCCGGTCGTGGGACGACCTTCTCGGTCTACTTGCCCAAGCAGAGTTCCGACGAGTCGTGGGCCGGGGGGACCAGTTCCACCGAGCCCGTCGCGCGCGGGACCGAGCGGGTCCTCGTCGTGGAGGATGATGACGCGCTGCGCAGGCTGGTCGTCATGAGCCTGGAGGAGAGCGGTTACCTGGTCTCAGGCGCAGAGCATGCCGAGGCTGCGCTGGCGCGCTTTGATGCTGGCGAGCAATTCGAGTTGGTGCTGTCGGACGTGATCATGCCCGGCGCCAACGGCCCCGAATTGGTGGCCGAATTGCAGCGGCACTCCCCTGGGCTCCGTACCCTGCTGATGTCTGGCTACACCAACGACGCTCTGGACCGGAACCCCCAGGACACACAGAACCCGATCTCGCTCCGAAAGCCCTTCTCGATGGAAGAGCTGGGTATCGTCATTCGCCGGGCGTTGGATGAACAGAATGGCTGAGGCCGGATATCAGAGTTTCAGGCTGCGCTTTGGCTCGGGGCGCAAGTATGGCTGTTGGCTCCGAGCGGGATCTGCTTTCGCCTGCCTGGCATTTCCCCGATCTGCTTCTTGCGGGCCGCGGGGCTTCATGGCCCGCAACCCATGCGAAGCATGAACAGATCAGGAAGGGCATCCCTCCGCGGGTTGGGCGAAGCTTCGGCGATGTTTCACACGACTCGGATGTGCGTCCTGGTTTGCCTGCTGGGCTGCGCAGACGCGCCGGATGCCGGAGATGCACCCATGGGCCTCGATTTCGCGGCCATTGCCGGCTCCGTGGCACCGCCCCCCGAGCCGATCCCCTATCCGACCCGCTCCGGCACCAGCCTTCCGGTTCGGCACTATCCGAGCGATGCCTCTGACGTCTTCGTTCTGATCCACGGATCGGGCCATCACTCCCGCTACCTGGCGCCGCTTGCAGAGCGTCTCGCCGGAGGTGGCGCGGCGCACGTGTATACGCCCGATCTGCGCGGACACGGGGTGGATCCGGAGCGGCGCGGGGACATCGACTACGTGGATCAACTCGAAGACGATCTGGTCGATCTCGTCGGATGGGTGAGGGAGCGGCACCCGGATGGACGTGTCTTCGTGGGGGGACATTCGTCAGGCGGCGGTTTGGCGCTGCGCTTTGCGGGTGCAGGCGGCGATGCCTCTGGCATCGTCCTGCTGGCGCCCTACCTCGCACACGACGCGCCGACCATGCACAAAGGCAATAGCGCTGGGGGTTGGGCCCAGCCGAAGGTTCCGCGGATCATCCTGCTCTCCATTCTCAACGGCTTCGGTGTTCACGCTTTCGATGCGATGACGACGATCGAGTTCTCCATGCCGGAAGAGGCCCGCGATGGCACCGAAACGCTGGCCTACAGCCACCGCTTGAACGTCGGCTTCGCGCCGCGGAACTGGCAGAAGGATCTCGCGGCAACCACCGTTCCGTTGATTCTCATCGTCGGTTCAGAGGACGAAGCCTTCGTGGCGGATCGCTTTGCCCCGGCGATCACGCCCCACGCGCCTCGGGCCGAGGTGCGAATCGTGGAGGGCGCGGGGCATCTGGGGTTGATTGGAGAAGGGCGGGTCGCGGAGATCCTGCGGGCCTGGCAAGACGCGCTCTAGTACGGAAGCCAACGAACCGCTCGGGTAACGGAAGGCCCGCCTTCGGGTGATCGCATCCGGGCCACGCTCACTCCGATATGGCCAATGGCCCCCAGCGGCCGGATTGGGAAGTGCTGCGCAATACCAGAGCCGGCCGACATCGAGACTGTGCTACCCAACAAGGCTGAAGATGAGAGGCCATTGCCCATGACTGGAACGAATACGCACACCGACTCCGCATCGCAAAAGGCCGAGCACTTCGATGTCCTGATCGTCGGGGCGGGTATCTCGGGAGTTGGTGCTGCATATCATCTCACTCAGCAATGTCCCGACAGGAGCTTCCTCGCGCTCGAAGCGCTCGAGAGCTTCGGCGGCACGTGGCAGATGCACACCTTCCCGGGCATCCGCTCCGACAGCGATCTCTATACCTTCGGCTACCGATTCAAGCCCTGGACCGGCCCGCCGATCGCGACGGCAGAAGAGATCCTCAGCTACATGGGCGAGGTGATCGAAGAGAACGATCTCGGCCGACACATCCGCTATGGGCACAAGATCACGACAGCGAGCTGGTCGAGCGAAGAGAACCTCTGGACGCTCGAAGCCACCCGCGTTGATACCGGGGAGCAGCTGCGCTTCACCGCCAACTTCCTGTGGATGTGTCAGGGCTACTACAGACACGCCGAGGGCTACACGCCCGAGTGGGAAGGGATGGAGGATTTCAACGGCCCGATCGTCCACCCCCAGACCTGGCCGGAGGATCTGGACTACAAGGGCAAGAACGTCGTGGTCATTGGTTCAGGCGCCACGGCGGCAACGCTCGTTCCGGCGATCGCCGGCGACTGCGGCCATGTCACGATGCTGCAGCGCTCTCCGACCTACTTCATTCCCGGAGTCAACCAGAACGAGTTCGCCGACCAACTGCGTGAGCTGGAGATCGACGAGATGTGGGTCCACGAGATCACACGCAGGAAGATCCTGCACGATCAAGCCGCGATCACCCGCTTGTCTTTCGAACAGCCGGAATTCCTGAAGGGAGAGTTGATCGGGGCGGTTCGTGCGCTGCTGGGCCCAGACTACGACGTGGAGAAACACTTCACTCCAAAGTATCGGCCCTGGAGACAGCGCATCGCGTTCGTTCCGGACGGTGACATCTTCAAGGGGATCACTTCGGGTGCGGCCACGGTCGTGACCGACGAGATCGAGCGCTTTACCGAGAAGGGCATCCTGCTGAAATCGGGCGATACCCTGGAAGCCGACATCATCGTCACTGCGACCGGCTTCAGCCTGAGCGTGCTGGGCGATATCGCATTTGCCGTCGACGGCGATCCCGTCGATTTCGCCGAGACCGTCACCTACCGCGGCATGATGTTCACCGACGTCCCCAACATGCTCTGGGTCTTCGGATACTTCCGAGCCAGCTGGACCCTGCGGGTCGAACTGCTCTGCGATTTCGTGTGCCGGCTCCTCAACTACATGAAGGAGAACGGACTGGAGAAGGTCGCACCCGCTCTCCGGGAGCAGGACAAGGACATGCAGCTCCTCCCGTGGATGGATCCGGAGAACTTCAACCCCGGCTACCTGATGCGAAGCATGCACTTGCTGCCGAAGCGAGGCGACAAACCCGAGTGGCAGCACACCCAGGACTACTGGGCGGAGAAGAACGAAATCCCGGACATCAAGCTCGACGACGAGGTATTCAAGTACGAGTGACCCGTCGGTGACTCCGAAGAACCCGAAGGCGCCGCGTTACGGGAAGTACTAGCTCCAGAGCTCCGCGGGGGCTTTGAGGCTCTCGATGGGCTCGCCGCCGACCAGGTGCTTTTCAATGATGTCGATCACGTCGCTCGCCTTCACCTTCTGGTACATCACGCCTTCGGGGTAGACGAGGACACTCGGGCCCACCTCGCAGGTTCCGAGACAGCTCGACGTGCTGAGCTTGATGCGACCCCAGAGATTCCGCGATCCGAGAGCTTCGGAGAAGGCGTCGATCACCGGCTGGGAACCACGGGCCTCACAAGACCCCTTCGGATCGTCAGCCGGCCGCGAATGACTGCAAACGAAAACGTGCTTCTCGGGCTTCGCCATGGACTCGAATCTCCGGGTTGGATTGGGACGGAACGCCCATACCGGTAACCCGCGCGACGGGCGCTGTAAAGCACCCTTGACCGGTCGCAAGAGCCGGCGGCATCCGGTCCCGATTCCGGCCCCGTTCCCCATGCCCCGAAATGAAGAGCCCCCGGAACCGCGTGCGATTCCGAGGGCCTACATGGTAGCGGGGACAGGATTCGAACCTGCGACCTGCGGGTTATGAGCCCGCCGAGCTACCAGACTGCTCCACCCCGCAACAAATCTGGGATGCGCAGACTAGTGGTGGTTTCCCGGGGAGTCAACACACCGACTTGCACAAGAAATGCCTCGAACCTGCTTGCAAGAGTCCTCTCCAAGGGTGCGAAAAAATGACACTTTTTGTCACTGTAAAGGCACTATTCACAGACGGTGGAATCGAGGAGCTGAACATGCTGAGCAGAAACGGGTGGATTGGTGTTGGTCTGGGGCTTGCCCTCGTCGCGGTGGCGGCGTTGCCGGCGAGCGCGGGGACGGCTTACCGCTATACGGCGGCAGATGGGAGCCTGGCGTTCACGGACGATCTGGCGCGGGTTCCGGAGGCGCTTCGTGGATCGACGGATGTGGTCGATACCAAGCCCCTGACGGACTACTCGAGGCTCTCTCCAACCCACGTCGAGTCGGACGACGAACGCATTACCCGCATGCAGGAAAGAAGTGAGCGGCTGCGCAAGATTGCCAACGAGGCCCATCTGGAGCAGTTGGCGTGGGCAGCGGCGCGGGAGGGTCGACAGGCCTCGCCTGCATCGGCCAATGGCGTCGGTGGCCCTGTGCAACCGGCGATCGATATCAATGGCGCGACGATTCGGCTTCCGGCTGCGGGTAGCGCCGATGGACCGATCGTGGTCGAACAGGTCCGGGCATTCCGCAAGGGCAAGATCATCTCTCAGGAATCCACGGTCGTCCGCCAGGGTGACGAGATCCTGATGATCGTGTTCCCGGAGCCTCACCTGCAGACAGGCTACAACGACTTCGTCCGCGAAGATGACATCCTCGAGGGCCGATAGCCTCTACGGACTTGCGGGAAACTCGTACCGGCGCAGGAACCCGGGCGGGGCGCCGGCCTGGCGGGCCATCTCCAGGACCTCCGGCCAGCGCTCTTCGGCGTCGGCGAGGTTCGCCTTGGCTTCTTCGATTCCGGAGACCAGATCGGCCTTCTTCGCGCCACGCGGGCGGTGGCGTTGGCGCCAATCCTGATAAGCGTACTCGGCCTGGCTCAACTGCTGTCGTGCTGCGAGCAGCGCATCGTGAGCTTCGTCGAGGGTCACTTTCCAATGGGCCGAATCGGCTTCGCTCCAGTCGCCTGCGAGAGCCAGGCTGGTCGGTGCGAGCAGCGCGATCACGAGCAGTCCGATCCGGAGGCTCATTCCTGGGTTCCTGCCCAGGCCTCGACCACACCCGGGGAGTATCGTTCGTGCACGTAGCCGTCGAGTGTATTCAACGTGGCACCATCGAGTTCGAGAAACCGCATCCCGAGCCCCGTGGCACCATGATCGCCGGACCGCTGTCGCCACACTGTCGTGGCAGTGGGAGCCAGGGGCTCGCTGCCATCCCCCGGCAGGGTGAACTCTACCGTGAACTCGGTCCCCTGCGGCGGGGACCATTCGGAACGAACGAAGAGTCCCCCCCGAGAGAGATTCACGACGCGACCCAGTGCCTCCCTCCCGGTTCCACGTAGACGGGCAGCTGTATCGACCGGGATCCGCGGAAGGCCTCGCGGGCCTCCGGGGACCAACATGCGCGATACGGCTCCGACCAGCGAGTTTCGCGTCACGGGCTTGCTGATCACATCGCTGGCACCAGCGCGAACCGCCAGCGCGTGCTCTTCCGGGTCTCCGTTCGATACCAGCACCACGGGGAGGCGGGGATCCCCCGCGCGCTCCCGAATCTCGCGGCACAGGACGTCGCCTGTCGTATCGGGCAGGCTGAAATCGACCACGGCCACGTCGATCGGCTCGTCGGCCATCGCCTCGAGGGCTTGACTGCCACTGCTGGCCGTTCGGACGTTGCCGGAGCCTGCCAGGAACATCGATTCGAGTTCGACGAACATCGGCACGTCGTCGACCACGAGAATCTGCGGGCGTTCGTCCGGCATCAATTCGGGCGCGGCCTGATCCGATGCATCGGGTTCGGTACTCACCGCGCAGCGATCCCTAGCGCCTTGCGCAGGAGATCGACCTGAAGTGAAACCATCCAGACCCGGGTCTCCTCGTCGAAGCTCCAGTCCTGCTGGATCTCGAACGTGCGCTCGACGGGCGAACTCATCGTGTAGCCGCTCAGACGAACCATGACGATGGCGTGGTTCTCATCGACGGCTTCGACCGCCAACGTCTCATGATCGGTCAGACGCAGCTCGGTCAGACTGGGCGCGAGGGTCTCGAATTCGGCTCGTTGCTCATCGACCACGAACATGGCCGCCTTGTCGATCAGTCCCCAGCGCATGTACTGGGTGAATTCCCGCTGGGTCTCCCGCAAACGACTGCGGTCGTTGTAGGGATCCTTCAAGTCGATCGCACAGCCGCCGAGCAGGCCGAGAAGGAGGCAGGCTACGCCGAGCTGGCTGCCGCGCTTGATCAGGCTGGACATGGTTCCCCCGGTCGCGAGCATTCTGTGGTGCAGATCACGCCGCACCCCGCGGCCCACGTTTGGTTTTTCCCGGATCGGCCCTGTTCCCGGCGAACTTGAGCGGGCAGCCGATTGGACCCACAGGCCCCTCAGGGCTGCTAGCCTCCGCCTCCGATCAGAGGAGGGCCCGGGTCACGCTGCTCGCAGGCATCGATATCGGCGGCACGAAGACCGCCTACGCGCTGGCGGAGGACACAGGGGGCGCCGCAGCTGCGGCGATTACCGCCCGCAAGCGCCGCCCGACCGAGCCCTCGGGCGATCCCGAGCAGGATCTGCGCGCGATGGCGGAAGACGTCCGGCAGCTCCTGGCCGAGTCCAATGCCTCGGTTGGAGATCTGGCTGTGGTGGGCGTATCGGTCGCAGGCCCCCTCGACCTGGATGCAGGTCAGGTCCTCAGGCCTCCGAATCTGCCCCATTGGGATCGTGCTCCGGTGCGCGACCTGCTCCAGGCCGAACTCGGCTGCCCGGTCCATCTCGACAACGACGCCAACGCGGCGGCCCTTGCGGAGTGGCACTACGGGGCGGGGCAGGGCACCGAGCACATGGTCTACCTCACCATGTCCACCGGTGTCGGCGGCGGCCTGGTCCTGGGCGGAAGGCTTCACCGGGGGGTCGCCTGTAGTGCGGGCGAAGTGGGGCACATTCCGATCGAGTGGGACGGCGACCTCTGTCACTGCGGGAAGCGTGGCTGTCTCGAGGCCTACATCGGTGGCGCGGCCTGGGCCGAGCGGTTGGAGCGGATCACCCCGGCGGCCAGCCGGGTTGCCGAACTCGCCAGGACCTCGGGGCCGGCTCGCCCCGAGCACGTCGTACAGGCAGCCCGGGAGGGCGATGCCTTCGCGCTCTCCGAAATGGAACGCTTCAACGACTACCTGGCTCGCGCAATCGTGCACCTGGCCTTCACGTTGGCCCCTGAATGCGTCGTGCTCGGAACGATTGCAACCGCCGCGGGAGAGGCACTCTGCCTCGCGCCGGTTCGCGAAAAGGTTAGGGCCCGGACCTGGCCCGCAGTGGGCGACAACCTCCGCATCGAGCCCAGCGGCCTCGGCGACGATCTACCCTACCTGGCCGGATTGGCCGTCGCCCACGACACCCGACGCCAAGACAGTTAAGAGCGGAGTTAAGAGAGTGCCTGGCCCCTCTCTTAACTCCGCTCTTGGTCCTTCTCGGCTTGAGTGGCGGCGGCCAGTGTGATGGCTTCGGCGTGGAGGCGGACGAGCTGCTCCTGGAGGGCCGCGGTGCCGGTCCCGCGTTTCCGGGCCACTTCGAGAATCTGATTGACCGCGCCGGACATCGAGTCGCTGGCGGTGCGGTGGCCTTCTGTGTTCTGATGGATCGACCGGATCATTTCGCCGATCGCGTTGATGCTCTCGGTGATGAAGCGACCCGATTCACGCTGCTCCTCGGTGGATCGATGCACCTGACGGCACAACTCGAGGGATTCCTCGGCATTGCGAAGCAGGGTCTGACCCGCACCCGATTGCTCGAGCATTGCCTTGGAGATCTGCTGAACCATCGAGGATGTGCGCTGCACGGCCTCGGTGACGTGTTTCGAATTGCGGCTCTGCTCGGTCGTCGCACGCGCGATTTCTCCGACCCGTGAGCTCGCATTCCCTGCCGATTCCCGTATTCGAATGAGGTTCTCACCCGCTTTCCGAGAACGCTCGACGCCCGTCTCGACCGACCGGATGCCTGCGGCCATCGCATCCACCGCATTCGCGGACTCGTCCTGCACGGCCTTGATCAGCGCTTCGATTTCCCCGGTGCTCGATGCAGTGCGCCGAGCCAGGGTCTTCACGTGGGTGGCCACGACCGCGAAGGCCTTGCCTTGCTCGCCCGCCTGGGCAGCGATGATCGCGGCGTTCAGCGATAGCAGGTTGGTCTCGTCGTTGATGTCGCCGATCACGTTCACGATCTCACCGATCTCACCGATCCGAGATGCAAGCCGCTCGATCACGGTCTTGGCATCCTGCGTCTGCTCACGGATCTGATCGATGCCGTCGATGGTCGCTGTCACCGCAGCGCTGCCCTCCTGGGCTCCGGTGCTCACCCGGTCGGTGAGATCGGCAGCATCGGCGACGTGGGTGGTCACCTCCTGGATGGTGCGATCCATCTCAACCATCGCTGTGGCCGACTCCTCGGCCATGGATTGCACCGCATCCGCACTGTCTGCAACCTGCCGGATGCTGGCGCTGATCTGATGCACTCCCGTGGTGGAGGCCTCTGCGGCTTGATGTAGCCAGCCGGCGATCCGCGCCACTTCCTCGTTGGTGCTCCCCATTTCGAGGATCGATGCCGAGGCCTCCTCTGAGGAGCGCGAGAGGCTGTCGACCTCGTCGTTGATGCTACGGATCGAGGTGTTGATGTGGGCCAAGAGCGATGCGGCCTCTTCGACGGACTCCCCGATCTCCTCACCACTCTCTTCCACCTCGAGATTGCTCTGATGGATCTGCGCGGGTAGGACCTGGAGCGTATCGATGAAGCGGCTCACCGATTCACCCAGGGTTCGCTCCCTGGCGATGAAACTGCGCAGCGCCTGGCCGAACTCACCCAGGTCGTCGAGTTCTTCCGCGTCGATGCCCGCGGGCCCGGCCTCGGCAAGCCGCTGCACGACGGACATAGCCCGGCCCGCGCTTTGACGCAGCGGTGCCGCATTGCGGAGCTCCAGCCATGCCGCTCCTGCCGAGCCGAGGAGGACCCAGATCGCGGCGATCCAGAGCGGAAACCCCACAGCGCCGAGCACGAGCGCCACCGCACCGACGGCTCCCGCGGCGAAGCCGGAAGTCGGCAACCTGGCTTCGAGTCCGGTGGAAGGACGCGATTGCGGTCCGGTCATGGCGAGGGCACTCCTCCAGCAGCCGAATTCGGCGGGTTCCAGCTTCGACTTGAGGAAAGCTCCGCGATCTCGGGGCCTTGGGGCCCCAGGGCGCGGGCGTCGCTGGCTAACCGAGCCGAACGCCCGCCAGAGCGATGATCTCATCGCGAAGCGCGGCAAACCGGCCCTTCTCGATGGCGTCTCGGGCCCGCTCCATCAGCCGCAGTGTGAAGCGCAGATTGTGGAGGCTCGCGAGCCGCGCACCCAGGCTCTCGCCACTGCGCAGCAGATGACGCAGGAACGCGCGGCTGTGGTGGGTGCAGGTCGGGCAATCACAGTTCGGGTCGGGCGGCGCCTCGTCCCGCGCGAAACGGGCATTGCGCACGACGATCTGTCCCTGGCTCGTGAACAACAAGCCATGCCGCGCATGGCGGGTGGGCACCACGCAGTCGAACAGATCGACCCCGCAGTCGATGGCACGCACCAGATCCTCGGGCTTGCCGAGGCCCATCAGGTACCGGGGGTGGGTAGAGGGAAGCTCGGCCTGGGCCTCGCAGATGGCCTCGCGCCGGGCGTCATCGGTTTCGCCCAGACCGAGCCCGCCGTGGGCGTAGCCGTCGAACCCGAGGGAAGCGGTCTCCCGTGCGCTTTCGCGCCGCAAGCTCGCAACGGATCCGCCCTGGACGATTCCAAACAAAGCCTGGTCCTTGCTCTGATGGGCGCGTCGAGCCCGCTCCGCCCAGCGCAGGCTCCGGGCCTGGGCCGAGGCCGCTCGCGCGCGATCTGCGACGGCCTCGGGCACGCACTCGTCGAGGACCATCGCGATGTCGGAACCCAGGGCTTGCTGAATCGCCACGACACTCTCGGGTGTCAATTGGCGCCGAGTGCCATCGAGTGCGGATGAGAACGTCACTCCGTCCTCATCGAGCTCGACGCGATCCGCCAACGAGGTGATCTGGAAGCCTCCGCTATCGGTAAGCCAGGGCCTTCGCCAGCCGCTGAACTCGTGCAACCCCCCGAGTTCTTCGATCACCGCCTCGCCGGGTCTCTCGTGCAGGTGATAGGTGTTCGTCAACGCGATCTCGGCACCAAGGCTTTCGAGATCCACCGCATCGACACCGCGAACCGCACCATAGGTGGCGACCGGCATGAAGGCCGGGGTGTGGACGACTCCATGAGGGGTCGTGAGGCGCCCCGTTCGGGCGTCCCCGTCGCGTCCCCGAAGCTCGAAGGAGAGCGGATTCACTGGATGAGCATCGCGTCGCCGTAGGAATAGAAGCGGTAGCCCGCCTGGATGGCTTCCCGATAGGCCCGCAACACGTGGTTCCGCCCGGCGAAGGCGGCCACGAGCAACAGCAGGGAGGAGCGGGGAAGATGGAAGTTCGTGAGCAGTCCGTCCACGACCCGAAAGCGGGAGCCCGCGCGCAGGAAGAGCCGCGTTTCGCCAGCCCCAGCATCGACCCGGCCATCCTCGCGGGCGCAGCTTTCGAGCACCCGGCAGCTGGTGGTTCCCACCGCGATCACGCGCCCCCCGGCGCTACGCGTCGCATCGATCGCCCGGGCCGTCGCGTCGGGAAGCACGAAGGGCTCCGCGTGCAGCTCCCCCGTCTCGAAGGCCTCCGGGGCGACGGGCCGGAACGTCCCGGGCCCCACGTGGAGCACCAGCTCCGCCCAGCCGATGCCGGCTCGTGACAACCGCTCCAACAGCCCGCGCGTCAGATGAAGGCCCGCGGTCGGAGCCGCGACCGAGCCAGGGGCCCGGGCGTAGACGGTCTGGTAGCGCTCCGGGTCCCGGGCGTCGGCGGCCGGGCGTCGGATGTAGGGCGGGAGCGGGGTTTCGCCCAGCATGTACGGGTTCTCTCCACCCGGGAGGTCGAATCTCAGCAGGGCCTCACCACGCGGGCCGAGCGCCGCGACCCGAGACGCACAGGTTCGCCCGTCGCGTTCGAAGACGAGTTCGAGCCCTTCCCGGAGTCGGCCACTGCAGCGCACCAAAGCCCGGTAGCAGCCATTCTCGTCCGCTCCGAGCAGCAGGGCTTCGGCCGCGCCACCGCTGGCCTTGCGGCCGCGCAGCCGCGCGGGCGAAACGCGCGTGGCGTTGCCTACGAGCAGATCCCCTGCCCGCAGCCACTCAGGGAGATCCCTGACCAGGCCATGGCGCAGCGCACCACTCGTCCGATCCAGGCCCAGGAGCCTGGCTGCGTCGCGAGGCTCGGCGGCAGTCTGCGCGATCCGCTCGCTGGGGAGCTCGTAGTCGAGCTCATCCGTGAGGCTTGCCACCCTCGGTACCCGATTCAGTCCAATTCGGCGGTCGGCGGAACCGCTGGAGCCGGAGCGGCCACGGCCGGGCTCAGCGCTTCGAGCAGTGCGGGGTGTTCGGTGATCCAATCCCAGGAGAAGAGGGCGCTTCCGAGGCCTCCGATTCGTTCCACTTGTTCGAGCTGCGCCATCGCCTGCTCCGGCTGATTCGAGAACAGCCAGGAGCCAAGCCCGACCCACAGCTCGCGACGCTTTCCGAGACCCGAGAGCGCTTCGACACCGTGGCGAAGCAGGGTCGCGTCGCGCGTGTAGAGCATCGGTACCGCGAAATCGAGCAGGCCGTCGTCCAGCCAGCTCGCCCAGTCCTGGAAGTCCACCAGATAGGCGCGCTCCCGATCTGCAATCACCGCGGCCGAAATCCGCAAGCCAGGTTTCACCGCACGGCTGGCGCGGCCGATCGTCGCCACGAGCTGGGTGAGTTTGGCCCGGCGCCAGTCGTCCCAGCGGTTGGCGTTGCGCAAGCTCTCGCCCTGTGGCGCGGCCAGGCCCGTCTCCCGCTGGAAACGCAGCCGGGACGCTTCACCGTAGCCAAACGAGAGGCCCACGCCGAAGCGTGTCCCCGGCGAGTAGGGCAGGATATCGGGGTAGCGGATGTAATCCAGATGCAAGCCATCCAGGCCGGGGTAGCCCCGCACGAGCTCGGCGAGGGTCTGGGTCAGGCGCTCGGCCACGCCCGGTGCTGCCGGATCGAGCCACACGGCCGGAGTTCCCATCCGGTAGTGGGCGCGGTCGGGCTGGGGCACTTCGAATTCCGGGTAGTCGAGGATCGATCGCCCGTGCTGATCAACGGCTACGGCCTCTCGCCCCAGATCCCTCACGAGGGGTCCGTCGGCGTATCCGGCCAGTGAGAGCACGTTGACCCAGGCGTGCACCCGAAGCCCCGCTTCGTGAGCTCGGGCGATCAGCACCTCGAGCGCATCGCGTTCACCCTCTCGAAAGGTCGCGGCGTGGGGCGCCGGGTCCGCCAGGGTCGAATCGAACCATGCCCTGCCGCCACGATAGACCTGCACGAAGAGATCGGTCACGCCCATCGCGTGGGCATCTGCGAGCAGCCGATCCACGCGTTCGGGATGCTCGAGAACGCGCTGCGACCCCTCGCACAGCACCCACAGCCCGCGCACCGAGCCCTCGGCATGGGCCGCCGGTACCCCGATCCACGCGAGTAGCAGGGCCAGTGCGATTACGCGCCGGTTGGCGTGCCGCGAATTCGCGTAGGA
Source organism: bacterium (assembly GCA_024226235.1). Taxonomy (GTDB): domain Bacteria; phylum Myxococcota_A; class UBA9160; order UBA9160; family UBA6930. Next base: position 23,490 of record JAAELW010000204.1, read on the forward strand.
GACTCCGAACTTGTGGGCACGCAACGTCGTCGAAACCTAACCGAGGGCTCTTCCATTGACACGGGCCCGGGTCCCTTCACACTGCGGGTGCGGAGGATTGCAGTGACACGTTCGAGAGCTGGGCAAACAGCGGCGAGGGCGCTCCTACCGCTCGCCGTGGTGTTCGGATTGCTGTGGACGGACATCGCGAAGGGCCAGCCGACAAGCCCCGCAGAGGGGCTTCGGCTGGGGCTTCAGGCCCTCGACCAGGGGGCTCCCGCGGAGGCCCGAATGCGGTTTGCGGAGGTGCGAGACCGCTGGCCGGTGGTGGGGGATCACGCCGAACAGCTTCGCATCCGCGCACTGGCAGCGACGGGCGAGCCGTTCGAGATCCTCGCCTCCAGCCATGCATTCCTGCTCCGGCATGGGGCCTCACCGGTGGTGGGCCTCGTCTGGCGAGACATGGCGCTGGCCCACCAAGCCCTCGGCCAGCTGGCCGATGCAAGGGACGCCTGGCGGGAGGCCGAGGGCCACACGAGTGACGAACCGGACAAGCTGGCGCTGGGGTTGGCCCGCGCCCGCTCCTGGGAGGCGGAGGCACGCTTCGCGGAAGCTGCCGCGATCTACCTGGAGCTGTGGAGGAAATGGCCCGCGGTCGAAGGCAGCGAAACGGCAGAAGCCGGGCTGCTTCGCACCGAGGGCCGGCTGGGCCAGCCGCAGCGTGGACTCGAGGATTGGACAGAGCGCTCCGCCCAACTCGAGGCGGCGTACCACAACGAGGCGGCGCTCAGCGCCTGCGAGCGGGCACTCTCGCTGGCGCCCGGGACACCAGAGGCTCGCGAGGCCCTGCAGCTTCGCCGCGCCACTTTGTTGTTCCGCCTACGGCGCTACCCGGAAGCCGTCGAGGCGTTTGCTGCGCTGCCGCCGGATACGGATTCGCAGTTCTGGCGTGCACGCTCGCTCGCGAGGAGTGGTCTGATTTCCGAGGCCATCCAGGGCTTCTCCGAGGTGGCGAAGACGGGAGCGCCCGAGCTTGCTGCCCGGGCGCGCTTCCTGGCGGGGACCCTGCTCGATGACGACGAGCCCGAAGAGGCCCGCGGCTTGTTCGAGCAGGTGGCGGAACATGCGCCCACCGCCGGCCAGCGGGGTGAGGCGCGCTGGCGTCTCGGTTGGGCAGCGTTCCGTGCCGATCGCATGGCCGACGCCACTCGGCACCTGCAGGTACTGGTTGCCGATACGCCGGATCAGCTCGACGTCTTGCGAGCGCGCTACTGGCTGGCCCGCTCCCAGCAGGCAGTGGCCCCCGAGCAGGCACACCAAGCGCTCGCAAAGCTTGCCCGCGAGGTGCCCTACACCTACTACGGTGCGCTGGCAGCCGATCGCGTGGGCATCGAGCCTCCCGAACTCGGAAAGGCGCCCGCGGAGCCACGTGCGGGTCGGCTCCCAGCCGTGCGCCGTCAGCGCGTCGAGATCCTGCTCGAGGCTGGGCTCCGCGACGCTGCGGCCCTCGAACTCGAAGCACTCCGCACGCGGGTAAGCCTACGCAAACGGTCGGATCGGATTGCCTTGGCCAAGCTCTTCTCCCGGGCCGAACTCCATCACGATGCGGAGCGACTGATGCTCGACCACGATCTCTACCGGCTTGCCCAGGGGCCCGAACCCGGGGATTCGCTGGCCGCCTGGCATCTGGCCTGGCCCCGGGCCTATCGGTCGGCCCTCGAGCCAGCTGCCGCTCGACACCGGGTGGAGCCCGAGCTGGTCTACGCGGTGATGCGGGAAGAAAGCGGGTACCGCCCGGAAATCCTGTCGGCGGTTGGCGCTCACGGGCTCACGCAGATCATGCCGGAGACGGGCAAGCGGTTGGCCAAGGAGCTCGGTCGGACTGCATTCGATCCGCGGGAGCTGCTTCAGCCCGCCACCAACCTGGAGTTCGGGGCCTACTATCTGAGCCGTCTGATGGAACGCGCCGGCGGCCGACTGTCAGCGGCCATCGCGAGCTACAACGCTGGACCCGGCGCGGTCGGGCGCTGGTTGAAACGCGACGGGGAGATGCCGGACGACATCTGGGTCGAGTCGATTCCGTACCGCCAGACCCGAACGTATGTGAAGCGCGTGATGCGCAGCATGCGCGTATACCGCGCGCTGTCCGGCGAATCCGGCTCGTGACGCGGCGCTCGCAGGTCTGGAGCTTCTCGTCCGGGTCCGAGAAGAGCATCGACGTGCTCGGGCTTGGTGAGATCTCCCTCGACCAGGTGGCACGGCTTCCGCACTTTCCGGGCTGGGCGAGCAAGCTCGAGATGACCTCGTGGGAGGAGCATCCGGGCGGGCAGATGGCTACCGCATTGCTCACCTGCGCACGGCTCGGGCTGCGAACACGACTGCTCGGGGGTGTCGGGGACGACGCAGCCGGGCGCCTTGCGCTGGCTCCACTGCGCGACGCAGGTGTGGCGGTGGACGGCGTGCGCGTCCGCCCTGGCATCCGCAGCCGGGGCGCAATGATCCTGGTCGACGAACAGAGTGGCGAACGAACGGTCCTCTGGCACAGGATGGCGGAGCTGGCTCTCTCGGCCGACGAAGTCGAGAGCGCAGAGATCCAATGCGCCCGGCTGCTGATGGTGGATGCAAGCGATCTCGAGCGCTCCGCCTGGGCAGCTTCCAAGGCGCGCGAGCTCGGCGTACCGGTGATCGTCGATGTCGACGGCATGGATCCGGATCCATCGGCCTTGCTGGCTTCCGCGGACTTTCCAATCGTGCCCGAGAGCTTTGCCGATGCTCTCGGCGGGGTCGACGCGGCTCTTGCCGATCTGGTTCGCCGCGGTGCGCGGCTGCCGGTGGTCACGCGGGGGGAACACGGTGCGGTCGGGCTGTGGCAGGGCAAGCGGCTCGAGGCCCCGGCCCGAGCCGTCCAGGTGCTCGATACGACTGGCGCGGGCGATGTCTTCCACGGCACCTTCGCCTGGGGGCTGCTCGCCGGGCAGAGCCCGGCTGGGCTCCTCGAAGTGGCCAATGCCGCTGCCGGGATGAGCTGCCGCGCCCAAGGGGCCCAGGGCGGAATCCCTTCGACTTACGCTCTGGAGGACTTTCTCGCAGCGGCCGATCGACCGATGGAGGGCACCGGGAGGTGATCCACCATGCTCGAAGCCAAGAAGAACACCGGGAACGCGCTGCCGTTCTTGCTACTGGCCGTGCTGCTGCTGGCCGGCGGCGGATTCAACTACAGGCGGAACCTGCAAGCCGAGCCCCCGCGGCCCTACCACAGCTACGGAGACGCCGAGCTCGCCCAGCTGATCGAAGCCTATGAGGGGGATGTCAGCGAGCGCGGCTCTTCCATGGCGCCGGCCACTACCGGGAAACACGGCTCGGGGGGCCCGCTTCTCCAGGACAAGGTCGACGCGTTCGAGGCCGCTCAGCGCAGGGGCAATGCCCACCGGGGCGAGATGTCAGAGCTTGCCGGGCAGGAGGGCATCCTTCGCGAGCTCCTCGAGGAGAAACTGAAACGCTCCGAGTCGCCGGTATCCATGCACATCAGGCGCTTGACGGCGATCTAGTCGCCAAGAGCCATCTGAGCGGCCCCCTCCGTACCGAGGCCACTCTGCCCCGCGGCCCTCAGTCGTCGTCGACACTCGAAGGCTCGATGATTCCGCCACCGAGCTTGCCGATGTCGATCTCGGCCGCGGTATCGTCTTCCTCTTCGAAGCGCTGCTCGCGCGAGTCTTCCTCGTCGAGCAGGCGCGACATCGGTTGCGCAGCCGGCCGCTTGCGCCGCGGCGGAGGGCTGGCGGCGGCGGCAGCAGCAGCGGCGACCTCCCTGGGGCGCTTCTTCTGGTTGGCTTCGCACTTCGGGCAGATCGGATCATCCTTGCCCAGATCGTAGAATTTCGCAGCGCAGCCGTAGCAGACCCACTTGTAGCCAAGCCCGGGCTTGGGCTCGGGGCTGGCAGGCTCGGCCGGCGCGAACTCGCTCTTGCGTCTGCGCTCCCCCTTCTTCCTCTTCTTCGCGGGCCCAGCTGCCTTCTTCTTCGCGGGCGCCGAGGCCTTCCGGGTCGAAGTGGCCGGGGCCGAAGCCACCGCCTTCTTGGAAGCCGCAGCCTTCTGGGCCGCCGGGCGGGCCGCCTTCTTGGTGGCCCCCTTCGCCGCGGGCTTCTTGGCTACCGCCTTCTTCGTCGCCTTCCTGGGCGCGGCCTTCTTTGCCGTCGTCTTCCTGGCCGAAGCTTTCTTCGCTGCCGGCTTCTTCTGCGCGGCCTTCTTCGCGACCGGTTTCTTTGCTGCAGCCTTCTTCGCAGCCGGCCTCTTCGCGGCCGGCTTCTTTGCCGCAGGCTTCTTCGCGGCCTTCTGGGTGGGTTTCTTGGCCGTCGTCTTCTTCGTGGCCTTCCGGGCCGGGCTCATAGTGGGCCTCCGACTGCGGTGGAATGATCGGATTCACTCGTGGTGTATGGAATCGCCCTCGGATGACAGGCGATGGTCGGAAAGCTCGAAATGTCACTCGGCCAGCAGCCCGAATGGCCTCGGAGCGAGCGCACACTCAGCCGCCCCAAAGCCGAGAGGCTTCGTTCTTCATCGTCAGGCACTGCGGGCCAGTCTTCCGTCGCGATATGTGCGAGCAGCGATCGATCTCCCGATCCGTCGGCTCGCCCCGAGGGAGGAAACTCTGGGCGACGGGGGGCGATGTGCCTATAGCGCAGTGGCCGCGTCTCGCCAATGTTTGGGGGAAGTCTGATCCCCCGGGGGCGCGGTGGTGAGCCGGGGACGTCTCGACGCTGTTCCCCATTGAACTCGTGGGCTTGGATATTCCGCTCGCAGCGGCCCACCCCTCAACTCGGACCTGCACACCGCCGAAGAGCCCTTCCAGTGGGAGTGGATCACTCCCGTCGACAAGGGAATGGCTGCCCTCAATGGGGCAGTTCGCCACCGCAGGGGAGGGTTGTGGCACTCGCATCGCTCTGGAAAAGGGGAGAGCAGCGCGCAGTTGGGCGTGTCGGTCTCGCATGGGGCCACGGTCAACTGGCGCTCGTGCACCTGGTGGATGCTGCGGACGCCCAGGCAGGCCCTGGCTCGTCTGCGCACGAATCGCCGACGGGCCGCAGCTTGTCGGCTTGCGCGGTGCTTCCGGACGACGCCGATGCGCTGCGGAGTTGGGTCCAGCACCAGGGTCTGGTGGGAGCTCACTGCACTCTCGTGCCCGCGGACGAGGACTGCGTGCTTCGGGTCGTCGATGCCCCGGAAGTGCCCGAGGAGGAGCAACGCGAATCTGCGCGCTGGCTCGTCCAGGATCTCCTGGACTTCCCGGCCGAGGAGGCCTGGGTCGACCTGCTCGAGATTCCGGTCGACGAAGGCTGGACCCGTGCTCGAAAGATCATCGTCGCTGCTGGACGCGGAGACGGGTTGCGGCAGCGCGTCGACCAGGCACGCCGGGCGGGGTTGGTACCGGTCGGCTTCGACGTCCGCGAGCGCGCGCTGCTGGCATTGGCCGATCCGGCCCGCGGGCAGGCAGGCGTGGCCGTGCTCGATCTGTGCCCCAAAGCAGGCTTGCTGGTGGTCGGAGAGCAGGGGGAGCTCCACGTTTCGAGGCGGCTCGGGATCGATTCGAACAGTCTGGGCGATGCCGGTGCGATGGACTGGAGCGAGAACGACGACTTGACGGCTCCGGGCGCAATGGGCGAGGAGGCCGCTCCGGCCTTCGAGAGCCTGCTGCTCGAACTGCAGCGATCACTGGACTACGTCGAGAGCGAGTTCGGCCGAAGCCCGATCCGCCGGATCGTGGTGGGCCCCGCAGAGAACGAGCTCTCCGCGATCGGCCCATACCTCGAGCAGAATCTCCGACTCCAGGTTGAATTCCTCGACCTGACACGACTATTTCCGGGTGAAGCATCCCCCAATGCAGCCGAACAGGCGCAGGCGCTTGCGGCCGCGGGAGGGGCTCTCGGCCCGGGCAACCTGTTCACCGAGGAGCTGGCACCCAAGCAAGAGGCGTATGCCGGGCCGAACCTTCGATCCCTGGCCCAGATGTCGTTGGCCGTAGCCGTCTTCGGCTTGTTCCAGTTCGGCATGGACCAGTTGCAGGCACAAAGCCTGCGTGGCGAGCTGGCCCTACTCGGGACCCAACAGGAGGCCACCCAGGTGAGGTTGAAGGATCTCACCTCCCAGATCGCGCGTGCGGAGGCGGATCCGGCCCAGCAGGCCCGCGTGAGTGCGCTCGATTCCCAACGCCGTGCCCAGGCGACCCTACTGCAGCAGCTCGAAGGCGACGGCGGACCCGGACGGCCCTTCGCAGGCCTGTTGGCCGCGCTGGCCGAACGCCCCGTCGAAGGCTTGTGGCTCACGCGTATTCGGCTCCGGGATGAAGGTCGAGCACTCACGCTCGAGGGCTCGGCTCTGGGTCCTGAGCTGATGCCGCTTCTGCTCGCACGGCTCAAGGCGGAGCCCGCTTTCGATGGCATGAGCTTCGAGAGCGTACGGATCGAACGCCCCGAAGACGGTCCCGGCCACATCGAGTTCACGCTCGAAACCGCTCCCCCCGACGAGAGCGGGACGCTGGAGGCGCTGCAATGAAGCCCGTGGAGCTGAAGGCCAACGCAATCGCCCGCTACGAGGCGCTGTCCCAACGGGAGCGCTGGTTGGTCGCGGTTGCATGTCTGGCCGCGGTCTACTGCGTGATCTCGTTTGGTTTGATCGATCCGTTGATGCGAGAGCGGGAAGGGCTGCTAGGCCAACTGGAGGCCGCAGCCGACCAACTGGGCAAGCTCAATGGAGAGGTCAGTGCGCTCTCGGCTCGCCTGCAGAGCGGTCCGGGTGCACGCCTGAATCGCCAGGAGAAAGAACTCCAGCTGGCACTCGAGAGGCTCGAGGAGAAGCTCGCTGAGCGGCAGACCCGCCTGGTTTCGCCTGCCGAAGCGGCGCGGGTCCTCGAGGAGTTACTGGCCGCGGAGCGCGAACTCAGGTTGGTACGGCTGGAAACCGCCGAACCCAAACCGGTAGGAGCCGAGGATCTGGAGCCCGGGGCCGCGTCCGGCCGGCCAGCCCTCTACCGGCACGACATCGTGCTCGAGACGGAGGGCAGGTATTTCGCAGCCCTGCGGTATCTGCAGGCACTGGAAACCGGAGGCAGCGGCGTCCGACTGGATCAGCTCGACTACCAGGTGACGACCCATCCGGACGCTCGGGTGGTGCTGCGGCTGTTCACTCTGAGCTTCGAGAAGGAGTGGATCGGTGTCTGACGTTCGCGGAGCCACACGGATCCTGATCCTCGTGCTCTTCGGGCTCACCGGAGGAGCGGGAGCGGAGACCCAGATCGATCCCACGCGACCCCCGATCGTGGAAGCGGGCCCGAACGCGATCGGTGCGAACCCCTCGGAGCGACGGCTCACGTCGATCGTGACGCGGGGGACACAGAGGTTCGCCGTCGTCGACGGGCAGACGCTCCGGGTCGGAGATCGCATCGGAGGGCTTCGCGTCATGGCAATAGAAACCGCGGCCGTGCACGTCGCAGAACCGGACGGCGAGGGCCAGCAGATCTGGGCCCTCTACCGGACACCCGCAGTCAAGCAGGCTTCCAGTGAGGAGAACGCTCGATGAGATTTCTAACGCCCCAACGGCTGTTGGCAGGCGTTCTGGCCTGCGGGCTGGCCTGCGCTTCGCCACCGCAGCCGGCACCCACCGTCCAGCCTGACACTTCTCGGGGCCGGTTCGCCGAGCGGCTGCCACCGGACGTCCAGGATGCGCTCCTCCCCGATCTCGCAACAGAAGACCCGTCCCCGATCGCCCCGGAGGCGCGCTTCGACGTGAGTGTCGTCGATGCCCCGGCCGGCGAGTTCTTCGCCTCGCTGGTCGAAGGGACCCCGTTCAACATGGTCATCGACCCGAAGGTGTCCGGACGGATCTCTCTCTCGCTGAAGAGCGTGACGCTCCGCGAGGTTCTCGAAGCCACCCGCGATGCCTACGGCTATGCCTACCGGACGACACCCTATGGCTTCCATGTGATGCCGGGCGGCCTGAGCAGCCGTGTCTTCACCATCGACTACCTGAACATCGAGCGCTTTGGCACGTCGCTTACGCGGGTCAGTTCCGGACAGGTCAGCGAGACCGGATCCGCAAGCGGCGACACCGAGGATGGCACCAGCTCGGACGGCGATGGGGTCGTGTCGGGCAGCATGCTCGACACACGCACTCGTGCGGATTTCTGGACAGAGCTGATCGAAGCCCTGAACCAGCTGCTCGGAGGTCGGGAGGGCCGCTCGGTGGTCCCGTCACCCCAGGCGGGTCTCGTGGTCGTCCGCGCCAACCCGGCCGAACTCCGCGAAGTGGAAGCCTTCCTGACGACCGTCGAACGCAGCCTCCACCGCCAGGTGATCCTCGAAGCCAAGATCCTGGAGGTCGAGCTGAACGACGAGTTCAGGGCCGGTGTGAACTGGGCCCAGCTCATCACGCATAATGACGCCCGCTACGTGTTCGGACCCACCGGGATGGGCGATCTGCCCGACTCGACGGTGTCGGACATTGCGGCGGGAACCGGTGTCCTGAATCCGGACCTCGATCTCCCGATCGACGACATCCTCGGCACGTTGGATTTCGGGGGCGCCTTCACGATCGCGGCCGCGGCCAACCACTTCCTCGCGTTCATCCAGCTGCTCGAGACCCAGGGCAGGGTGCACATCCTTTCGAGCCCGCGGATCTCGACGGTCAACAACCAGAAGGCCGTGATCAAGGTCGGCAACGACGAGTTCTTCGTCACCGATGTATCCAGTACGACCGTCACCGGGACGGCGACCACGACGACCCCGGACATCGAGCTGACGCCGTTCTTCTCGGGCATCGCCCTCGACGTCACACCGCAGATCAGCGAGAACGACGATGTCATCCTGCATATCCATCCATCGGTCAGCAAGATCGTCGATCAGACGAAGACCGTGACCGTCGGGGGAGAAATCCAGTCGCTTCCGCTGGCCTTCAGCACGATTCGCGAATCCGACACGGTGGTGCGGGCGCGGAGCGGCGAACTCGTGGTGATCGGCGGTCTGATGGAGGACATCGAAACCGACGACACCGCCGGCCTACCGATCGCCTCGCGGATTCCGATGCTGGGCCGCGCATTCCGGCAGGAAGCAGATAGCCGCCGCAAGGTCGAGCTGGTGATCTTGTTGCGCCCGACCGTGGTCAAGCACGGCACCTGGGGCACGATGCTCGAAGACACCCGGGAGAGACTCGGCAGCATGAGCGACGGGGCCGACCAGTTGTTGCCTTCCGAAGGCTATTTCCGGGCACCGTAGACGGGGAGGAGCACGCCGCAATGTATCTCGACCACTTCCAGCTGCGCTGCGCGCCGTTCGGGCTCACTCCAGACCCGTCGTTCCTGGTGAATCTCCCGACGCACCACGAAGCGATGAACGTGGTGCGCTTCGCGGTCGGGAGCGGCGAGGGTTTCGCGAAGATCACCGGCGAGGTCGGCACGGGCAAGACGCTGCTCTGCAGGCACCTGCTGGCGGAACTGCCGGATGCATTCGTCACGGCCTACTTGCCGGACCCCATGCTCTCACCGCTGGGCGTGCGAAAAGCAGTAGCGCAAGAGCTCGGTGTGCCGTTCCCGCGAGGCCTCGATGCCCATGAGCTGTTGCAGTACATCCGCGAGGCATTGATCGACATCCACCGGGAAGGTCGCAGTGCCTTGCTGATCGTCGACGAAGCGCAGACGCTCTCCGATGCAGGTCTCGAATCGATCCGTCTGCTCACCAATCTGGAGACCCGGCGCCGCAAGCTGCTGCAGGTAATGCTCGTCGGTCAGCCGGAGCTGGATGCCCGCTTGCTCTCGCCGGAGCTGCGTCAGCTCGCTCAGCGCATCACGTTTTCCCATGTGCTGCGCCGGATGCAGCGACGCGAGGTACGGGAGTACATCGACCAGCGTCTAGCCGCAGCGGGACGCCCGGATGGCGACATCTTTAGCGGCCGCGCGGTTTCGACCATCCACCGTGCAAGCGCCGGAATCGCTCGGCTCGTGAACGTGCTGTGCCACAAGGCCATGCTGGCGGCCTACGGGCGCGGTGAGGCGAGGGTCAGCGGCCGGAGCGCCCGACGGGCCGTGGCTGATTCCCCTCCCGCAACCAGGATGCCCCCGATCTCCCGAGCCCGCGAGCTGCCGCGCTGGGAGGGAACCCACTTATGAGTCTGGTGAACGACATGCTCGAGGATCTCGATCGCCGCTCCGATCGGGGAGACCTGCCTCCGCGAGCCACCGGATTGCAAGCGGCGTCCGGACACCGACGGCTTCGCCGGTTGGTGTGGATCTGCGTGGGACATGGAACCCTCGCAATCGGTGGGATCGCGGCTGTGACCTGGATCGCACTGGTTCCGGTGAACGAATTCCGGAATGCCCAGCATCCTATCCAGAGCCCGCAGGCCCAGGTCGAGGCCTTCGAAGTGGCGGCACTTCCGCCGGTCGAGTCGGCACCTCCCGCTCCGCCAGCGCCCAAGGTCCCCGGAGCCTCGCCGCGGGTTGCCGAGCAGCAGGCACCCACAGCCTCGCCTCGAGTCGCCGAGCAGCAGGCACCCACCCCCACCCCGGTGGCGCTCCCGCCGAGTGTCCCGCAAGTCGTCACGATGGTCGCTCCTCCTCCGGCTGCGCCGAGGGCCTTCCTGCCGCCGGACCCGGATCCAACTCCAGTCGGGTCGGAGCTGAGTTCGCGGTCGGAGCTGATTTCGGAATCGGCGATCGATGATGCACCGGACCGCACTCCCTCGAACAGCGAACTCGCAGCGGAACTGGTCGATGAAGGGGAGCAGCTGCTCGCGATCGGGCGGCTCGATGCGGGCATCGATGCGTGGCGGCGAGCCCTGAAGCTCGATCCGACTCGGGTCTCACTCTATCCGAAGGGCGCAGCGCGACTGATTGCCGCCGGGGTTCCGGCCCGGGCCCGGGCCTGGCTCGAACCAGGCAGGTTGGCGAGCCCACTCGATCCGGCACTGCGAATGCTGGCTGCCCGGCTCGAACTCGAGATCGAAGGACCCGCCGAGGCGCTCGAGCTTCTCGAAGCCCCACTGCCGGACGTCGAAGAAGCGCGGGAGCTGCACTCGCTGCGCGCGGCTTTGCTTGCGCGGGAGCAACGACATCTGGAGGCCCTCGACGCCTACCGGACGCTGGTGGCTGCCCATCCGGGTCGCGGCCGCCTGTGGTTCGGTCTGGCCATTTCCGCAGAGGCGCTGGGGAGAGAGGCCGAAGCGGGCGTAGCACTCCATCATTCGCTCGAAGATCCGGAGCTCCCGGCGGCGTTGGTGCGCTACGCGAAGCAGCGCACAGTAGTGCTCGATCGAACCGAGACCCCTGAGGCTTCGCGATGAGCCAGGACCAGGCCACGCCGGGCCCCCGCAAGAAGATCCGCATCGGCGAGCTGCTCGTCCAGAACGAGCTGATTACCGCGGACCAGCTGGCGACGGCCCTGGTGGAGCAGAAGAAGGCGGGCCGCCGACTCGGGCAGACGCTCGTCCAGCTGGGTTTCGTGACCGAGGACGCGATGCTGAGCCTGCTTTCCCGCCAGCTGCGGATTCCGTTCGTCGACCTCCGCGACTATCAATCCGACCCCGAGGTCGTGCGCAAGCTCCAGGAGACCCATGCGCGCCGGTTCCGGGCCATCGTTCTCGAAGACACCGGCCGCGATTTCGCGGTGGGAATGGCCGACCCGACCGACCTGTTCGCCCAGGACGAGCTCGCCCGCATCCTGCGCCGGCCCCTGCGACAGGCCATCGTACGGGAAGCAGATCTCCTCCACGTGATCGATCAGATCTACCAGGACAAGGACGAGCTAAACGATCTCGCCGCCGAGCTTGGAGAGGAGCTTGCGGCCAACGATGCTGACTTCGATGTACGCAACCTTCCGGTCGGCGACGAGGCAGCCGAAGCGCCGGTCGCCAAGCTGCTGCAGTCGCTCTTTGAGGACGCGATCCGGACCGGTGCGTCGGACATCCACATCGAGCCGGACGAGGCGGCCCTCAGGGTCCGCCAGCGGGTGGACGGGGTGCTGCGCGAACAGGTTGTCGCCGGGCCCAGGATCGCGGCGGCGGTAGTCCTGCGCCTCAAGCTGATGAGCGGTCTCGACATCTCCGAGAAACGGCTCCCCCAGGATGGCCGCTTCAACATCAAGGTGAGCAGTCGAACCATCGACGTGCGGCTCTCGACCATGCCGATCCAGCACGGGGAATCGGTCGTGATGCGGCTCCTCGATCAGAGTGAGGATCAGCTGAAGATCGAGCATCTGGGGATGCCGAAGACCGTTCGCGCCCGGTTCCGCCAGGCACTCGCACGCCCGCACGGGCTGATCATCGTGACCGGTCCGACCGGAAGCGGGAAGACGACGACCCTCTACGCGGCCTTGCGCGAGGTGAACCAGGCCAGCAAGAAGATCATCACGGTCGAGGATCCGGTCGAGTATCAGATGGCCCGGATCAATCAGGTGCAGGTGAACTCGAAGATCGAGCTGACCTTTGCAAGCGTATTGCGCTCCGCGCTGCGCCAGGACCCCGACATCGTGATGATCGGTGAGATGCGCGACAGCGAGACGGCCGAGATCGCGCTGCGCGCAGCGATGACCGGCCATCTCGTGCTCTCCACGTTGCATACCAATGACGCTCCGTCCGCGGCACTGCGTCTGGCCGACATGGGTGCGGAGGGCTACCTGGTGGCTTCGTCGTTGCAGTGCGTGATGGCCCAACGCTTGATCCGTCGGATCTGCAAGAGCTGCGGCACGGAGACCGAGCCCGATGGAAACGAGCGGGCATGGCTCGACGCCGTGCTCGGCGCCCGCGCCAAGGGGCTCCAGTTCAAGAAGGGCCCCGGCTGCACCCAATGCAATGGCACGGGCTACAAGGGCCGGATTGGAACCTACGAGCTCTTGACGATGAACGAGACGCTGGCGGATGCCCTCCGCCAGAACGATCCGGGGCTCTACATGCGGACGGCCCGGAAGGATCCCGATTTCCGCTCGATGGTCGCCTGTGCGATGGACTATGCGAGGGCCGGCCTGACGAGCCTGGAGGAGGTCGTCCGCCTGGCCACCGAGGCCGAGCCGGACATTTCCGGCGACGACGAATAGCGATGGCAACCTTCGCCTACACGGCGCGTAGTCGCGACGGGGCACTGATCGAGGCGCAGATCGAGGCCCTTTCTCCGGCGGAGGTCGTCAACCATCTGCGTGACTCCGGCGCCACTCCGGTGCGGATCGAAGCGGCCGAGAAGCAACCGGCGGCCATCCCTTCCATTGAAATTTCGCTTCGCCGAAAGCACGTGACCCAGGAGGATCTGATCTTCTTCTGCCGCCAGATGCATCGGCTCGCACGAGCAGGCGTGCCGATCGTCCGATCCATCACCGGGTTGGCCGAGTCCACGCGCAACCCGATGTTTCGGGAGGTGCTCACTGACATGCTCGAAGGCCTGCGCTCGGGCAGGGAGCTCTCGGAAAGCCTGGCGCAGCATTCGGATGTCTTCTCGCGGCTCTTCATCAGCATCGTGAAGATCGGTGAAAACACAGGGCAGCTCGACGATGCGTTCGAGCAGATGGGGAAATACCTCGAAGGGGATCGCGAGAACAGGCGCCGCGTGAAAACTGCACTCCGGTACCCGACCATCGTGGTCTCGGCCATCTTCGGTGCGCTGGTCGTCGTGAACATGTGGGTGATCCCGGCCTTCGCCCAGGCCTTCGGTGAGCTCGGAGCCGAACTACCCTGGGCGACCCGGCTGATCATGACGACCAGCAATTGGACCGTGGCCTACTGGCCCTACGGAGCCGTACTACTCGGGGGCGTGGGCCTGGCGCTCAGGGCCTTCCTGAAGACTCCGGAAGGACGGCACAGCTGGGATCGGGCCAAGCTGAAGATTCCGCTGGTGGGTTTCATCGAGTTCCGCGCCACGTTGGCTCGTTTCGCCCGAGGGTTCGCGGTCACCTCACGGGCCGGCGTACCGATGCTCGAGACGCTGCGCATCATTGCCGGCGCGCTCGACAACGCTTTCCTCTCCGAGCGGATCCAGGGCCTCGGTCAGAGCATCGAGCGCGGCGAAACCCTGACCCGCGCTGCTGCGGCCTCCGACGTCTTCGACCCCCTCGTGCTGCAGATGATGGCCGTAGGGGAGGAGACCGGCATGCTCACCGAAATGTTTGTCGAGATCGCGGAAACCTATGAGGGCGAGGTCGAATACGAGCTGAAGCGGCTGGCCGAATCGATCGAGCCGATCCTGATCGTGGGCGTCGGCGGGATCGTCCTGCTGATGGCACTGGGCATCTATCTGCCGATGTGGAACCTGGCCGGGGCTACACTTGGATGAGACACATGCAGCTCAAGTGCAATCCGGGAAGAGCCGATGATTCCGATGACATTGGAAGCTCACCAAGGTAACGGACACTTGGACTTGAAGAACGAGGACCCCATGAAGAACCAGGCAAATGCACGAGGCGCATCGGGCTTCACCCTGATCGAACTGGTGGTGGTCATCGCCATCCTCGGTCTGCTTGCAGCCATCGCGCTCCCGAAGTTCGTCGACCTGACATCCAACGCCCGAACGGCGGCCTTCAACGGCGTGCGAGGCGGCTTCTCCTCAGGCATCCAGCTCGCTCACGCTCAGTGGCTGGCAGATGGGACGTCATCTTCCACGATTTCGATGAGTGGCGTGACCGTCAACATGAGCTCAGCCGGCTGGCCCACGATCGACAACGCAAATGGCACGCAGAACACAGCGGCGGAGCTCTATGGCCTGATCATGACGGGCCCTGTGCCGTCGGACTGGACCTCGTCGGAAACCGCTGCGGCGGGAGCGGGGACAGGAACGTTCACCCTGGCTGGAACGGGCGGGGGAAACTTCACCTACGACGCCGCCACCGGCTTCGTCAACTAGGCCAGGCCTTGGGCACCGCGCAGCTCTTGCGCGGCAATAGCCCCACCAGATCGCGAAGGGAGCTGGGCTTCAATCTGACGGAGCTGGTTCTCGCGCTGGTCATCCTCGGGCTGTTGGCCGGCGTATCCGCGCCTCGCTTCTTCGAAGTCCGGACGTTCGATGAACGTCTGGCACGTGACGAGGTAGCCGCGGCACTGCGCCATGCACAGAAACTGGCGCTAGTGACGACCTGTGAGGTCCGCGTCCAGGTCACCGCCATGACGTGGACGCTCGACCAGAGAGCCAACTGCAGCAGCGGTGGCTTCGGACAGGCCGTCTTCGACCCGGGTACGGGCAAGCCTGGCTATGCCGGTACGATGCCGAGCGGGGTCACGCTGGCCAGCACGATCAATCCACTCCATTTCGACGCGCGGGGGCGCGCGACGAATGCATCGGGCGTCGTATCGAATGCCACATTGACGATCGGGACCCGTGGTATCGATGTGGTGGGGGCGACCGGCCTTGTCCGATTCCCGTAACACGGGCCGGCTGCGCGCCGGTGTGACGCTGGTCGAATTGGTCGTCTCGATCACGATCATCGCGGTCGCGTTGGTAGGCACCTTCCAGGTGGTCCGCGTCACGGTAGGCTCGAGTGCCGACCCGATGATTCGCCAGCAGGCGACCGCCGTGGCCGACGCCTACCTGGCTGAGATCCTGCTGAAACCCTTCTACGACCCGGATCTCGGAGCGGGTGGCGGTGCCTGCCCCACTGCAGAGGCCACGCGATCCATCTGGGACAACGTCTGCGACTACCACGGCCTCGACGACAACGGGGCCAGGGATCAACAGGACGCCGCGATTTCCGGTCTGAGCGGGTACCGGGTGCGGGTCCTGATTGATACGACCGCCAACCTCGGGGGCATCTCCGGGGCCACGAATGTGATCCGTGTCGACGTGCGGGTAAACTTCGGCACGCACACCGATTTCCTCGTGAGCGGATACCGGACCCGCTCGTGATGCAAAAAGGGAAACGGAAGGGGAAAGGGAAAGCGGGTTTCACGCTGGTCGAGCTGGTCGTGACCCTCACGATCACCGGCCTGCTGGCGGGGCTGTTGATGACCGCGATCCAACAGCCGCTGCTGGCTTATGAGGACGTGGCGCGCAGGGCGCGGCTCGTAGACGGTGCCGAGAACGCGCTCGTGCATGTCACGCGGGAGACGCGGTCCGCCCTACCGAACAGCCTTCGGTTGACCGGCGGGAGCCGCACGCTCGAATTCATCCCCACCCGGGATGGTGCCCGCTACCGCAGACAACCGGGGGTGAACCCATCGACCATCGACCACACCGCCGCAAGCGATGTATTGGCCTTCACGGGCGACGATTCCTGGAATCTGCTCGGACGCCTGCAGGATCTTTCTTTCAGCTACGGTGTGCCGCTCGGAGCCGGGTTCCGGATCGCGATCTATCCCACCGACACGGGTGTGTATGCGAGCGCAGCAGCCGACACGACGCCGTCACGCGTCACACCCTCCACCACCACGATCACCGTATCGGACGACGGGGACGAGGATCAGCTGGGGCTCTCGGCAGCCTTCGATTTCCTGCTCGAATCGCCGGACCAACGCCTCTATTTGATCGAGGCCCCGCTGACCTACCGTTGCGACCTGGGCGCGGGGACACTGACTCGCTTTTCCGGCTACGGATTTCATTCCACGCAGCCCGACAACCCGGCGGCAGCCCCGCTGACCAGCGGCTCGAGCGCCCTCGTGGTCGAAGGGGTCAGCGTCTGCAGCTTTACGTATCTGGCGGGCACATCGAGCCGCTCCGGCCTTCTGACGATGGAACTCGGAGTGACCGAGGGGACGGAGACCGTGACGCTGCTGCACCAGGTGCACGTGGAGAACGCACCGTGAGAAATCGCCGCAACCGGGGCTTCGGACTCGTGACTTCAATCTTCGTATTGGTCGTGCTGGCCACCTCGAGCCTCGCGATGATCTCGCTCAGCGGGGTGCAGCGCAGGACTGCGAGCCTGTCCCTCCAGGCCCTCCGTGCGGACCAGGCCGCCCGCAGCGGGCTTCAGTGGGCGATCTACAACGCCATTGGCAGCGGCACCTGCCCCGCGAGCACGACACTGACGCTGACCGAAGGCGGACTCCAGGGATTCAGCGCAACGGTCAGTTGCGCGAGCACGACCCATGTCGAGGCCGCGACCACCTCGACCATCTTCGAGCTCGATGCCGTGGGCGAATACGGCGCGTTCGGCAGCGCAGACTACGTACGCCAGCACGTCCGCGCGAGCCTGCATCAGGGAAGCTGAGCCCACATCTTAACAACAGTGCCTGGCCCCTGTCTTAACTTCAGTAGGCGTCTCGGACGTAGATGGTGCGGCCTTCGCCCGCAAAGATGCCGAAGGTGGCGCGCCCGGTCGGGCTCTCGAGCCAGCCTCCGTCGCCGTTCCAATCGCCAAACAACCACGGGAGATCTGCACCGGTGCCGGTGGTGAGATCGAACAGGAGATCCACATAGCCGGTTTGGCCGACGCCAGGTGCAGAGAGCGCCAGACCGGCATCGCCCGCAACAAGCGGGCTGTTTGCGATGGAGGGGGCGGTCGTGAGAGTCCCGGGTTGGGGAGTGAGGCCCAGCCAGGTGGTGGCTGCCGTCGTGCAGACATCATCCGTGTGGGTCACGAATGCGCTGCCATTCCAGTATTCGCTACCGAACGGGATGCCCAGCGGTAAAAGCTCGGAACCATGGGCATTGGTGATCACCATGCGTCCGAAACGTTGGGCCTTTCCGGCGGTGAACGCGATACCCAGACCGGACGCGGCATCTCCGAACCGGACCGGATTGGAGCTACTCGGAGCCACCCCGTCCTGATCCTGGAGGTCGAAGCGCATCTCGATCTCCGCGTCGAAGGGCGCGACGGGTGCTGTCCTCGAGAAGCCCAGGTCTGGCCCATTGTCGAAGCGCAAGCGGCCGACCCCAGCGCCGAGGCTGGTGACACTCGGAAGGTTGGGCGCACTGGCAGTGAGGGTGCCCGAACTGGCTAGAAAGGCGAGGCCGGTCTGGCTGGCCGCGTCGAGTCGGAACCAGCTTCCAGCGTAGTTCTCGGTCGTTGTGCCCTGGGCGTTGCGCGCCGTTGCGGTGACCTCCGGTTCGAGACCGGTGGCGAAGGGGACTTCCTGACCGACATATCCGAAGCCCCCGAGCGTACAGGAGGTCTGGAAGCTAGGAGTGTTCAGCGTCAGACCGAAAGCAGCCGGAGTAAAACGGCCCACCGTTCCGGACTCACTCCCCACAGAAGCCCCGGTACCGAGGTAGCTCCCATCGGTCACACTCGCCTTCAGACGGATTGCGCCCACCTCGTCCCAGCCGAAGCTCGAGCCGCGGAAAGTGCCCGCGGGTGTCACGGCAGAGAAACTGCCACCGTTCAAAATGGCGCCGGTACCCGAGGTACCATTGCGCCCACCTGCCGGGGCAACCAGCGTCGACGCCTGAATCGTCAGACGTTCTGGGCTGGCCTCCTTCCCGAAGTTCGGCGTGAGGCTCCCCTCGGCATCGAGCACGCGGACATCGACTTCGAACGGGCTTCCGGCGGCCACGAAGACCGTGCCGGTGGGAACGGAGATCGCGGGATTGGATGTGCCGTCTGGGCGTCGGATGGCTGCGATCTCCAGCTCATCCGGTCGCACCACGAATCCGGGGGTGGCTCCCGGGATCCCTCCGGAGGGCTCCGTCACCAACAGGTCCACGAGATCGATCCGGATGCTGCCGACGTCTTTGTACTTCGCCGACACGACGGCCTGGCCCGTCGAGAAGAGCACACTGTGCAGGGTTGCAGTGGCCTGACTGCTTCCGATCGTCGCGCCATCGAGCGTCGGGAGCAGGCTGCCGGTGCTCGGATCGAGGTGGCTGCCCCAGAACGACAGCGAGCGCGTACCCGTATAGGCCTCGATCACCCCGCAGGTGGGATCTGTCGGCGTCTGGCCATAAGCCGTGATGTACATCGAAAACGCGAGGCCCGCGGTCTGGGTGGAAATCGGATCGTTGATCACCGCAGGCGGCGGGTTCGAGAGGGCACTCGCAGTCACGACAAAGCCGCTGGGCGACCAGGCGATCGTTCCCTCGCTGTCGTCATCGCGCAACGTGGTGTTGGCGGTCTCGAGCGCGTCCACATCGACCGGAGTTCCTCCCTGCAGGTAGGTCAGCGTGAAGAACGCCACCCCATCATCGGCATCGGCAAAGGTGTAGGTCGCGATGCCGTCGTCCGGAGTCGCATCATTGAAGCTGCCCTGGTTGGTGAGCGCTGCGGCCCAGGTGCCGTTCCCTGTCTGGGTATCGAGGGTGATCGCGCCGGCGTAATCGTCGACGATCGAGTCCCCGGAGTCCAATGCGCTGACCTTGATCGTCTCACCCAGGCAGTAGACGCCATGGCCATCATGGCTCAGCAAGAAGTGGTCGACCGCTGGCGAACTCACCAACTCATAGGCACCCATGTCGAAGGCTGCGCCCTCGGGGCGGGAATTCCCGTCGAGATCCAGCGTGGTCGTCGCGCTCGCATCGATCCCGGTATCGACGGCGGGAGAAGCCGCGAGCAGATGAAAATCGGTCGAGCTGGCGAAGACCGGATCCTCGAACAACTCGCCGGTACCCTGGGCCGTGCCGGAGAAATCCTGGGTATTCATCCAGAAGTCGTTGTACTCGTGCGTCAGGGACGAGCGGGCGCTCCGCTGATAGAGGCCGAACCGGTTGCTGACCACGATCGAGTTCGTCAAGAATGCCGAGCCCCGATCCACGTACAGACCACTCCCCCCGCTCTCTGCAATCACCGCGTGCCAGATGTTGGCACTCGAGAGGTTTCGAACGTGGACACCGTTCCCACTACTGCGTGCGACGATCGAATTGACGAGAGAGAAGGCGGTGACCCGGACGAGATCCACCCCACTGTTTCCGCTGTCCGTTACCTGCGTCGAGTAGAGCCCGCCCGTGGCATTGCGCAGGTACACGCCGCGGCCTCCGCTCTTGCTGACGCGGGATCGAAGCATCGTCAGATCGACCCGCTGCGCCTCGATCCCATCGTCCGTGCTGTTCTCGATGGTCGAATCGAAGATCCCGAGACTGCCTCCCCGCGTGGCCCGAATTCCCTCGCGCGTACTGGTATCGATCGAGACATCGACCAGATCGAGCGTCGAACGGGAGACCTCGAGGCCCCTGCTGCCACTTGCACTGACCTTCACGTCTCGAATCGATCCCGTCGGAGCGTCTGAGATGAGCATTCCGTCTCGCCCACTGTTGGAGATCGTCGTGGACCGAATGTCGATGGAGACATCATCTGACTGAAGACCGTTGTCACCACTGCCAGTGATGCTGGTTCCGCTGACCGTAAGGCTCCCCGATCGGGTCAGCTCGACACCTTCCTGGCCGTTGTCCGAGAGGGTGGAGTCGACCACGCTCAGTGTCGCCCGATCGCACTCGATCGCGTCTTCGAAGTTGTCGCGGATCGTCGAATTCGACACCGAGAGGCTTCCGAGCTGACACCGGATGCCTTCCGAGCCGCTCCCGTAGAGTGTCAATCCGGTCACCGTCAACGCGACATTCTGCGAGAAGATGCCGTCACCTCCCGAGTTCGAGATGACGCTGGTGCCCGACACCGAAACGGTCCCGGAGCTCGTGATCTCGAGCCCCGTCGACGAGGAACTGTCGATCGTACAATTGGTGAGGGTGGCATCTGTGTCGTCGAGGTCGATCCCGTCCTCGCCGTTGCCAGTCGCAGCGATCTGGTCGAGCACGAGCCCATTGGCGTCATCGGCATCGATCGCGTCGCGGCCTCCGACGATCTTGAAGCCACGCAGCAGATGATTGACATGGCCCACCGTGACGATGTCCCTGTTGACGTGGGTAAGGATCACCGAGCCCGCATCCCCGGTGGATGCTCCGCTGGTATCCGCGATCAACGCGATGGGCGAACCGGCTGTGCCATCGCGGACGGAACGAAGTTCCTCGGCGTAGGTACCCGCACCGACATAGGTCGTATCCCCGGCGACCATCGTGTCGAGCGCGTGCTGAACCGTCAG
>JAAELW010000205.1 GCA_024226235.1 bacterium
GAAGCGGTGTACGAGGATCCCGATGTCGAGTAGGAAGCCGTTCTTTCGTTGGGAGATGAAGTAGAGCGGCTGCTGGGTCTGGTAGTCGATCCACAGCGTGACGGCAGCCACGTGGTCGATCACGCGGCGAGAGCGGCCGCGAACGACGACCGCATAGCGGACATCCCAGCGGTCGCTGGCCACCGAGAGACCCGTGTGGCCGTAGTTGCGGTCTGCGACGCCGGGCCAGCCTTCGGCCCGTCCGTTCAGGGGTGCCAGGACCTCCTGCATGCCCAATAGCGTCCAATCGTAGGCGTTCGGGCGCAGGGCCATGCCCGTGAAACCCTTGCGGATGTCCTCGGTGGCGGCGAGCAGCAGGCCCGCGGTGGGTGCGATGGCTTCGATGCCGCCCGGCGAGTACTCCGAACCTGCGCTGGTTCCGAACGGCGTCGATCCACCGCCCCCCTCGACGCCCGAGACGCTGTAGCGCGGCGTGTAGAGCCCATCGGTCCAGGTGCTGGCGGCCCGGCGGGGTTTCCGCAGGTCGGGCACGTAGACGAAGATGTCGTCGGGCTCCGTGTAGTCGGTCGAGGCCTTGCGCGGACGGGCCTGGCGCCAGGCCAGGTGGCGCGCATTGGTGGGCTCCAGGAACCGGCCTCCTGCCACCCATTCGGTCTTGGTGGATTCTGCCACCCGGTAGTCACTGGCGACCAGGTCCGAGCGATGGCCCGTGCGCAGGAAGTGCCAGGTGCCCTCGTAGGTCTGCGGGGTCCCAATGCGGCTGGGCATGTCCGTGAGCCGGAAGGTCCCGATCGGACCGGAGCCCCGGTAGCGGTGCTCGAAGTTCCAGGCCCAGCGAACGGCGGCGTCCTGCCTGCCGGTTTCGATCGAATCTGGAGGGAAAGGCAGGCCGGCGTGGTAGTCCGTCAGGTTCCCCTCGTCGTCCAGTTTTGCCCGGCCACGAAACGTCTCGGTGGCGTCTTGGTAGAAGTCCGCGACCGGGTACCGGCGGTGACAGAAGCCGATCGTCATCTGCATGCCTTCGTAGAAGAAGGCTTCCCGGTAGTTCCAGATCTCTTCGGGAAGCAGCTGGCGGAGGGAGAGCAGGTCAGCCAAGTCGAGGTGTGCCCCCTCCTTCACCAACGGCGTGCCCGTGTCCACCTCTCCCGTGTCTCCCGGAGCGCCCGTGAAATCCGGGCAGCGCCCCTCCGGGGGCAGCTCCGAGCTTGCAGTCTGGGCGAGCAGCAGCGTCACCGCGAGCATTACGGCGGCAACAGGGCGGGCTGTGGCGGACATGGGGGCGGACCTCCGGAAGAGGGCAGAGTCTACCGGGCCGGACGCGGAGCGGGGGGTTCCTGCCGTATCCGCTACACGTTCAGGGGTGAATCGTCGCTCGATCGGGCTGCCCCTCGTCGTGGGCATCACCCTCATGGTGCTGGCCCTGCTGCTCGGGATCGGCTGGCAGGTGCTGGTGGTCGGGGACCTGGGGCCAGTGACCCGAGGTCTGACCGCCGTCCACTGGACCTTCTTGATCCTGGGTTCTGCGTTCTTCGTGCTGATCATCGTTGGGCTGCTGCTGTTGATCGTCTGGCTGGTGCGAGAGATCCGTTTGAACCAGCGTCAACAGGCGTTCCTGGATGCGGTCACCCACGAGATGAAGACGCCGCTCGCCTCATTGCGGCTCTACGTCGAGACACTGCGTCGTCACGATCCGGAGGTCGAACGGCGCCGGGAATTCCTGGGCCGGATGGAGGAGGACGTCGAGCGGCTGGAGCGAACGGTCGATCAGGTCCTGATCGCGGCGCGGGCCGACGCACGGGCCCACGCGCCCGACGAAGTCACGGATCTGACCCAACTGGTGGAAGAAGTCGCCGGGGAGATTCGCCGCCACTACGGGCTCGAGGCCAGCTCCATTGCATTGGATCGGCGCCATCCGGTCTCCGCCCAGGGCGATCGGGGCGAGTTGGCCGTGGTGATCCGGAACCTGCTCGAGAACGCCGTCAAGTACTCGGCCCCGCAGGTCCAGATCCGGGTCGATCTCGAACCCGTGGGCGATCGGGTCGAGCTGGTGATCGCGGATCGCGGGATCGGCATCGCCGCGGCAGACCTGGGTCGGATCTTCGACCGCTTCGCACGGGTCGGTCGCGACGTCCAACGCCAGGCCGGGTTGGGGCTGGGGCTGTTCATCGTCTGGAACCTGGTCAGGCGAAACGGGGGGCGCGTGGTGGCGCGAAGCGAGGGCCTGGGGCGTGGCAGCGAATTCCGCGTCAGCCTGCGCGCCGCAGAAGGGTCCGCCTAGCATGTCACGCATCGTGGTGGTCGAGGACGAGACCCACATCGCCGACGGGCTGACCTACAACCTGGAAGCCGAAGGGCACGAGGTGGAAGTGATCGCCGATGGCTGCGACGCGGCCCTTCGACTCGGTGCTCCCGACCGTCAGCCCTGCGATCTGGTCATCCTCGATCTGATGCTGCCCGGTCTCTCAGGTCATGACGTTGCCCGCCGCACGCGTGCGGCGGGCAACTACGTTCCGATCCTGATCCTCACCGCCAAGGATGATCCGGACGACGTGGTCCGGGGGATCGAGGAGGGGGCCGACGACTACCTGACGAAGCCCTTCAAGCTCGATGAACTCCTCGCGCGCACACGCTCGCTCCTGCGTCGGCGTCGCTGGGATGGAGCCGGTCCGGCAGATGATGGAGAGACCGAGATCCAGCTGGGGGATGTCTGTGTGCGATTCGACCGCTTCGAGGTCGAGGGGCCGAAGGGTGTCCAGCCGCTGACGCCCACCGAGGTGGGACTCCTGCGCGCACTCATCGATCGGGAGGGCGAGGCGGTCAGCCGCGGGGAGCTGCTGGAGAGAGTGTGGGGCCTGCATCCGGAGACGCAAACCCGGGTGGTCGATAGCTTCATTGTTCGTCTGCGCCGCTATCTCGAGCCGAGCCCGTCGCGGCCGCGCCACATCGTCTCGGTTCGAGGGCACGGCTACAAGTTCGTGCGCTAGCACGCTCCGTCTGGCAACCTCCCGGGATGGGGGATGCACTTCATCTGCACGCCCTGCCGTCCCTCGACGAGCCGACCCTGATCCTCGCCTTCGACGGCTGGAACGATGCGGGGGATTCGGGTACGGCAGCGGCGAACTTCATCTGCGATGCGCTGCCCATGGCACCGCTCGCGGAGATCGATCCCGAGGAGTACTACGACTTCACGGTGAATCGCCCGACCTTGCACCTCGATGGCGGGCAGGAGCGCACCATCGAGTGGCCGAGCTATCGGTTCCAATTCGCATCGGTGGCGGAACGTTGCGACATCATCGTCGGCGTGGGCAGTGAGCCGCATCTTCGTTGGCGGAGCTTCTGCGACGACATCTCGGAACTCGCCCTTCGCATGGGCGTCCGGCGCGTCGTCCTGCTCGGCGCCTATCTGGCCGACGTCCTCTACTCCCGACCGGTACGGGTCACCGGCTTCTCTCATCCCCCCGAAGA
The DNA here is from genome assembly GCA_024226235.1 of bacterium. GTDB lineage: Bacteria > Myxococcota_A > UBA9160 > UBA9160 > UBA6930. The sequence continues at coordinate 3,466 of JAAELW010000205.1, forward strand.
GCTGGGCTCCCTCGGGATCGAACCCTCGGGTTACGAAGGCCCCACCGGGATCGTCGGCGTACTCGGAGATCGATTCCGCGAGCAAACGACGCCGGTCGTCAGCTTCTGGGCCGCGCTCCCCCACTACATCACCGCCACCCCCAACCCACGGGGCGCCCTCGCGCTGATCCAGACGCTGACCCGCTACCTGGACCTCCCGCTCGACCAGACCTCCCTCTGCAGCGCCGCCGCAGACTTCGAAGTCCAAATCAACGAACGAGTCGCCGCGGATCCCGATCTGGCCGAATACGTACGCGAACTAAAAAAACGCGAATTCGCCCAATAGCCCCAGAGCTCCCCCTCCAAGCAGGACGTGGGGTGGGGGGCGGGCAGCGCGCAGGTAAAAGCGGAGCCAGGCCCGAGAGTACGCGCCCTGCCATCAGCGCACAGGGCAACCTCCGTGCGCGCGC
>JAAELW010000206.1 GCA_024226235.1 bacterium
TCCCGGACCTGCTTGCACCAGGGGATTCGGTGGAGGTTCTCGTCGGCGAACTCGATGCAGAAGATGTTGCCGTTGTCGAAGTGCTCGAGTGGCTGGCGGTGCTCGAGGGTCTCGAACCGGATGAGGGCCGCGGTTGAAACGCGTCATGCGCAGAACGTGGACCACTGCGGTGCTGATGGCGCTCGCGTTGGCGTCCCCGGTTGGAGCCGAAGAGCCGCTGCGCCCGACCCCCGAAGAAGTGCGCAGGGATGCACCCATCTCGTTGCGCTCGTGGATCGCAAGCCTTCCCGAGGATCGACGGCGGGTAGCGATCCAGCGTCTTCGCCGTATGCCGCCCGGTCGTCGTGGGGAGTTCTTCGAGCGCTGGAAGGGCATGAGCGAGGGCGAGCGCAAGCAATTCACGAATCGTATGGAGCGGCGGGTCCGGAAAGGCGAAGCCAAGAGGGATGGGCAGCATCGCCGCAGCATGCGCGAACGGATGGCAGAGATGTCGCCGCCCCGGCGTCGTCGTTTCCGTCGTCATCTCGAGCAATGGCAGGGGCTCGATACCGCCCAGAAGGACAAGCTGCGCCGCCGCCTCCGTCACTTCAGGGGACTTTCACCCGAAGAGCAGGAGGTGCTCGTCGAAGAGCAATTCTCCTCCCATTCCATCGAGGAGCGCCGCGGCATTCTCGAGGGGCTGCGCTCCGCGTCTTCGGCCCTTCGCTGAAACCCGGCTACGTTTCCCGGGTGAACCCCGAAGCATGTCAGGCCCTGGCAGAAGACCTGTGTCGTATCTTCCTGGGTTGGAAACTGCGAGACGACTACGACGCGCTGCTCGCGATCGGTGAAGGCTCTCTTCGCATCGACCTCCGAAGCGGGGAGGCATGGTGCGATGGCGATCCCATTCCTGCGCTCTTCATCGCCGGGGAGCTGAGCCGGGAGATCGAGAAGGCTGGCTTCAATGATGCTGCACTTGAAAAAGCCGAGCTCGAGGCGGAGTTCCAGACGCATCGTCGTTGGCGGCGAGGCAAGGACGTGCCTTCGCTCGAGATTGCATGTCGCGTGCGTCTGCGCGTGACGGGTCGTGAGCTGACCGCCGAGGCCAGCACCCAGGCATAGGGTGAGGACGTTCTCCCGTCCTACTTCTCTTCGGCCCAACGCCTGAGAGCGCGGGTGCCACCACGGAAGTGCAGGGCGCGATGGCCTGCTCCGCGCATCAGTTCTGCAAGATGAGCACTCTTCAGGCCGTATTCGCAATACAGCACGTAAGGCTGATCCTTGGCGAACGAGGTGTAGGCGTCGAGCGCACGACTGAAGTCGAGTTGAAGGGCGCCCGGGTAGTGCCAGCCCTCGTACTCGTGACGGGCGCGCAGGTCGACCACGCAGGCACCTTCCGGAACGTCTTCGGTCTCGATTTCGGGCATCCCACAGGCCTCGGGGTCGAGGCTGCGAAGGGCCAGGATTTCGCGTCCTTCCAGCGCGCGCAGAAGAACGGTGGTGTCCATCCCCTCCTCCTGCTTCAGGACGACATCGAGTTTTGCCGCAGTGGCCGGCCGTTTCGGAACCAACGCGCAGTACTCACCCACCACGGCCGAAAGCTCCGCGGTGCCGATTTTTTCGGCTCGGCGAATGATCTCGTCTTTGTTGGTGCCGACCAGCGGGCGCAGGATCGGGAAGTCCGTGGCCTCGCTGATGGTGCGAAGATTGATCAAGGTCTGGGAGGAGACCTGCCCGACGGCTTCCCCGGTGATGATCGCATGAGCGCCGGACTGCTCCGCGATCGCATCGGCAGCGCGCAGCATGAGTCGTTTCAAGATCACCTGCCAGTAGCGTGGCTCGGATACGCGCTGGAGTTCCCGGGAAACCGCGCTGAAGTCGATGGCGTGGAGTCGCGGTCGTGTTCCGAAGGACCAGTCCTGAGCCAGGACCTGCATCACCCGCAAGGTGCCCAGCTGATGACTGAAGCCGCCGAGGTTGCAGAAGACGTAGTCGAGGTTGACTCCGCGGCGAAGCATCTGCCAGGCGGCGACTGCGGAGTCGAAGCCGCCGGAGACCAACGCGACCGCGCGGTCTCCCGTGCCGAGGGGCAGGCCGCCCGGGCAGGGCAGGTTCTCCCGGAAGAAGAATGCGGCGTTTCCGAAGAGCTCGATGCGCGCTGTGACCTCCGGTTTCGTCAGGTCGACGCCCGCGGCTCCAGGCAGCAGTCGCGTTCCCAATGCGATTTCGACATCGTGGCCGCGCACGCCTGGAACTGCTCCTGTGCCGACAGTGCGCGCGCGCACGGCAAACCGCCGCCCCACCACGGCGTCGCCAAAGATGCGTTCGCCGTGATCGACCACCTCGTCGAGCGTTTGCACCTGATGCCGTTCCGCTCTTGCCAGCGATTGCAGTCCGAACACCCGTTCGAGCTGATGTAGATCCCGCGCGTCCTCGAGTTCCACCAGGATCCGCTCGTAACGTCGCTCGACATGAAAGCCGTGACCCGTCTGTTCGAGGGCGTCACGCAGATTGCGCAGCAAGCGGGTGACGAACTGGCGGCGAGTGGCCTTGGCCTTCGTCGAGAGCTCCCCAGAAAGGCGCAGCAGGACGAGTGCGGGCTCGGTCATCCAACCGAAGATAGCGCTCCTGGCTCTCCCGAACGGATCCGGCTTGACATGTCGATCGACATGGGATGTGTAAAGATCGCGTGCGAGGAGACAGCCATGCGCTATCCGCCCGAGCACAAGCAACGCACTCGCCAGAAGATCATCCGCAAAGCGGGTCGGCTCTTCAAACGAAAAGGCTACTCCGGGGTCGGGATCGATACGATCATGGAGGCGGCCGGACTGACCCGCGGCGGGTTCTATGGCTACTTCCGTTCGAAGGGGGAACTCTTCGCCCAGGTACTGGCCGGCGGCGAGAACGATTTCATCGACAAACTGCGCAAGCGCCCGGGGCCCGATGCGCAGGCATTGAATGAGCAGGCGTTGGAGGTCGTTTCGGGATACCTCGCCTACGAGAACCGCGACGCCGTAGGAAGAGGCTGCAACCTGGCTTCGCTCTCGATCGATGCCGCTCGGGCAGATCGGGGATCACGCCGTGCCTACACCGCACACGTGGCTGAATGGGTGGGCGAGTTCCAGCGCGGACTGGGACCAGCAAGCGAAGAGCAGGCCCTTCGGGCACTGGCTTTGTGCGTGGGTGGTGTCGTCGTGGGGCGCGCACTGGATGATCCCAAACTCGCCCGGGCTCTTCTGGAGGCCTGTCGCGGTCAAGTGGCGGAGGAGCTGGAGGCGGGTTGATGCCCAGATCGGTCAGTGGCATGATGTCCGACATGCAATCAGATCTCGAGCTCTACCATTTCCCGATCTCCCATTTCAATGAGAAGGCCCGCTGGGCGCTGGATTGGAAGGGCCTCCCTCATTGCCTGAATTCCCAGCTTCCCGGGCTTTCCAAGCTTGCGATGAAGCGTCTTTCCGGGCAGGAGCAGGTGCCGGTGCTGCGCCACGGGGAGAAGGTCGTTGCCGGTTCGAACCACATCGTCGCGTACCTGGAAGAGTTGCAGCCCGAACCACGCCTGTACCCGGAAGATCCAAAGCAGAGGGAGCGTGCCCTCGAGCTTCAGGAATGGCTCGACCGCGACTTCGGCCCAGCCATCCGTCGCGCGCGTTTCGGGCTCATGCTTTCTGAGAAGGACTACTTCGCGCATCAATTCACCCTGGATCGCAGCCGAGCGGTGCAGTTCGCCTTTCGAGCCATGATGCCTGGTATCGCCATCGTGATGCGAAAGCAGATGGAGATCACGCCGGAGAAGGTGGAGGAATCCCTCGAGGTCACCGGGCAGGTCTTCGATCGGCTGCAGAAAGAGATCGGTCCTTCCGGCTATCTGGTGGGCGATACCTTCAGCATTGCGGACCTCACGGCAGCGGCCCTGGCGTCGCCCGGTATCCAACCCGAGGGCGGCCCCATCTATCCCCGCCCCGCCCCGCCCGTGGTTGACGAATGGCTCGCCCGATGGGCCGATCACCCAACCACTGCCTGGGTGAGAGGCATCTACGCCAAGCATCGTTAACGCGGCAGAGGGGCGTCCCCTCTGTTGCGTTATGGTGACCGGATGGCTGGCAGGATTCTCGTCGAAAAGGATGGGCCGCTGGGGTGGCTGGTATTTGACCATGCGGAGCGCCGCAATGCGATTTCGTCGGAGATGTGGTCGGCGATTCCGGATGCGACCCAGGAGCTCGAGGCGGATGACGACGTGCGGGTGGTCATCATGCGCGGTGCCGGAGATGTGGCGTTCGTGTCCGGGGCGGATATCTCGGAGTTCGAGGAGAAGCGTACCGGGGCCGCGAAGGCGATTGCCTACGAAGGTGAAACGGGTCGTGCCTTCGCGGCGCTGATGCAGGTCGGCAAGCCCGTGCTGGCCATGATCCACGGCTACTGTGTTGGCGGGGGCATGGCGACGGCTCTGGCGGCCGATCTGCGTTACAGCGCTGACGATGGCGTGTTTGCGATCCCAGCCGCGCGACTGGGTCTCGGTTACCACGAGTCCGGTCTGGCGGCGTTGGTCGATCTGGTGGGGCCCGCTGCGGCGAAGGAGATCTTCTTCACCGCCCGCCGCTTCTCTGCCGAGGAAGCGCTGCGCCTCGGAATCCTGACCGAAGTGCTTCCCAAGGCGAAGCTCGAGGAAGGGGTGCGCGAGCGCGCGCTGGGCATTGCCCAGAATGCACCACTTACACTGCGTAGTGTCAAGCGGATCGTTCGAGAGCTTGGCCGCGACGAGCGAGACCGGGATCGCGCCGCCATTACCGAGTCCATCACGCGTTGTTTCGA
>JAAELW010000207.1 GCA_024226235.1 bacterium
CCGGTCCCATTTGTTAAGTTGCCAGTTTCCCCGAAGGGGAAACTGGCAACTTAACAAATGGGACCGGCCCCTATCTTAACAACCCTACCTTCACAGCCCTTTTGTAGCAGCCCTTTCTTGGCAGCCCTTTCTTAGCAGCCGGACCGTGACGCGCTTGCCTAGCCCGGGTCTGGCGGCCTGGCCGCGGCCACATCGCCCGGATGGGCATTCTCGCCACCGCCCACTGCGCTTGGGGCAGCTCTTCGACTCGATAATCCATGCAAGTACTCTTGGAGTATCTACTCGGATAACCTGTCCCAGCCTGGTTCACCCTCTCGGCTTGACCTTGCCGCCCCGACGGATCGCCCACTCGACCGCGCTGGCTCGCGAGCTGGCCATCCCGGATACTGCCCCCCCATGAACACGCGAATCGGACTGCTCGCCTGGCTGCTCGGGTCTGCCTGCCTTTGGGTCGGGCCCACCTCACTGGCTCGGGCAGCGGACGAACCCGTGGCCGGAACAGCGTCGGGCCCGCCTCATATCGTCTTGATCGTGGCCGACGATCTCGGCTGGAACGATGTCGGCTTCCACGGGAGCGAGATCGAGACGCCTCGACTCGACCAGATCGCGAGCGACGGGATCGAACTCGACCGCTTCTACGCACAGACGACGTGCAGCCCGACACGCACTGCGCTGATGACGGGCAAATCACCCGCGCGGCTCGGCATCACCCGGCCAATTGCGAAGCTCGATCCCGGTGGTCTGCCGATCGAAGAGACTCTTCTGCCCGAGTACCTGCGTCGGGCGGGCTATCAGACGTTCATGAGCGGCAAGTGGCACCTCGGCCACGGCGAGCAGCGCTACTTCCCCCATCGTCGCGGCTTCGATCACTTCTACGGCCACGTGACGGGCGGCATCGGCTATTGGGACCACAACCACGGCGGAGGGCACGATTGGCAACGCAACGGTGTAACCGTTCGCGAGCCGGGCTATTCGACGCAGCTCATCACGGACGAGGCGATCTCACTGCTCGAAGCCAGGGATCCCGAGCGCCCGACATTCCTCTACGTCGCCTACAACGCACCCCATCTGCCGAACGAGGCGCCGCCAGACACGATCGATCGACATGCCCACATCGAGGACGAATTCAGAAGAGTGCATGCTGCAATGGTCAGCGAATTGGATACAGCGATCGGGCGACTGCTCGATGCCCTCGAAACGCAGGGAATGCGTGATGACACGATCATCTGGTTCCTCAGCGACAACGGCGGCCTCAGCCGCGAAGCGCAGCCGCCGGAACTCGTCCGCTTCCTGAACGGGCTGGTCGAGGTCTTCGGCGCGCCGCTCCCCATCGCAGCTGCCGAGTTCATCCGCACGAACGTACTCGAGGGAGGATCCGACAATCGGCCCCTCCGCGGTGGAAAGCAGCTCGTGACCGAAGGCGGAGCTCGCGTTCCCTCTGCACTCTGGTGGCCAGGCCACCTCGGGGGCGGACGAAGCGAGCTCTTCATCACGGCACAGGATGTGTTGCCGACACTGCTCGAAATGGCCGGCCTGGGTGCTTCGACGCCGGACGACCTCGATGGCATCAGCCGCTTCGGTCCACTGGAGAAGGGCGACGACGACACCGACCACCCGGACTATCTGACCACTGGAGTAGACGGGACGGCGCTCTACAGCGGGCCGTGGAAACTCGTGCTGCCCACGACGCCACTGCCGTTCTCATCACAACCCCCCGAGCTCTACCGGATCCGCGAGGATCCCCTGGAGCAGCACGACGTGGCGGGTGGGCATCCCGAAATCGTCGAGCAGATGACCGAAGTCATCGATCGATGGCCACGCGGCCCTGAGGTGCACGGGAGCCTCTGGGACGCCATGCTCGACCCCGATCGATTCGGCGGTGATGAAGACCGCGAACCCTGGGCGGAAGCTGCTGGATCGGTGAGTATCGGAAACCCCTGATTCGCTTCGACACGGAATGTGACTTCGGCAAGCAGCTCCACGAGCTGTGATGCTACCTGTCCCAACCCACACTGGAGAACAGACATGGCTTTTCGCCTAGCGACAACCAATGACCGGGCCACGCTTGTCACGAACGACGGCACCTTCGACCTGGAACGTCACTCAGACGGAGGCTTTTCGGATGATCCGATGGAAGCCATCGCCAGGCACGATGAATTGCACGCGGTGGCTGAGGCGCTCGCAGGGAAGACACCCGATGGCCCCTTCGATGCCTCCACGGCCGGACCGTGTTCCCCCAGACCACAGAAGGCCTTTGGAATCGGTCTCAACTACCGCTCCCATGCTGAGGAATCCGGCATGGAATTGCCCGCCAACCCTCTCGTGTTCGCGAAGTTTCCGAGCTGCCTCTCGGGCCCGGAGAGTGACGTGATCGTATTCGGCGAAACGACGGATTGGGAAGCGGAGCTGGTGGTCGTGATGGGACGTCGCGCCCGTGACATCGCGGAAGGAGATGCATGGAAATCGATCGCTGGGCTGACCTGCGGCCAGGACATCTCAGAGCGGCGCACGCAGTTTGCGAGCAAACCGCCGCATTTCGACCTCGGCAAATCCTTCGACACCTTCGGACCGATCGGACCGTACATCGTGTCTCTCGATCAGTTCGAGGATCCTGCCGATCTGGCCATCAGCTGTGACATCAATGGAGAGCGTCGCCAGGATGCGCGCACCAATGATCTGATCTTCAGCATTCCCGCGCTGATCACCTACCTCTCGAGCATCTGCACACTGGAGCCGGGAGATCTGATCTTCACCGGCACCCCGGCCGGAGTCGGTGCATTTTCGAAGACCTTCTTGAAGCCCGGCGATACGATCACCACGACCATCGAGGGAATCGGCTCAATGACGAACCGCTGTGTGGCGAAGCAAGGATGAGAACACCTGTCGAGACGACCGGCAGCTATTCTCGAATGCCCCCCGGCAACGCGTAGGCCACCACGTAGTCACCGCGGCGCGTTCCCAGCTTTCCATGCCCGCCCGCGGAGATCACGACGTATTGACGGCCGGTTTCATCTAGCCGGTAGGTCATAGGCGTCGCATTCCCGCCAGCAGGCAGCTTGTCGCGAAAGAGCTCCTCTCCCGTCTCCACGTCAAAGGCCCGGAACCGGCCGTCCATCGAGGCGCCGATCAACACGACACCGCCGGCCGTCACGATGGGCCCACCGAGGCTCGGAAGGCCCGGCTCGATCCACGCGGGAAGCGGAAGCTGATCGGGCGCAGCGCCAAAGGGCCGCCTCCATACCTCAGCGCCCGTGTCGAGGGAGATGGCCACCAACATCCCCCACGGCGGCGGGGTGCAGGGCATGAAGAACGGTCCCAGGATGGGCTCCCGCATGATGCCATACGGGGTGCCGTGCTGGGGAGCGTACTCCCGCAGCACGCCCTCGACCTCGCGTTCCCGCTCGAAATCATCGCGCGGGATCAAGCGCACCTCGAAGGCCAGATTGGTGACGTTGGCGACGATCAGCCGCCGCTCGGGATCGATTGCGACTCCGCCCCAGTTGCTACCTCCAGCAATTCCCGGGTACGCCAACGTCCCCTGCAGGCTCGGCGGCGTGAACATGCCTTCGTTCCGCAACGAGGCAATGCGCTCGCGACACTTGCCCCTGTCGTAAGGCGTCAGGCCGAAGACATCCTCGGGTCGCAGCGCGTTCGGAACGAGGCGAGCCGTGGCCGTCGGGAAGGGCTGGGTCGGCCATGCCTCTTCTCCCGGTACGTCGGACGCCGGGACGGGTCGTTCCTCCACGGGAAATACCGGCTCACCCGTCTCTCGGTGCAGCACGAAGACGAGTCCGGTCTTGGTGGTCTGCACGACCACCGGGACGTCGCGACCCTCCCGACGCACGTGGGCGAGGGTCGGCTGCGCCGGGGTGTCGTAGTCCCATAGGTCGTGGTGCACCAGCTGGAAGGCCCAGACGAGCTCGCCGGTACTGGCGCGCAAGGCGACGACGGAGTTCGCGTAGCGGTCCGATCCAAGGCGCTCGCCTCCGTAGTAGTCCGGACTCGGACTGCTGGTAGGCACGAACAAGAGATCGCGCTCCGCATCGAAGGAGAGCGGGGCCCAGGCGTTGGCGGCACCGGTACGTCGTGCCTGTTCCGGCTGCCAACCTTCGTGCATCGCCTGCTCTGGATCAGCAGGGATGGGATCCCAGAGCCATTCCAGCTCTCCTGTGTGCACGTCGTAGGCACGCACCACACCGCGCGGCGCCTCCACTCGCTGGTTGTCTCCGAGCGCTGATCCCACGACGACCAGATCGCCAGCCACCACGGGCGGTGAGCTGATCGTGAAAGTCCAGGGAGTGTCGATCCTGTCCATCCCCTCGCGGAGCGACACCTCGCCTCCGCTGCCAAAACCCGCGCACGGCAGACCCGTGCGCACGTCGATCGCAAACAGGCGCGACTCGACGGTGGCCGCGAAGATGCGAGTATGACACGGGGCGCCTTCATCGAGCTCCGAGTCCACGAACGAGGCCACTCCACGGGATGTGAACTCGGGATAGCGGTGCTCGCGGACCGTCGCCTCGAAACGCCACAACTCCTCACCGGTCTCCGGATCGAGCGAGAGGATGCGGCCGAGGGGCGTCGGCAGGATGAGCTGCCCGTCCACCAGGATCGGTGTCGCCTGGAAGGCCATGTGCCCGGGGGGCGGGGGATCCGCGTCGAGGTCTCCGGTGCGGATCTGCCAGGCCACCTCGAGGCTCGCAGCGTTTGCGGAGTCGATCTGATCGAGCGGCGAATAGCGCCGACCGCCAGCATCCCCGCCGTAGAACGACCAGCCGGCCACGTGGCCGGGCGCAAGCTGCGGCTCGGCCGAGCAGGCGATGAACGTGGCGGCAACGAGCAGCGCCACACTGAGTTGGACCCGGTGTCTCATGATGGACCTCCTAGACCCCAAACCCGCGGAGCAGCACGGCCACCACCGTCTCGCGGACCTTGGCGTCATCCATGGGCAGGGGGCTCGAATCGTGATGCCGATGCATACCGAACCAGGCGATGGTCTCGATGGCGAGCCGCCCGGCGATCGCCGGATCGGGCACAGGAGGCAGGTCACCCGTTTTGATCCGACTGGCCATGTAGCGCTCCCAGCGTTGGTTCAGACCCGTGCGTGTACCCTGCAGGTAGAGTTCCGCAAGCGCGGGCCAATCCGCAGCGCAGCTGTCGAGCAGGCGGATCGCGCGGCCGTTGCGAACGACCAGGTCGTATTGCTCCAGGATCAGCGTCTCCAACTCGCCCCGCACGTCTGACGGAGCCCGGCTGCGCTTCACCGCCCGCGCGATTTCGGGTGTTCGCATGCGCTCACCCATCAGCCGGTTCACGCGCTCGACCAAAGCCTCGAGCGGCGGCTCCGATACCGGCTCGTCGCACTCGGGCAGGGGCTCGTCGAAGGCCGTCCGCACGGCCAGGTCGAAGAGTGCCTCCTTGCTGGTCACCGAGCCGTAGATCGTGCCAGGGGAGAGGCCCAGCTCGGCGGCCACATCCGCCACCTGGGTGCGCCGGTAGCCGCGCTGGGAGAACTGGTGGAGGGCCGCATCGGCCAGCGCAGCCAGACGTCCTTCGGGTTTCTTGCGTGCCATCTCCAGGAAAGTATAATTGAATGATTCAGTTATTCAAGAATCGAGCAGCCGAGGATCGATCCGTGCCCTCCAGAACAATCGCTGCCTGCCTGCTGGCACTCGCGCTGGCGTCCCCGGAGCGCGCGCTGGCAGCAGACCCGGGGCCCAGAGAAATCGAATCCGTCGTCAGCGGGAAAGCCCTCTACGTGCAGCATTGCACCACTTGCCACGGCATCGACGGCAAAGCCCTGATCGACGTGATCGCCAATGCCACCGACCTCAGCGACCCGACTGCGTATTACAGCGGCACCCGACCCGAACAGATCTTCACCAGCATCCGCAACGGTGCCGGAGTCGCAATGCCGCCGTGGAGATCCCAGCTCAGGGACGAAGAAATTCAACACCTGGTCAGCTTCATCCTCAGTCTCTGGCCGCAAGGAAGGGAATAGGACATGAGCGAAAACGACACCGCGCGACTCCAGTCACGGCGCGACTTCCTGCGTACATCGGCCATCGGCGTGGGTGCCGCAGCCGCAGCTGGTCCCAGCAGCCTGGCCTTCGCTGCCGACATGGGCGAGACAGAGATTCCGTCCATCAGGCTGCCAGAGGATCTCACCACCTCACTTGCGGAGGATCCGAGCCCGGGCAAGTTCGAGGGGCGCGGCCAGAGCGGTGCCGAGGTGTTCGCGAATCTCTGCAAGCAGGAGGAGCTGGCCGGGCTCTTCTGCTGTCCCGGCAACTACACCGTCATCAATGCACTTGCAGCGGCGGGAATCCCAGCCTATGGCGGGCGCTCCGAAGGTTCCATGTGCGCGATGGCAGATGGGTTCTCCCGCGCCACCGGCGAAGTCACGGCGACCTCGGGAACGGAGGGACCAGGCTTCACGAACATGATCATGAACATCGCCGCTGCCAACGCTGCGCGCACGCCGCTGCTGGTCCTGGCGAGCAACATGCAGATCGCTGGGGAAGACCGGGAGCGGGCGATCCAGACCGTCTATCAGCAGCCCACCACCGAGGGGATCAAGAAGTACGGCAAGCGCTTGATCGATCCCAAGCGGGTCCACGAGTACGGCGCCTACGCATTCCGGCACCTGAAGTCGGGGGTACCCGGTCCTGTCCATCTGGACTTCCCCGCCGAAGTATCCCGCGCCCGCTTCAAGGATCCCGGGGAATTGACGGACTTCCACGACAAGTCCAGGTATCGAACGGAATCCCGCGCCCACCCCATCCCCGCCGACGTGGCCCGGGCCGTGAAGCTGATCCAGGAGGCCGAGCGGCCCCTCATCGTGGCGGGCCAGGGAGTCTTCCAGCGGCGAGGCTGGGACGCACTGAAGCGCACCGCCGAGAAAAGCGACATCGCAGTAGCCACTTCGGGTCCCTCTCGTGGGACGTTCCCGGATGATCATCGGCTCTGCACCATGACCGCGCCAGGCTGCCTGATGAGCGCGGACCTGGTGGTATTCGTGGGGCAGTACTGCATGCCGAGCCCCGGGGAGTACCTCTTCAATCCCGACATCAAGGCGATCCGTGTGCATCCGGTACAGGAAGACCTGGGACGCAACTGGCCGCTGGATCTGGGCATCGTCAGTGACGAGGCCCTGTTCCTGGAGATGCTGGCGGATGAGTTGCCGCGAAAGAAGCGCGGCCCGTGGGTAACGGAGATCGCCGCCGCCAAAGCGGCCTACCAGACACAGCTCGACGAGGTGTACGGCCTGGGCCTCAAGTACTCCAAGGACACGGGCTACCTGCATCCCGCGGTCATCGCCCGGGACACGCAGCACTTCCTCGACCACGACGCGGACGATCGCGACGCCGTGGTCATGGGAATCGGTGGTTGGACCAGTGGCTTGTTCGGCGGCCGCTACGCCCGTGCCAACCGGCCTGCCAACCTGATCGTGCCGGCCTACCAGTACGGCGCGATCGGGCCCGACATGGCCATGATGATGGGAGTCTGTGCCGCCGTCCAGAGGGGTGTCGGGCCCCAGGCGGGGTACGAGGGCGCCCCCACGCTATGCATCACCAGTGATGCGGGCATGGCCTACAGCCTGTTCGAGCTGGATACGGCGATCAAATACGGTCTGCCTACCATCACGATCGTCTACAACAACAACGCCTGGGGGGTCTGGCCCCATGCTGCTCGATCGGCCCGATCCATGCACATGTACCTGTTCCAGGAGAACCTGCGCTACGACCAACTGGCGGAGGGACTCGGAGCGAACGGTGAATACGTGCGAACGCCGCAAGAATTCAACACGGCACTGGCTCGTTCCTACCGGCTGGCGCGCGACGAGAAGGTCTCCTCGCTAATCAATTGCCAGGCGATCAAGGAGTTCACCTCTGGTCGAGCGTATCCGCCTGGCGTCTCGATGAACCCGGAGCCCGGTTGCGGTGCAGTCGCACACTGAGGAGGTAGCCCTGGTCGGGGAGATCCTGCAGGGCTACGCGGAGAGGGGCGTGTTCCGGGGGTATTCCCGACAGGCGGCGACGCCTGCGCGAGCAAATTTCCGCCTGTGGTGGCATCGCGACCAGGTCTTCGACCTCCGTTACGAACCCCGCACACGCACTCTGCGGTTTGCATGCGTACTGCCGTCGTTGCCCGCTGGCTCCGCGATGTACCGGGATTTCAGAGCCTGGCTGAAAGCCCGCAAGCACGAGGGACTGCCGGCCCATCGGCGCTGCGACCCGAAGCGGGTGGAGCTGAAGCCGTACAACCGAGGCGGGAACGTCGCATTGACCCTGCGTTCCGTGGACGGAGACATCGACCATGCGGTGCGAACCCTCGTGGGTCTGGTGCACGAGATCTACCTCGATTTCCTCTCCAACGGCCTATACTTCGACTGGCTGATCGAGACCTTCGAGCTGGATCCGGACAACCCCTACTGAGGCCCTCTCCACCGGATTCGAGTGCTCCCCTGGCGAGGGCGTTGAGAGGGCCATGACCCAGCTGGATCTGGATTCGCTGACCGCGATCGATACCCATGCTCATGTAGAGCAGGACTCCCACGGCTGCTTCGCGCTCGACCAGGAACTGCTCGATGCGTCGGCAAAGTACTTCAAGGCGGATGCGGAACGGACGCCGACCGTCGAGCATCTGGCAGAGTACTACCGCTCCCGGCAGATGGCGGCCGTGATCTTCACGATCGATGCGACCACAGGGCTCGGTCATCCGGCGTTGTCGAGCGAGGAGATCGCCGACGCGGCCGCCGCTCATGCGGACATCCTGATTCCGTTCGGATCCGTCGACCCGCGCCTGGGCGCCCGTTCCGTGCACCGCGCAAAGGCACTCGTGAACGATCACGGCGCAAGAGGGTTCAAGTTCCATCCGACGCTGCAGGCATTCGAACCCAACGATGCAGCCTACTACCCACTCTACGAGGCGATCGAGGAGCTCGGCGTCCCTGCAATCTTCCACACCGGGCAGACCGGCATCGGCGCAGGCCTTCCGGGCGGACGAGGTCTGAAGCTCCGCTACTCCGCACCCATGCTGCTCGACGATGTCGCTGCCGATTTCCCAGGCCTGACGATCATCCTCGCCCACCCCTCCGTACCTTGGCAGGACGAGGCGATCTCGATGGCCACCCACAAGCCGAACGTCTACATCGATCTCTCGGGCTGGTCGCCGAAGTACTTCCCGCCGCAGCTCGTCCGGGCTGCAAATGGGCTGCTATCGAAGAAGGTCTTGTTCGGCTCGGACTACCCGGTACTGACGCCGGACCGCTGGTTGGCAGACTTCGAGAAGTTGGACCTGAAGCCCGAAGTCCGGCCTCGGATCCTGAAGGAGAATGCGGTCGAGGTCCTCGGTCTTCGCAGCTAGCAGGACGAAATGAAGCGCACCGGCGCCCGCATCTCAGTTAAGATAGGGGCCGGTCCCATTTGTTAAGTTGCTGAATTTTCCTTCGGGAAATTCAGCAACTTAACAAATGGGACCGG
>JAAELW010000208.1 GCA_024226235.1 bacterium
GGGGGGGGGGGGTGGGGAAGGAAAGACCCCGGCGGCCGGAGGGGGGTGGGCGCGGGGGCCGGGGGGGAGGCGCGGGGTGGGGGGGGGGGGGGCTTGGGGGGGAACTCGTTGGTTCGTGACCTTTGACTAGAGCAAGGCCCGTGCCACCGGCAGCTTCCGCCCTACATGACCGGATTTCCGTACGAGGCCTGTCACGACACCCTCAGCATCTGTGCCGCCATTCGTCGCCGCGTGTTTCTCGCACTGGCAACTCGGCGTGGAACCGGGTGAGGGAGAATGGATTGCGGATGTGAGAACGAAGTTGGCGGCCCTTGCGACAACCGGGTTGTCACCTACAGGCCGTAGCGCTTGATCTTCTTGCCCAGGCCGACCCGCGAGAGGCCCAGGTCCTCTGCAGCGCGGGTCTTGTTGCCGTCGTGGTTTCCGAGCGCCCGCCGGATCAGTTCCACCTCGAGCAGTTCCACCTGCTCGCGCAGGCTGCCCCGTCCGGGTCCATCGGGAATCGCGGTGGGTCCGTGGCCGGCTTGCAGCACCGACGCGGGAACATCTTCGCCCGGTCGAGTCAGCGCGATCGCCCGCTCGACGGCATTGCGCAGTTCACGCACGTTGCCCGGGAATTCGCAGGCCGAGAGTTCTTCCAGAAACTCCTCGCTGAGCGTGATCTGGCGAGCGTTCTCTTCGCCGAAGGCCTCCGCGAAGTGCTGTGCGAGAAACGGGATGTCGACGCGCCGGCGGCGCAGAGACGGCAGGACGAGGGTCAGGGTGTTGAGGCGGTAGTAGAGATCCTGCCGGAACTCGCCCGTCTCGAGTGCGGCAGCCAGATCGCAGTGGGTGGCCGATACGATTCGCACATCCACCGACCGGGATTCACTGCTGCCGATGGGTCGCACCTCGCGCTCTTCCAGGGCTCGCAACAGCTTGGTCTGGAGCGCCGGTGTCGTGTCGCCGATCTCGTCCAGGAACAGGGTTCCACCGTCGGCTTGCTCGAACAGGCCCCTGCGGTCTTGCTCGGCGCCCGTGAAGGAACCTTTCGAAGATCCGAACAGCTCACTTTCGAGAAGCGTCTCGGGTAGAGCGCCGCAGTTGATCGCGACGAAAGGTCCGCTGGCCCGGAGGCTCTGCTCGTGCACCGCGCGCGCCGCGAGCTCCTTGCCGGTACCGGTCTCGCCCAGGATCAACACCGAAGTCTGGGTCGGTGCGATGCGTTTGATTTCGTCGGTGACTTCGCGCAGCGCTGCGCTCACACCGAGCAGTGACTGGGTCGGACGCTGTCCTCGGCGGGCACCGGCACCGGGCTGAGGCGGCACTGCGAGGCGCAGCGCGCGTTTCAATGCGGGAACCGGTGGCCGATCCGGAAGCCAAGCGACAGGCTGGAGCTGGTCGAGCCCGCGGGTGAGGTCGGCCGGTTCGGCCAGGTCGGAGACGAGAACGATCCGTCCTGCGAGGGGTAGCTCGCGTAGCGCCAAGAGTGCGTCGAGGGCCGCGGGTCCGTCGGCTTCCCGCCAGTGGGCGACGGCTACGGGTGCGTCGATCCAGACCGTGCCGGCTCCGAGCTCGCCGGGGTCGATCTGTCGGATCACCAGCTCACCGCGCGTGGCCTCTTCGAGCCATTTGGCAGCCTCCGGATCGGTGCTGGCCAGCAGGATCGTCGGCAAGGCCTCCGGAAACGGCTTTTCCCCCATGTCCGGTCCCATCGGAGCTTCGATGCCAGCGCCTGAGGGATCGCGCGGGTGGGAGAGCCGAGCGCTAGGGTTCCAGTGTGCAGCCGTAGGGCTCTTTGTAGCGAGCGATCCGCTCGGCCAGCAGCGGCACCCAGGCTCGGACGCCGACGCCCGTTTCGAGCAGCTCGGCTTCGATCGGTTCCATCTCGGGCATCATGTCCGCTCGGCAGGAGGCGAGGCTGCGCTCACCCACGAAGATGCACGAGCAGGCCTGCTTGGCCACGTAGCCCGCGCCTACGTTCGTCTGGGTGAGTATCCGCGGCAGGAACCACGCCACCGTTCCCGCGAGGACCAGCAGGAGCCCGACGAACACCCGTTTCATCGCGTGGCCTGGGCCGGGAAGGGCGCGATCAGTCCGGCCATCTGGCCGCCCAGTGTGGGCCAATCCGTCGCGATCATCTCGCCGAGGCGCACGACGATCAGGTCGCGTTCGGGAACCAACGCGACGTACTGGCCGCCGTTGCCGCTCATCTGGAATGCCGTGGCGGGTCCGCCGGGAAGCGGGTCGAACTGCTTCTCACCGGCGGGCAGGTTCAGCCAGAAGTGGGCACCAAAGGTCCCATTGTTCTCCACTGGTGCGCGAGTCCGCGTGAAATCCACCCAACCCGCGGGCAGGATGCGCCTGCCATCCCATTCGCCGTTGCGGAGATAGAGCAGCCCGAGCCGCGCCCAGTCTCGCGCCGAGGCCCAGACGTGGCTACCGCCCACCAGCTGCCCGAGGCCGTCGGACTCGGCGACGAGGCTCTCGATGCCGAGCGGATCGAGCAGCTCTCGCTCTATCCATGCGCGCGTCGTCGCCCGCTCCGGGCCGGTGAGCCGGGATACGATGCCGCCCAGGATCGCGCTGGTTCCCGTCGAGTAGGCCCAATGGGTTCCCGGCTCGTGTCGGAACGGAACGTTGGCTGAGCGGCCGGCCATGTCCTGGGCGTTCGGACCGAACAGGAGCTGACCCACGAAGGCCTCCGGGTCGAGGCCTCCGTCCGCGTTGTCGAGGCCGGTCGTCATGTTCAGAAGCTGCCGGAGTGTCAGGTCGTGGCGCGGATCGCTCGGATCGCTCCAGGCCGGTACGGGAGCGGGCGCATCGACCTCGAGCTGGCCATCGCGCACCAACAGCCCGACGAGGCATTGCACGAAGCTCTTGGCCATCGACCACGAATGAAAGCGCGAGTCTGGTCCGAACCCTTCCGCGTAGCGCTCGAAGACGATCTCACCGCCCTGGATGATCAGCACTGCGCGGGTGTCCGAAATGCCCTCTGGAGTACGGCTCTCGAAGATCGCGGCGATGGCCGCATCGAGTGCCGTCGAATCGACGCCGGCCGGGAGCTCTGCTTCGGGCCAGCCCTGGCTGGGCCACGCGACACGAGCAGGCTGTGTCGGAAGGGGAGCGAACGTATCCGCTGCTCCGGTACCCGGTAGGATCAGGAGCAGGCCGACGGCGAGCAGGATGCGCACGTACATGAATGTGATCCTCTCGAGCCCGATCGACAAGGCGGGAATTCACCGCGGCCGGCGACCCTCCGCGGGTTGACTGTATTACAGTTCCTGCGCCATGAGCGAAGGCGTCTTCGACCCTGCACGCCACCAGCCATTGGCCGGTGGGCCTTGGGATGCCGAGGGCGCACGGGCGGCGATTGACGAGATCGTCGTGGATTTCGCCGCCGCACGCCGCGAAGATGGAAGCTGGCCGACCCATCTTCTGGACGGTGGCGAGCTGCCTGGCAACGAGCGCCAC
>JAAELW010000209.1 GCA_024226235.1 bacterium
AGCGGACCTGGATCTGGATGTTGCCGCCGGATGTTTCGAGTGAGAGGGACGGGCCTCCGCCGTTGACCTCGCCCGAGATCTTGGATCGTTCGGTCTCGCCTTTGAGGTGAAGATCATCGTCC
This sequence comes from bacterium, assembly GCA_024226235.1. Lineage (GTDB taxonomy): Bacteria > Myxococcota_A > UBA9160 > UBA9160 > UBA6930. The sequence continues at coordinate 123 of JAAELW010000209.1, forward strand.
AGCTCGACGCGTCCGCCGGATGTTTCCGCGTCCAGGTCGAAGCCCAGGTTTTCGGGCACCTCGACCTCGATCGAGCCTCCGGAGGTTTCGAGCTTGCCGCTGGGTTGGCCGTCGAAGCGCACCTCGATGGGCCCGCCGCTGGTCATGGCCCGGACTTCGCCCGCGGCCTCACGAATCCGGATGCGGCCGCCGCTCGTGTGCACGTCGACGTCGCCATTCACCTCCGAGACGTGAATCCTTCCGCCGCTCGTCTCGGCTTTCAGGTTGCCATCGATCTCCTGGGCCTGGATCCGACCGCCGGAGGTAACGACTTCCACATCTCCGGTGATCTGCTCCAATTCGATGCTCCCGCCGCTCGTGCGTGCACGAACGTCACCGAGGATGTCCTCGATGTCGATCCGGCCGCCGCCGGTCTCGAGATCCAGCGAGAACGCACTTGGCACCCGGACGTGGATGTCCACCCTGCCCTGGAACCAGGAAAGGAACCCTTCGTTTCGTCCACGCACCAGAACCTCGTTGTCGCTCTCTTCGACCTCGAAGCGGAAGCGCCCGCTCGCGTGGCCATTCAGATCGACGGTCGGCTCATCGTGGCTATCGATTTCGATGCGCCCGCTGGGCAGTTCGATGCGGAGGTGTCCTCCGGGCTCCATCGGGATCGTCGCTTCCAGATCCTCGGCAGCCAAAGCGGCCGGGAGTGTCAGCACCAATGCCATTCCCAATGCCTGGATTCCAATGGTTCGAGTCATTCTTGACATGATCATCCTTTCACCTAACGCCCGTGTACACGGATCCAGCCGCGGGAGCTGCGGAGCATCAGCCGTGGTCCGCCTTTGCCAAGCGCGCCGCGGGCATGGTTCTCGGCCAGATCGAGGTTCGAAGCCAACCGATCGGCGATTTCGACCGTGCCTCGTGTGACTTCTGCGTCCAGCTCGGCATCGGCGTCGACCGGAAGCAGGACGTCGATGTTCCCACGTTCCGCCACCACTGCGCCCGTGGGCGTTCCGACGAAGCTGACGCGGAGTTGCCCCTCCTCCGTGCGGGCTTCGACCGCGCCACCCGCTTCCGAGACCTCGATGTCTCCGGAGAAGGTTTTCGCGACAGCGTTTCCACCCACATGCTCGATCTGGATCCCGCCATTCGTGGAACGCGCCTGGACATCGCCGGAGACCCAGACCGCCCGGATGCCTCCGTCATTACAGCTCACGTCCAGGTCGCCGCGGATCTCTTCGATCTCCGCGTCACCATCCTGCACGCGGACCTTGACTGGGCCCTCGATGCCGCGGATCTCGGCACCGCCATCTTCCGCACGCAAGCGCACGGAACCGACCAAATCCTCGATCCTGACCGGGGCACCCTTCGACCGGATGTCGATGGATGTCTTCTCAGGCACCCAGATGCGGACTCGCACGTTTGGCCCGCCAAACATCCAGGAACCCGTTCCGGTCACCCGGATTTCGATCCGCGTCCTTCCCGGCTGTTCTTCTAGCTTTGGCTCCACATTCCAGCTGCCCCAGCCGTCGGATTCGACTTCGACCCGCACTTCGTCCACCTGGTGGCTGCGCAGGGTCAGGCTGCCCGGGTCTGGACGCAGCCCTTCGCCGAGGTCGAGCTCCACCTCGACCATGCCTCCAGGGGAACCGGGAAGGGCATTCTCCCAGTTCTCGGCCCGGCCGGCAGAGCCCTGGAGGGCCAAGGCCAGCGTGAAGCCGAGGAAGAGCACGAGCCGTTGGGACATGGACTCAATCAAAAGCAAGCGGTGTGCCATCGCTGAAGGGCCCTCGGGAGCGGCCTCCGGTGCCGAGAGGCTTCCGAAATGCCGCAGGATGGATTTGGGGGTGCAGGGTCGGTGCTTCAGTGCGCAGTGTCCAGCCTGCGCCAGGGCCCAGGCGTCCTATCCTGCGGGCGTGATGGAACCGCAGATCGCCGCAGTACTCTTCGATCTCGATGGGGTGCTGATCGATTCCTACCAGGTCTGGTTCGGGCTCCTGAACGGGGCCTGCTCGGACTGGGGCTACCCGGAGATCTCGGCCGAGGCCTTTCATGCGGCCTGGGGCCAGGGCGTGAATGCCGATCGAGAGCGCTTCTTCCCGCGCCAATCGCTGGCGGAGCTCGAGGCCTACTACGAAACCCATTTCAAGGACCACTGGTCTCTGCTCGAAACGGCGCCCGAAGTGCCGACCGTGTTCGCCCACATTGCGGCGCGCGGGCTCCCGACGGCCGTCATCACGAACACTCCCAATCCGCTGGCCAGCGAGCTGGTGGAGCGGGCAGGGGCCACGCCGGACCTGGTCGTCGGTGGAACCGATGTACCCCGCGCGAAGCCCGAGCCGGACATGGTGCTCTATGCGGCCAGGCAGCTCGGGGTCGATGCCCGGCGGGCTCTCGTCGTCGGGGACTCGACTTTCGATCGCGATGCGGCGCGAGCCGCGGGCAGCCGCTTTGCGGGGCTGGGAATCGAGGGCGATATCACGCTTGGGCGACTCGATGAGTTGAGAGGGTTCCTTTGACGGAAGTGGAACACACCTCGGGCACCGCTGCGCCCCGCTCCCCGAGCAACCCGCGCGTTCCCCTTTCGGTGATCGTCGCCTACTGCCTGCCGACGGTGGGCTCCGGCTTCATGTTCCTGCTCGTCAGCCTGTATCTGATGAAGTTCGCCACCGATGTGCTGCTGATCGCCCCGGCAGTCATGGGAACCATCTTCGGCCTGTCGCGCATCTGGGACGCGATTTCCGACCCCGTCGCCGGATATCTAAGCGATCGCACCCAACATCGCGCGGGACGCAGGCGTCCCTGGATCTTCGTTTCGATGTTCCCGATTGGCTTGGCCTACTGGATGGCGTGGAGCCCACCTGAGGGGATCACCGGCGGGGCGCTCACTGCATGGATGACCGTCGGTGTCTTTGGATTCTACTCCGCGATGACGGTCTTCGTCGTTCCGCATCTATCCCTCGGCGCAGAACTGACTGCAGATCACCACGAGCGCAGTCGGATCTTCGGCTTCCGACACGTGGGTTGGACGGTCGGGTCGATCTTTGCGCTCCTCGGGATGGCGCGTCTGCTCGAGGCCGAGAGTGTCTCCATCGAAGCGTCGCGGGCTACCGCGGCCCAGCTTGCGGTGGCCGCCGGCATCGTCACGGCCGCCATGCTCGGTTTTGCGGCTTTCCGGCTCCGGGAGCGCCCCGACTTCCAGGGGCGCGGTGCCGACAAACCTTTCGCGGCCTTTTCGGACGTCTGGGCGAATCCCCATGCCCGGCTGTTGCTGACCGTCACCCTTGTCGAGAACCTGGGTGCCGCAACGATCGGCGTCCTCACGTTGTATGTCGCCGATTACGTCATTGGCGCCGGACACCTCGCTCCGATCGTCATCCTCTGTTACATGGTTCCGTCCGTCGCACTGGTCCCGCTCTGGATCCCGATCTCCCGGCGCGTCGGGAAGAGACGTCTGTGGATGGGAGGCCAGCTCCTCACCAGTCTCTCGTTTGGCGGGATGTTCTTCCTGGGCGCTGGAGACGTCTACCCGATGGCCGCTCTTGCGGTATCTGCCGGAGTCGCCGCCGGCGTGGGTGGTACCCTGTCTCCGTCGCTGCAAGCCGATGTCATCGACTACGACGAGTACCAGACGCGTGAGCGAAAGGAGGGTGCCTACTACTCCGCCTGGAGCTTCGTCTACAAGTCGGCCTATGGCCTCACGTTGATGCTCACCGGATACGTGCTCCAGATGAGTGGATTCGAACCGAATGTCGAGCAGACCGACACCGTGAAGCTGGCACTTCGCACTCTTTACGGAGGGTTCCCGTTCGTCTGCTATCTCGGAGGAGCGCTGCTTCTCCGGAACTACAGGCTCGACGAAGGGGAACATGCGCGCATCCGTGATGCGCTAGACGCCCGGGATTCTGAACGCTAGCCCTCCCCCGACAGCATTGCCCCAGCCTAGGAGATGACTGCGGCCCAGGCTCGCAGCTTCTCGGCGTAGGGCATCGCGGCATGGGCAGGGCTCGTCGAGGGAAGCCGGACGCAACTCAAGGTCCTCGCCGGGTCGAGAGCTGGTGCCACATGGCGGCGGTACACCTGCTCGGCCTTGGCTCCGTTGAAGAACACCCTTTGCACTGCTCGATGTCTGCGAAAGAAGCTGGGGAAATCGTTCGGAATGATGGACGACCCGACGATATCCGAATCGAGGCTGCTCTCCCTCGTACATGATTTGAGGACGTCCCAGACCGCGATCTGTCGGCTCTTGAGCAAGGACTTGCGGTCCCGGTAGCTCGCCGTCGGTTCGAATCCGAGCAGCTCTCCAATGATCCGCCAGAAGTGATTCCGCGGGTGAGCGTAGTACTGCTGGGCGTCTAGCGAGGCCTTCCCCGGCATCGAGCCCAGCACCAGGACCGTGCTCGAAGGATCCGAGATCGGATCGAATCCGTGAACCTTCAGTGTTGGGCTGGGGCGAAGAGCTGCTTCAGTATCGAGAGCAGAGTGCCGCCGATGCCGAGCAGGCATAGGCCTGCGCCGGGGATTGCGAGAAAGCTGAGGGCGTCCTTCGCCTCGCTCGTGCTGCCGACCGATGGCGCACTGAGCCCTGCCGCGAGCCAGAACACGGTGTACAGCAGCGCACCTCCGCCGAACGTGACCGCGGAGACTCGTTCGAGAAAGCCCGCGCTTCCGAACAACCCAAGCAGCACGATCGATGAGAGTGCAGCTGCACCAATCGCACCGCCGTGAAGGTGGGCCCTCTTCATGTAGCTCCACGACTTCGCAATGACTGCGTCTCTTTTCTCCGCGTCGCCTTCATAGACCGTCTCGAACACCGCCCCAGCGGACGAGCGCAGATGGCCCTTGATCGCGTCCTCCGCGGCTCCAAATGCTCCGCCAAGAAGGAAGCCGAACGAAATCGACAGCAAAGCCAGAATGATCCCCGGGGCCAGCGGCCTCGGATCCGATACCGGGTGATTCAACACGATCCTCCCAATGTTCGTAGGAAAGCTGACACTATCAGAAGTCGGACGGACGGCGTTCTGCTCGAGTGCCAGTCCCAGGTGTCCGGATTCGCAGGGTGAAGCCCCCATACTGATCACAGCGTTGGCGGTCGGCGCCGAATTGGGTCACGTCAGCGCTGGCGGTCGGCGCCGAATTGGATCACGCCGTGCAACTTGCAGGCAGATGGACGCGGGTTTCTGCCCAGCCAGGGCATTTTCCTCCACTCCATCCTGAAGGCCCGCAAAGTGGCGCGTAGCCGCCGGGAGCGTCGGTGGGGCGACACCAGTGTCAAGAACCCGGCAGCTTCCAGGTGCAGCAATGCATCGTAGAGCGGCACCCCAGGGGCAGCTTTCGGTGGAATCCAGCATGCTAAAAGGGGTTCTTGGGAAGGGCCCGGTCCGGCCCGGTCGGGGAGGGGGCAGCAGCTGGCAATCTCATGGTCGTTCGCCGATCTGGGCCCGAAGCTGCCCCTTCGAGTGCTTGACACCCTTTGGCCCTGCCCTATGCTCGATCGGTGAAAATGTCCATGAAAACAAGGGGTTCGAGAGGCTCGGTGCACTCTCTTGCATGCCCCCCGACAGGATCCATCGGGTTTTCGCGGAACCGGCAGCAGAGCATCGAAGGCCGCGCGGCGGTTGGGGAACGCGGAGTTCTCGCGCTCCACAAGCACCCCTCGCCGAGGCTCCATCGCCCCGGAGAAGCCAATGGTCACTTCCCTTTCTTGCGTTTCGAAGCCGTCTCCCCCCGGGCGATCCACCCGCAGCGGCATGGGCTTTGCACACTCCAGGGTTGCCTTCGTGATTGGCACGGAGCCAACCAGGAGAGGACGCAATGAGCGAGTTCGAATCCGACGGTGGCCGGCGGGGTCTGATGAGGGACGTCATGCGGCGAATCTCCCCGAATGGTCCCGGAAACGAGGATGACGATTCGCAGGCGTCTGCTTCATCCCCTGACAGAATGGACAGATCGACGGATTCGGAGCGCGGACAATCCATGGCACGATCACTTCAGGATGAGATCGAAGATCTCCGGGAAGCTATGCGCTTTTTCGGGGGAGACTCCGCAGAGTTCCGCCGCCGCCTCGATCGGCTGCTTGCCGAGCACGAGGCGATCCGACGCCGGTTCCACCTGACCCGCGATCAGCTCACCGACGCGGAGCGTCAGAATGAGAAGCTGGTAGGTACGCTTCAGGAAGCCAAGCAGCAGATGGAACTCCTCAAGGAGGAGGTCGACAAGCTCTGCGCGCCGCCGAACGGCTACGGCGTGTTCCAACGCTCCAACAAGGATGAGACCGCTGAGATCGTGGTCGACGGCAAGCCGATGCGTGTGAACGTTCATCCGAACGTCGACACTTCCCACTTCGAGGAAGGTCAGCTCGTCGTCCTGAATGAGGCTTTCAACATCGTCGAGGGTGCGGGCTTCACGCTCCGCGGCGAGATCATGTCGATCGTCGACAACCTCGGAGATGGTCGCGTCGTCGTACTCGGGCATACCGATGACGAGCGCGTCGTGACGCTCTCCGATCCCTTGCGCCGCGAGCGCCTGAAGGTGGGTGACCACGTTCTGGTCGATCCTCGCACGCAGTACGCATACGAAAAGATGCCGAAGTCGGCCGCAGAAGAGGTGGCCCTCGAAGAGGTGCCGGATATCACCTACGACCAGATCGGTGGTCTTGGCGAGCAGGTCGAAATCCTTCGCGATGCGATCGAGCTGCCCTATCTGCACCCGACCCTCTTCGCGGAGCACAGGCTCTCGCCGCCGAAGGGCATCCTGCTCTACGGTCCTCCCGGTTGTGGAAAGACGTTGATTGCGAAGGCGGTGGCCAATGCCTTGGCCAAGCGCATCGAAGAGAAGACAGGTCGGGAGACTCCCGCGTACTTCTTGAACGTGAAGGGCCCGGAGCTCCTCAACAAGTACGTCGGCGAAACCGAGCACAAGATCCGCGAGGTCTTCAAGCGAGCGCGCGAGAAGGCCAACGAGGATGTGCCCGTCGTGATCTTCTTCGATGAGATGGACTCGCTCTTCCGCATGCGCGGATCCGGGATCTCCTCGGACATGGAGGCCACCGTGGTGGCCCAGTTCCTCTCGGAGATCGACGGCGTCGAGTCGCTGAAGAACGTGATCGTGATCGGTGCTTCGAACCGCCAGGATCTGATCGACCCGGCCGTGCTGCGGCCTGGCCGGCTGGACCTCAAGGTCAAGGTGCATCGCCCGGATCAGGAAGCCGCCTACGAGATCTTCACCAAGTACCTGGTCGAGGATCTGCCGTACCACGCGGATTCGGAGCAGCGCTACGGCAGCGATCGGGCCAAGATCGTCGACGGAATGATCCGCGACACCATCGACGACATGTATGCCACCGGCGAAGACAACAAGTTCCTCGAGGTGACGTACGCCAAGGGCGAGCGTGAAATCTTCTACTTCAAGGATTTCGCCAGTGGTGCGATGATCGAAAACATCGTGGCTCGAGCCAAGAAGAAGGCGGTGAAGCGCTACCTCGACAAGCAGGAGCGTGGAATCAAGGTCGACGACCTGATGCAGGCGGTGCAGGACGAGTTCAAGGAGAATGAAGATCTCCCGAATACGACCAACCCGGACGACTGGGCGCGTATTTCGGGGCGCAAGGGCGAGCGGATCATCAACGTCCGCACCTTGATCAGCGGGATCAGCCGCAAAGAGCGGTCGATCGAAAACGTCGACTCCGGTCAGTACCTGTAGGAGGATCTCGCGTCCCCGCGGCGCCAGACATCGATATGGCGATTCCGATGGTGATGGGGACGGAGATTGAGTTTGGAATCACGGTCAAGAACGACCGGGATTTCGATCCGATCTCGAGCTGTGTGTTGCTGGTCAACGCCTATCGCGAAGACCAGATGACGAAGATTCTCTGGGACTACGACCAGGAGAACCCGCTCGCAGACGCGCGGGGCTTCCAGGTGGACGGCGAAAAGTACACGCCGAACCAGCAGGAGAACATCGCTCGCAACAAGACGCTCGAGAACGGCGCGCGTTACTACGTCGACCATGCGCACCCCGAGTACTCCTGTCCGGAGGTCACGAACCCGTATGAGCTCGTCGTGCACGAGAAGGCCGGCGAGCGGATCCTCGAGTTCTCTCGTCGTGAAGCCACGGCGTTGCTGCCCGAGGGCACGACGATGTTGTTGCACAAGAACAACAGCGATCACAAAGGCAATAGCTACGGCTCTCACGAGAACTACCTGATGGATCGTCGCACGTCCTTCAAGCGGATCGTCGAGCATCTGATGCCGTTCTTCGCGAGCCGTCAGGTCTATTCGGGTGCTGGCAAGGTGGGCAGTGAGAACCGCGCCCAACCCTGCGACTACCAGATCTCGCAGCGAGCCGACTTCTTCGAAACCGAAGTTGCGCTCGATACGATGGTCAAGCGGCCAATCATCAATACCCGCGACGAGCCCCATGCGGATCGCGAGAAGTATCGCCGTCTGCATGTGATCGTCGGTGATGCGAACATGAGTGAGTACACGATCTATCTGCGCCAGGGCGCGAGCGCGATCGTGCTGGGCATGATCGAGGATGGCGCGATCGATCGGGAGCTTTCGCTCCGGGATCCGGTGAAGGCCATCAAGGAGATCTCCCACGATCCGACCTGCCGGAGTGAGGTGGAGCTGACCAATGGCAGGAAGCTCACCGGTGTGCAGATCCAGCTCGAATACCTCGAAATGGCACGCAGGTACGCTGCCAGCCACGATGTTCCGGACTGGACCGCCGACATTCTCCTGAAATGGGGCGAGGTGCTCGACGCACTCGAGCGCGATCCGATGGAGCTGGCGGATCGCATCGACTGGGTGATCAAGCAGGTCATGATCGAGCGTTTCATGGAGCGAAAGGGTCTGGAATGGGGAGATCCGCAGGTCCAATTGCTGGATCTCCAGTATCACGACCTTCGACCCGAGAAGGGCTTGTACTATCTTCTCGAGAGACAAGGAAAGGTGGAGCGGATCGTGACGGATCAAGAGATCACGAAAGCGATCACCGAGCCTCCCGAGGATACGAGAGCCTATTTCCGTGGACACTGCCTGAAGCGCTTTGGTGACGAGGTCTTCGGTGTCAACTGGGATTCGATCTCATTCGGCTTCGGTGACGAGCCGATCAAGCGCGTGCTGATGTCCGAGCCGCTGAAGGGCTCCAAGAAGCACGTCGACGATCTTCTCGAACGCTCCCAAAATGCAGCGGAACTGGTCAAGAACCTCCGCGCCTGAATTCCGTCAGGAGACATCCCATGATCAAGAAATTCGAACGACCCAGGAACTACGCTTCCGATCCGGACGCGGACCTGCTTCGCTTTGCCAGCGCGGCTGGAGGCACCCAGAAGCAGAAGACCGGTGGCGGGGGTGGAGATGGCGAATCCGGAACGAGCGGTGAGGGTGCGAAGAAGCTCGCCAAGAAGGGCGAGGATCTGAAGGAAGAGATGGATTCCCTCGTCGATGAGATCGACGAGGTCCTCGAAGAGAACGCCGAGGAATTCGTGAAGAATTACGTCCAACGCGGGGGCGAGTAGGCCGAACGGCCTCGACTACCATCACGCACATCGGAGGGGGTTTCGTGCGGTTCTGGGATGGCTACAAGGGCTCCAGTTTCATGGAGCTGATCAACGACGAGTTTCCGCAGCTGAAGTGCGACTTGAGTGCTGGGCTGCACGGTGCGGGAACGCTGCCGGAGACGGCCCACGGCACGACCTGTGTGGGGCTGCGTTTCGCTGAGGGTGCCCTGGTGGCGGGCGACCGCCTTGCCACGATGGGCCACCAGGTTGCGAACCGCGACATCGAGAAGGTCTACGCCACCGACGGGTACTCGTTGATGGCGATCGCGGGCGCAGCGGGTCCGGCCATCGAGATGGCGCGGCTGCTGGGCGTCCAGTTCGAGCACCACGAGAAGATCGAGGGCGAGCCCCTGGAGCTCGAAGGCAAGGCCAATACCCTGGCCTCGCTGATCCGCCAGAACCTCCCCGCTGCGATGCAGGGGTTGGTGGTGGTTCCGCTCTTCGCTGGCTACGACCGTCGACGCCATACCGGGCGTGTCTGGAAATACGAAGTGACGGGCGGCCGCTACGAGGAGCTCGAGTTCGACGGCATCGGTTCGGGCTCGATCTTCGCGAAGGAATCCCTGAAGAAGTCCTACAGTACGGGCGCCACCCGAGAGGACGCCATCGGCATGGCCATTCTTGCACTGACTGACGCGGCCGACGAGGATCGGGCCACCGGGGGGGTCGACCTCGAGCGCGGCATCTTCCCGCGCGTCAAGTTGGTGACGGAAGAGGGAGTCGAAGAGGTGGGCGACGACGAGATCGCCCAGGTGTACCAGGGCGTGCTCGAGAGCCGCCGCCGGCCGGGAGCGTAGCCATGTCCTTTCCGTTCTACGTCAATCCGGAGCAGATGGCTCAGGACAAGGCCGAGTTTGCCCGCAAGGGGATCGCTCGGGGCAAGTCCATCGTCACCGTGGAGTACGACCAGGGTGTCGTGCTGGTTGCTGAGAACCCGACCCGGCTGCACAAGCTGGGTGAGGTCTACGACCGCGTCGGCTTCGCGGGTGTGGGCAAGTTCAGCGAGTTTGATCGCCTCCGGAAAATGGGAGTGCAGTGGGCGGATGTCGAGGGCTACAAATTCAGTCGTGACGACGTGCGCGGCAAGGCCCTGGCCAACGTCTACTCCCAGATTCTCGGTGAGGAGTTCAGCCGCTCGATGAAGCCCTTCGAGGTGGAGGTCGTGGTGGCCGAGGTGGGCGATCCGGAGCTCGCTGGGCATGAGGGGAACTCGCTCTTCAAGATCGGCTTCGATGGCACAGTGCAGGACCAGGAAGGTTTCTGCGTGATCGGTGGCTCCGAAAGCAACCTCCAATCGCATATGCAATCGAACTATCGCGAGGGTCTGAACCTGGCCGAGGCCCTCGCACTCGGGCGTGAGGCCCTGCAACGGGCCGAGAACGGAACCCCGGACCTACCCGCCAAGAGCCTCGAGGTCTGCGTCCTCGACCGGAGCCGGAATGGCCGGAAATTCAAGCGGCTCAAGGCGGACGAGGTGGCTGCGCTCCTCGACTGAGCTTCCCCCGGGGGATTCTGCCTGGACTGATTTCACGGCTCATTTGCCGGCCGCCATTCCATCTGCGGAGACGCCGAAAGGTCTCATGCGTACCTGCCGATAGAGGAATGGCTACATTGGCCCTCCGGATTGGGTGGGAGCGCGTGCAAAAGCGGATCTACGGAGTCGAGACCGAGTACGGAATCATCTTCACGCCCGAAGGGCGGAAGACTCTGCCGGTCGAGAAGGCGATTCGCTTCCTGTTCGAGAAGCTGATCACCACGGAGCACTTCCTGAACGTGTTCCTGGAAAACGGTGCTCGCTTCTACCAGGACACAGGTTGTCATCCGGAGTACGCGACACCGGAGTGCGCGTCGCCCCGGCAGTTGATCGTCTATGACCGGGCCGGCGAGCGGATCCTCGAAGATCTGCAGGACTACGCCGAGAGCAAGATTCGCGAGGAGCGGATCGCCGGGAAGCTCTCGATCTTCAAGAACAACACGGACTTCGTTGGCAACAGCTACGGCTGTCACGAGAACTACCTCGTCGATCGCGACGTCGATTTCTACTACCTGGCCGAGCAGCTGATCCCGTTCCTGGTGACGCGCCAGATCTACACCGGCGCAGGCAAGGTCTTCCAGACCCAGGACGGCGTGCACTATTGCATCAGCCAGCGCGCCCAGCATATCTACCAGAAGATCTCTGGTACCACGACGAACGATCGCTCGATCATCAACACCCGCGACGAGCCCCATGCCGACCGCGAGCGCTACCGCCGCCTGCACGTAATCGTCGGTGACTCGAACATGAGCGAGTACACGAACTTCGTGAAGATCGGCGCGTGCGCGGTCGTCCTGCAGATGATCGAGGACAACTACATCAACAAGGATTTCACGCTTCGCAATCCGGTCAAGGCGATCAAGGACATCTCCTACGATACGACTTGCAAGAAGAAGCTGCGCCTCGACAACGGGCGCGAGTACTCGCCGATCGAGATCCAGCGCGAGTACTGCGAGATGGCCCAGAAGTACATCGAGCAGTATCCGGTTTCCGACGAGCTCAAGGAGAGCGTCGGAATGTGGCAGTACGTGCTCGATTGCCTGGATGACGATCCGAACAAGCTGTCGCGTCAGATCGACTGGGTGATCAAGCGCAACCTGATCGAATCCTACATCGAGAAGCACGGCTCGCGTTGGGCGGATCCGCGCGTCTTCATGCTGGATCTTCAGTACCACGACATCCGCGTGAACCGCGGGCTCTACTATCTGCTCGAGCGCAAGGGTGCAGTGGACCGCATCCTGAACGACGAAGAGATCATCAAGGCGAAGACCGAGCCGCCGCCGGATACCCGGGCACGGATGCGTGGCGAGTTCATCAAACTCGCACGGCAGAATGGCATCCAGTACGATCTGGATTGGTCGAACATCCGCCTAGGCAACCTGCTCAACGTCCGGGTGATCTGCAACAACCCGTTCGAAACGGACACGGAGAAGGTGGCCGAGCTGGTGCGCACGATCCAGAAGACGAACCTGCGCAAGACCAGCCTGTCGAAGCTCGTCATCCAGTCCTAGCGCGCCATTCCTTCCTGCCAGTCCTCCCGGATTGGACCGAGGTCCGCTCATGAGCGAAGCACGCCCCCAACTGGTCGCTGTCGACGGTGATTCCGTACCCCGAGAAGCCACCGAAGGGCCTGGGCCGGAGGCCGGTCGCGCCCCGTCGTCCCTGGGTCGCTACGGCTGGATCGCCGCCGCGCTGGCCCTCGTCTGCGTGATCGGCTGGGGAGTCACCGCCAATCGGGCGTCCCGGCTCGAGGCAGAGCTCACGTCCTCCCAGGCTGCGCTGGCGGCCGCTGAAGGGCGGATCGAGGGCTACCGGACGCATCTCCTTCAGGTCCGGGAACGCACGGGCACGCTCGTCCACGGCATGGAAGCGCTGGTCGGCCAGATCGGTAGCCTGGCCTCGGAACTCGAGTCCCTGGGCTCCCTGGTCGGCGAAGATCCCACCGCAACAGGCAGGGACGAGACCGAAGCAGCCGCCCAACCATAGGTCTTCCGGCACCGCTGCGGCTCGGCTGCGCATTCGCCAAGTACGCGTTTCCCACGCAATTCCGCCTGCTTCCGCGCGAATGCACTCAATTCCTGCCGCCCTGTGCCGATACGGAGAGTGCCCCTTTCCTTCCCGGATCTGGGACCTGTTTGAGGCGATCTCCATGCTCGACGCCATTGCCGGCATCTTCTCCAGCGATCTGGCCATCGATCTCGGTACGGCCAATACCCTGGTCTATGCCAAGGGCAAAGGGCTGATCTGCTCCGAGCCTTCGGTCGTGGCAGTCGCGAAAGATCAAACCGGTCGTGGTGACAAGGTGTTGGCGGTGGGCCACGAGGCCAAGGAGATGCTCGGGCGAACGCCCGGCGGCATCCGCGCGATCCGCCCGATCAAGGACGGTGTGATCGCGGACTTCGAGATCACCGAGGCGATGCTTCGTTACTTCATCCAGCGCGCACACAACCGGCGCAAGCTGGTGCGGCCGCGGATCGCCATCTGCGTCCCGCCCTGCATTACCAGCGTCGAGAAGCGCGCGGTCCGCGAGTCCGCTCTCTCTGCCGGCGCTCGTGAGGTCTACTTGATCGAAGAGCCGATGGCGGCTGCGATCGGTGCCGGCCTCGACGTGACCGCTGCCACCGGCAACATGGTCGTCGATATCGGCGGCGGCACCACGGATGTGGCCGTGATCTCGCTCTCGGGCATCGTTGCCAGCCGCTCCATCCGCTGCGGTGGCGATGCGATGGACGATGCGATCATCAACTACGTGAAGCGCAAGTACAACATGCTGATCGGTGAGCGCAGCGCCGAGGTCTGCAAGGTGAACATCGCCACGGCCTCGCCGACGGCGAAGACCGAGACCCAGGAGATCAAGGGACGCGACCTGGTGGCGGGCATCCCGAAGGTCGTCGTGACGACTAGCGAGGAGATCCGCGAGGCCCTGCTCGAGCCGATCGGACAGATCGTCGAGACAGTCCATCTGACCCTCGAGCGCACTCCGCCGGAGCTCGCCGCCGACATCATCGACCGCGGCATCATGTTGGTCGGAGGTGGTTCACTGCTGAACGATCTCGACCAGATCCTTCGACAGGAGACCAAGCTGCCGATCCTGCGCAGTGAGGATCCGTTCACTGCGGTCGTTCACGGTGCCGGTCGGGCGCTGGACAACCTGGATCTGCTGAAGGAAGTTGCGATCCAGTAGCCCGGGGATCTGCTTCTCCTCTTTCTGCGGGCCCTGACCTATTGGGCTCCGCTCTGCTTCTCGTTGCGAGATCGCGGGGTGGGGAGCGGGCAGCGTGGAATGGCTCGCCAGGCCCTCGAACGCGCGCGCACGGCGGTTGCCCTGCGCGCTGTGGCCTGGGCGCGTACTCTCGGGGCTGGCTCCGCTTGATTTCCACGCTGACCGCCCCCCACCCCGCGATCGTTGACGGTTGGATACGGGCTCTTGGGCCCAGGCAACCGTTCGAGCTCCGTTGGCAGCTATGGAGGCGGTGACCCTTGCTTGTCAACGGTCTCCGAATGGGACCCAGGGCTTTGCGGTCTACCGACTCCAGGTGAAGTCCGGCAGGTAGCTGCTTACTGCCTGTCGGCCGTCGCACTACTACCACGGTTTGATCATAAGAGGGCTTGCAGCTGAAACCCAATCCGTCGGTCCGCATGGCGATGCTGTCGGAGACGTCTCGCTTACGTGACGTGCCAGTTCTCGCCATAGAGCTTGCCCGATAGACGGCGCGCCACCGCCTGCGATGCCGCGTTCTCCCACGACGTGCTGTATAGCGCGAGGCGCGCCGTCCGCTGAACCGCATGGGCCCAGGATGCTACGGCCGCCGTGGCCAGCCCGCGGCCGCGAAACGCGCCGAGCGTTTCGACGCCGGCCTCAGCAGCGAACTCGGTGAGGCCTCTCGGGGAGTGGCAGATCGAGGCTGCCTGCCCGTCTTCGAACGCGATGGCTACAGGTGCGATGTGCGGGAACTCATCAGCAAGCCACGGGAACACATCAGGCCAATCGCAGCTCTCACTCGCAGTGATCTCGCGAGCACGGTCATCCGAAGGGAGCTTTTCGGGAATCACGTAGCAGGGCCCCCTGTACTCGACCCCCACGTGCCCGAGCAGGCTCAGTGCACGCTCACGACATAGGGGAGGTTGCTCGTTGCCAGGGTTCACGAGCCGTGGTTCGGCCGAGCACAAGCGATGCAGTTCATCTGACGTTTCCGTGTCCACATCTCGGCGCGTGGCCCAGACGTTCCCCTCGGCAGAGCGACCCAGGAACAAGCGTGGAGCGGGTCGTGCCAAGGGGTCTCGCGTGGCTACGAGGCGGCCTCGTAGGTCCCGCTCCAACAACACTTCGAGCTGGATCTCGATGAGAGAGCGCACAGCTGCGCAGCGTAGCGCGGTATTCCCCAGCGGAAAGCAGGAAATCGCCTGGAGACATGCGGCTCAACAAAGCGTTGAACGGGACGTGGAATAGCGCGGCCCAATACGTCGTTGTACCGTTCCGGCAGCAACCTTCGTTGGATCGGTGGAGCAGAGGGTGCTATTCCGCGCCGTTTGACGCCGGTCCGTTGGGTGGCAAGCAGCGCGGGTTCGCCAGGCCACTGCAAGATTGGAGCACCGACATGATCAAGCTCGTTTACATCATTCGTCGCCACCCAGACTTCTCCCAGGAAGATTTCTACAAGCGCTGGCTCTCTCACGGTCCGCTCGTCGGTGAAGTAGCCGAAGCCATCAATGCCCGTCGCTACATTCAAAGCCACACGATCGATACACCCCTGAACGAGCAGTTCGCTCAGTCTCGCGACATGGGGAAGGCCTACGATGGGATCACGGAGGTATGGTGGGACAGTCTCGAGGATCTGGTCGCTGGAATGAACACGCCCGAAGGGCAAGCGGCCCACAAACGCCTGCTCGAAGATGAGCGCGAGTTCATTGACCTTGCGAACTCACGCATATTCCTCACAGAAGAGCATCAAATCTTCGCTCGCAGTTGAATGAGAATCGATTCTGTCCTGGCCCGGCGTACCTGTTCCGACGGCAGATGCGATCTTGGCGCTCACGTCTCCGTAGTGCTGCAGGAAAGTGCCGCCGTCGGATGGGTAGAGGTGGGCCGTCCCATGGTCAAGTCGCTGCGTCGATCCCCGTAGCCTAACGCGAGGCAGCAGCCGGCTGGGCCAATGTCGGACGTGTCGAGGCATGATACTGTCGGGTTCAACTCGAGAGGCTTGGCGGGGTCGATGGCCGGCCTCGCGGCAGAACTACGTGTCGGTTGGACGGCGGGAATGATCATGGATCTCTGGAAGTACTTCGCCATCGGGCATGAGCACCATCTGTTCTGCAATCCGGTGAGTGAAGCCAAAGTGGATGAGTTGATCGGGCTCCTGGCTCTTCCGGATGAGGCCAGGGTTCTCGATATCGCGTGTGGCAAAGCCGAGTTTTCGGTACGGACCGCCAGGCGATGGAACTGCAGCATGGTCGGGGTCGACATCTCTCCCTATTTCGTTGCGGATGCTCGTGCAAAGGTCGAGAAGGCGGGCCTCGAGGATGCAATCGAGATCGTGGAATCGGATGGGAGCGAGTACAGCGGGAAACCATCATCGTTCGACGCGGCGGTCTGTCTAGGCGCCTCCTGGATCTGGGGCGGGCTGGAGGGAACGCTTCTCGCGCTCTCCTCCTGGGCCAAACCAGGCGGGCTGGTCGTTGTCGGGGAGCCCTTCTGGCGAACCGCTCCTTCCCGGGATCATCTCGAAGCTGCCGGACTGACCGAGTCCAGCTTCAGCACACACCAGGGAAACGCCCAAACAGGGCTCGGGTTGGGGCTGGGCCTTCTGCATGCCGTCGTAGCGAACGAGGATGACTGGGACCGGTACGAGGCCTACCAGTGGTACGCCGCTGAGTTGTATGGCTTGCGCAATCCTGACGATCCGGATGTCCCGGAACTGATGGCGAACGTGCGGAAGAGGCGCGACCACTACCTGCAGTGGGGTCGAAACGAAATCGGATGGGCCGTGTATCTCTTCATGAAGGACCCTGTCCTGCCCGCTGCCTGACAAGACGCTCGGCATCTGGGTGCCGCGAGGGGCGTATTGCCCGGCTCGTACGGAAGGTCGCTCAGGCTTCTTCGAGCTTCCGGGGCGCCATGAACCAGCCCAGTGGCATGGGCTCCCTCGCGACGGGCATCGCGGCGCCTTCGAGCAGGTCGAGCCCCCGGTTCCGGACCGCGTTGAAGATCCGCTCCGTCCTGCGCAGGATTTCCTTGTCGGGGGTCGGATCCCCAACCTCACGTACGAAATCCAGCAGATCCTGGCCGTCGGAGAATTGACCGCGGTTCTCGCGGTGGTAGTGGCCACCGCTCGTCAGGTGGTCGTCGATCCTGCGGAAGAAGGATGCGAAGTTGGAGAGTGCGCTGAGCACGTACTTGCGCTGGATCAGTTGGCGCTTGAGCTGGCGGGCGTTCAGGTGCTTGTCCTGGAGGTAGGACGAGACCCAGAGGTTGTAGTAGCAAGCTACGTCGAAGTCCCACTTGAGCTTGCACAGCTCGTAGCTTCCCAGCACCGAATACTGATCCCGGTAGAGGCGCATCGCCGCTTCGACCCGGAACTGCATGAAGTCGTCATAGAGCCCCACGCGGGTACTCAGGGCTTCTGCGTCCTCGCCTCCCAGGTCCCGGGCGATCAGGTCTGCGGTGAAGTCGTTTCCCAGCGCGATGAAGTCTGCACCCGGGCTATAGAACGGATCCGGGAACGCAGAGGCTTCTCCTACCAGCGCCCAGCGGTCCGGGCTGTAGAAGCGCTTCGTGCCGTAGGCCAGATGCATGAAGCACTGGGTCTCGATTACCTTGGCGTCCTGGAGCAGCGAGGCGACGCCGCGGTGGCCGCGCAGGAACTCGACGAAACCCTCGGTCGTGCGCCATTCCGGATCGAAGCTCCCACGGTCGCACACCACGCCAATACTGGTGAGCCCGTTCTGCAACGGGATGAACCAGATCCAGTAGCCCCGCGCTAGGAAGTGGAGGGTCGAGAGCCGGCGCGGGGTCCAGTGCACCCGCTCGCGGAAGGAATCGGGTCCCAGGCTGTCGATATCGGTGACGCCTTCGAACCAACCCCAGACCGAGCTGTTCTCGAGGTCGTTCACCGGGATGTTCAAGTCGAGCTGGCGTGCGAGCATTCGGCCGCGCCCGCTGGCGTCCACGACCCAACGGCTCTCGAATTCTTCCTGTTCGCCTCCGTCCGAGATCAGCAGGCGGTGAGCCTGGCCGTCGTGGCCGAGCTCGATCTCTTCCACCTTGGTTCCCAGCCGCACATCGATGCCGGCTTCCCGGTTCATGTCGATCAGATCTGCTTCCAGGCGGCTGCGATCGATCTGGAATGCTGGAATCAGCGGAATCGAGGCCGAGCCGATCTCGCTCATTTCCTGCAGCGGAAGGTCCAGCTCCGGGGTGTCGAAGAAGAAGCGCAGGCCGTTCTTCGGGTAATGGCGGTCGTAGAGGTAGCTGCCGAGCCCCAGCCTCTTCACGAAGTAGTGGCTCGCGATCTCGACCATCGACTCGCCGATGTTCAGCGAGAAACGGGTCTTCTTGTCGAAGACCGCGATGCGGCGGCCAGGCAGGCTCTGCGAGAGCTGGCGCGCGAGCAGTGCGCCAGCCATGCCTCCACCGATGATGGCTACGTCCAGCGTTGCGGGGCTCACTGCGGGTCGAATATAGAAGAAGGATCGAGGCTTTGGAAGCCTCGCGAGCGCCCGCCCGGACGAGTGCCGGATGGCCAGGTTGCCCAGCGAATTTGCGTCCTCTAGCGTTCGCCGGCATGGGCAGCCGTATTCGCAGTGTAGCCATCATCGGGGGCGGTCCGGCGGGCTCGGCCCTGGCCTATTACCTCGGTCGCGCCGGCCGGAAGGTCGTCCTCTTCGACAAGGGCAATCGGCCGCCAATCATCGTCGGGGAGTCCCTGGTTCCTGCCACCGTGCCCTTCCTCGCCGAGCTCGGCATCGAGGAAGAGGTCCGTGGCTACAGCACCTTCAAGGAAGGAGCGAGCTTCATCTTCAACAGCGAAGAGAGCTTGAGCTTCAAGTTCGCGGATGTGCGAGGCGCGAAGACCAACTACTCCTACAATGTCCCTCGCGACAAGCTCGATGCCTCCATCTCCGAGGTCGCGGCCCGTTCAGGCGCCAAGCTGGTGCGAGAAACAGCGCGGGTCGAGCGGGTGGGTCAATCGGATCGGGTACAGCTCGCCCCGGAGACCCTGGCCCAGACGGAGGGCTACTTCGAGGGCCAGCCAGACCTCATCGTGGATGCCAGTGGGCGCCCGCGCATGCTTCCGAACCTGCTCGACCTTCCCTATCAACACGGCGATCGCAGGGATACGGCTCTCTTTGCCCATTGCCAGGGCATTGCCCAGGTGGTCGAGGGCAATGTCCACACGGACACGCTCACCCATGGTTGGAGCTGGCGCATTCCCTTGCCCGGGAAGATGTCCGTCGGCTTCGTGGTCGATTCGGATTATGTGAAGACCCTGGGAGCGGACCTCGAGGAGCAGTTCGACGCCATCCTGGCCCGGGAGCCCGTGATCAAGCTCTGGGGGGACTCCCCGAAGCGCATCACGCCCGTGCTGAAATACACGAACTACCAGCTGGTTTCGAAGCGCGGCTTCGGGGACGGCTGGGTATTGCTGGGCGACACCTTCGGATTCGTGGATCCCGTGTTTTCGAGCGGGCTCCTGCTGGCGTTCGATGGTGCGAAGGCACTTTCGACAGCGATCCTGGCCGGCGGCGACGAACGCGCGATGCGTCGCTACGACCAGCACGTGCGGCACCACATCCAGGCCTGGCAGAAGACCATCGACCATTTCTACGACGGTAGACTCTTCACGCTCTTCAAGGTCGGAGAGGTCGTTCGGCATACACCCATCGGGCGTCTGATGGACTTCCACTTCCGCAAGCACGTGCCGCGGGTCTTCACCGGTGAGGCTTCGTCGAAGCGCTACAGCCCGGCCCTGGTGGATTTCATGTGCCGCTACGCTTTGATGGACAATGATCCCAGCGCCCTCGCGATCCGCTGAGAGCGCGATTCGAACCCACATCTGGAGGTCAAATGATGACGCGCGTCGGCGTGATTCTCTCGGGGTGTGGCTACCTCGACGGTACTGAGATCCACGAGAGCGTGATTGCATTGCTCAGCCTGGACCGTGAAGGGGCCCAGGTGCAGTGTCTGGCTCCCGACAAGCCCCAGCTCGACGTGGTCGATCACCGCACCGGAGAGGCCATTGCGGGCGAGACCCGCAACGTGCTCGTCGAGGCGGCACGCATCGCCCGGGGAGAGATCGAGGACGTGGCGAATGCGAATGCCGCGGACTTCGACGCGGTGATCGTGCCCGGCGGCTACGGTGCGGCGAAGAACCTCTCCTCCTTCGCAGTGGAGGGTCCGGACAGCACGGTCGACCCGGGTGTCGAGAAGCTGCTGCGCGCCGTCCACGAGGCCAGAAAGCCCATAGGCTTCATCTGCATCGCTCCGAACCTGGCGGCCCGGCTCTTTCCGGGCGTGGATCTCACCATCGGTTCGGACCCGGAGACCGCTGGAGCGCTGGAGACGATGGGCGCCCATCACAAGGCCTGTCCGGTGGAGAGTTTCGTCTGTGACGAGAAGGCGAAAGTGGTGAGCTGCCCGGCTTACATGCTTGGCCCCGGCATCAAGGACGTCGCTGCAGGGATCGAGAAGCTGGTCGGAGAGGTGCTGCGCCTGGCTAGCTCGCCCTGAGCGCGTAGGCGAAGTACATCCGGCGGCCGCACCGGAAGTCCTCGTACATCGGCGATCCGATGCAGCCGGCGAAGTGGTGGATCGATCCCCGGATCAGGTCTGGAACCGCGGAGCTTCCGTCGATCAATTCCCGTTTTCGGGCATCGTCGGCCTCGAGCGCGGCCAGCACGTTCTGCGTGATGTCCATCTGGTGTTCGATCTTGAAGCGCGAGCTGGCGACGAGGGCTTCGGTGGCCGCGGCTTCCTCGGCGTGCCGGAAATCTGCAAAGAGCAGCATGCCGTCGTCAGTCAGCACGCGGTGTGCTTCTTCGAGGAAGGCGTCGACATTCGGGTAGCCATGCGAGCTCTCCACGTTGAAAACGACATCGAAGGACGCGTCCTCGAACGGCAGCGCCTCGGCGTTCCCCGACAAGAAGCGCAGGCCCGCGTCGTCGAAGCAGGTCCGGCTGGCCTCGACGGCTCGTTCCGAGAGGTCGAGGCCGGTGACGTGGGAAGCTCCATGGGCGTGGAGCACGTGTGCAGCACCTCCGCCTCGGCCCGAGCCGACTTCCAGTACGCGCTTGCCGCGGAGGGGTGTGAGAGCTGCAAGGAAGTCATACAGCCCGAGTTGGAAGCGCTCGGGATCGTCGCTCTCTGCTCCCGGAACCTCCGCTACCGATGCGTAGCCATAGTTCATGCAGCGGAAGTCCGAGAACAGCAACTCGGAGAGTTCGCTGATGGCGTCGTACCAGGTCCGGTAGGCCCGCTCCCGGAACGGTAGATCCCAGGCCCGCGCAAGCTTCATTGCAGCCCGTGCGATGGCCAGCTTTCCGGCCAGACGAAGGCTGGTGCCGGAAGCTCGGCTCACGGGAGAATGACCTGGCGCAGGAGTTCCGGACCTGGGGTGTAGATCCAATCGCGCCACGGTTCGGGAATCCGATCGGCGATCTCCTTACGGAAACGCGGCAGGCGATACCACGGGATCATCGGTACGAGGTGATGCTCCCAGTGATAGGGCGTGATGCAGAACGGAAAGAGGAAGCCGTTCAGTGGAAAGATCAGGCTTCGCGTCTTCAGCCTCTGGTCCTGGGCCTCCCGGTAGCCGCCTCCATGCTCCAGGCTGCTCTTCAGGAAGTTCAAGCAGGTCGCGGTCTTGATCGCGATCAGCACGGTCAGCAGGGTGGCCACCGGTGCTTCGAGGAGTGGAGCGAAGAGAATGGCTGCCCAGCCCAGGACGAAGCCGGTGCCTCGCAGCCAGGCGGGAGCGGCTTCGTAGCCTTCGGGTTTTGGGCAGCGATCGTCGAGGCCCCTCATCCAGAGCCGATAGGTCTCGAACTCGTAGAACGGGATGAGCCACACCTTGGCCAGCTTGGAGAGCAGCGCGCGACCCTCCAGCACGTACTTGGAGCAGTTCTGCGGGTCGTCGTCTTCCAGGACGCGCTGGTGGTGGAGGTTGTGTCCGATGCGCCAGTGGAGCCCGTAGTCGCGAAGGAAGAGCATGCAGACGGCCCAGCCGGACACATCGTTCAACACACGACGCAGCCGTGGGGAGCGCGTGATCAGGAACAAACCGTGGGAGGCCTCGTGGGCTACCAGAGTGAACAGCGAGAAGATGATGCTCCCGTAGACCAGGCCCAGGATCGGCACCGTCAGCGGCGTCGGAAGCGGCCGGGTCGCGAAGTAGGCCGCCGGGAACCCGGCCAACAACAGGCCGAGGCTCATCAGGTTGATTGTGTTGTGTCGCCAGCGGGCACTCGTGTCCTCGAAGGGGCGGCCCGCTTCCTCGGCTGCCTTGAGCCAGTCGTTCCCGATTTCCTCTCCGGAGTTCGCAGCGACCATCTGTTCCCTTCTTCTCTCTACTCCGGAGAGAGTACGGCCAGCGCCAGCTGCATCGCCAGCTGCATGTCGCCGTCGAGCTCGATCTGGCCGCTCAGGAAGGCGTCCTGGGCGGCCAGCTCGCCGGTCTTCAGTGCCTCATAGGCCTCGCGGTCGACGCGGATGGTCGTGGTGGGTTCGGCCGGCAGGGGATCCTTACCGAAGTGGGCGAGCAGCGCGAAGCCGTCTTCCCCCTGGAGCTGGAAGCGCAGCGTGCCGGCCAGCAACTCCAGGTTCTGCATCCTCGAGGCAGTGATCTTCAGGTCGCCGCCCTGGCTGGCCAGCGCGCCGAGGAAGCCCAGCGGCGAGTCGCCTGCCTCGCTGGCCAGGCGTTCGAAGTCCGGACGCTCCAGCACGAGGGTCAGGAAGGGCGGATGGGTCGCCGTTTCGCCTGGGGTCATCACACCATCGGCCACGTTCAGCGTGAAGCGCCCACCGCCCTCACCGCGGACCTCGATCTGCATGGTGGCGTTCACGCCGCGAAGATCGTCGAGCACCCTCTGGGCGGTTTCGACGGTGCGCTCCTGCTCCCGGAGGGTACGGGCCCATTGGCCGGGGAAGAGCTCGGTGAAGTACGTGCGGGGATCGGAAGCGCTCACCGGTGTCCTCGTTGGTAGCGATCGACGGCGCGGGCGTGCTCGGCGTAGGTGCGCGAGAAGTGGTGGGTGCCGTCGTTCTTCGAGACGAAGAAGATCGCGTCTTCCTGCTCGCTCGGCTCCACCACCGCGCGCAACGCGGCCGCGCCCGGGTTCGCGATCGGTCCCGGCGGCAGGCCGGGGATCTTGTAGGTGTTGTAGGCGTTCGAAGTGTCTTCGAGGTGTACCCGACGCAGGTTGCCGTCGAAGTCCGGGATGCCGTAGATCACCGCAGGGTCCGTCTCGAGACGCATACCCCGCCGGAGCCGGTTCAGGAAGACGGCGGCGATACGGGGCCGCTCCTCGGGTGCGCCCGTTTCCTTCTCGACGATCGAGGCGAGTACGACGACTTCGTGCATGGAGAGCTCGCGGGCTTTGGCGAGAGATGCGAGCGGTGCCCAGGCCAGGCGGAATTGCTCCACCAGATCTTCGATCATCGCGCGGGCACCGACGCCGCGCGCCCAGCGGTAGGTTTCCGGGAAGAGGTAGCCCTCCAGGTCGTCGCCTTCGACGCTCAGCTCCGCTACCAGCGCGGTGTCGTGTACCAGTGCGAGGATTTCTTCGGCCTCGGCGAGCCCGGCTTCCTCGAAGCGCACAGCTATTTCAGCTGCGGTCAGACCCTCCGGGAACGAGAAGGGATGGGTGAGCACCTGGCCCCGGGCCAGTCGATCCAGGATCTCCGCCGGCGACTGCATGGCCGAAAACTCGTACTCGCCAGCTCGAAGGGATCCACCCTTCCCCTGCCAACGGGCCAGGCCCTCGAAGGCCCAGGCGCGTCGGATGAGCCCAGCTTGCTCGAGCGAGGCGGCGACCCGTCCGAGGGTCGCGCCGGCCGGTACGTCGAACACGATCGGTTCGGCATCTGGCTTTGGGGCGGTGAGTGCGCGCCGCACGGTGAACCCCCCCGCCACCAGCGCGGCCGTCAGCAGTGCGATGATCGGGATCGCGATTCGCTTCACGCGGCACCCCCCGAGGCCCGGCGGGCAGCTCGTTGTTCCAGGTAGGTTCGCAGCAACACGGTGGCCGCGACGGAGTCCACCACCGCTTTCTTCTTTCGTCGCCCTCGTCGGCCAGTGTCTTCCAGCGCGTTCAAGGCCTCCCGTGTGGTCAAACGCTCATCGAGCAGATCGACGGGCAGCGCGAGCGCTTCGCGAAGCCCTGCGGCGAAGCGATCCGCGGCTTCGGCCTGTGCTCCTCGCGAGCCGTCCAGGTGGATCGGCAAGCCGACGACGATCCGCGACACACCGCGGCTGCGCACCAGGTCGCTGATCACGGCGAGGTCCTGCTCGGCCCCACGGCTCGCGATCGGCTCGAGCGGCAGCGCGATGCGATCGTCCAGGTCGGAGACTGCGAGGCCGAGCCGTCGGCTCCCGAAATCGATCCCCAGTACCGGCATGGGCGGAAGCTAACGACTCCGCCGTTCGAGCGCGGTCTGGGCTGCTTCGCGTACCTGGGTGTCGCGCAGGCGGGCTGCCTGGGAAAGCACGCCGACGGCTTCGTCCCCAGGCAATCGCCCCAGCGCCCGCGTGGCGGCCAACTTCAGTTCGTGCAGGCGCTTTCGCCCGAGGAAGTTCCGCCGCAGCACCAGTTTCCCGAGTTCCACGGCCGCCTCCGGGCGTCCGAGCTCACCTAGAGCTCGAATCAGGTCCCTGGCATTCTCGATCTCCCGGGCCTCTACGGCTGCGTGCAGTGCACTCGCCAGAGCGGGCACGGCCCTCGGATTGCCGGTGGCGGCCAGACATTCGATGGCCAGCGGCGGCAGTTGCGGATCGGTGGCGGAAAGTGCCCGGGCTAGCGCGCGCAGGGCCTGGGCATTATTCGCACCGTCTGGATGCCCCAGCCGGGCGAGCGCGGCACCTGCGGCTTCGCGTACGAATGCGTCGTCGCCGCGCAGCTGGTCCGCAATGCCAGCCACGGAGTCCTGGGTTCCGATGCGTTCCGCCAGGCCGATTGCCCGTCGCGCGATATCGCGCTCGGGGGTGGTCAGGGCCTCCAGGACCGGCGGTTCGGCAGCACTCGGCCCCCGTGCGAGCAATGTGGAGGCCAGACGCTCGGCTCTTTCCGGGTCGGCCTCGGTGAGCGTACATACCGCCAGGGCTCGAATTCCATCCTCGTCGAGCTGGGCCAGCACCGCGGCCGCACGCTCTGCGTCGGCGCCACCCTCCGCCGCGTGGTCGATCACCGCATCCAGTCGCTCGTCCGTCACGAGCTGACGCAGCGCCGCCCTCGCGACTTCCTGCTCTTCCACCGCGCGCTTGGCATCGCACTCCACGGCCAGTGCGGCCAGGATACGCAGTGTCGCTGCAAGTCCGAGCCCGTGGGCGTGGTCTTCGACCAGGCGCAGCAGCCCATCGACGAGCTCGGCGTAGGAGTCGCCACCGGCCGAGCCCTCGATCTCGCGCAACAGGGTGGCGGCGGTGTCGCTCGGCGGTGGCATGCCCGGCCCGGATTCCGTGGTGTCGCCGCTGCTCTCGCCCAGCGGTAGCGCGACGGGTTGCGTGTCCTCAGGTCCCGATTCGTCACGATCCAGTGCTGCGATCGACGGGTTCGGGAGGGTCTGCTCTGTGTCGCTCCCAGGGTGATCCCCCTCGAAGGGTTCGGTGATCGGGTCGGTGGGCTCGCCAGTCTGCTCGACGATGTTCTCGAGCGTCGGGGCATCGTCCTCTGCCAGAGGCAGCTCCGCGGGTTGTAGCGCCGGCGTCTGTTCACAGGCGATTGGTTCTTTCGGGACCGGGAGCCCCGGAGCATCATCGGGCGTCTCGATGTGCACACCTTCGGGCACCCGGCGGGCGAGCGCGGGCCCTGCACCGCCTTCCTGGGAGACGGTTTGGTTGGGCAGCGCCAGCACCTCGACCAGCCCGGCCATTGCGTCCCCGTCCGCATCCGGCTCGACCCGCAGGCGCCAGACTCCCCGCGCCAGCCAGTCGGCCAGCGGTGCGGCCAGCCGCCCGTCGATCGGCACACTCGTCCCGCCCTGCTCGAGCCGGCCGGATTCGATGGTCAGCTCGAGTGGCCCATGCCGTTGAAGATCGGCGAGCCAGACACGGCGGGTGTGCTCGAAGACTGGCCCCAGACGCGGATCGCCCGGCTCGAAGTAGCTACGGGCCTTCACGACACGGGCCAGCTCGAGCAAGAGCGAAACCAGCTCGGGCGCACTGCGAGGTTCGGTGGCGGACATGATCGGCTCATAGAATAGGCGGTGGTTGGAGTTGGGCATCCGGCTTCGGCCGGTGGTATCGTCCACCGATCGCCCGACTCCCCCCGTCTGAGGCGAGACCCACCCTCCTCCGGTCCCGGATCCAAGCCATGGGACCCCACGATCGCCGCGCGCCCAGCGCTGCGGCAACTGCGTCCGCACCCGAAGGCCCGGCCCGTTGGGTGGCAATCGCCGCCTCGACGAGTCTGGGTGCGGGTTTCTTGCCCTGGGCACCCGGAACCTGGGGATCCGCCTTTGCATTGCTGATTTTCGTGTTATTTTCGCCTATGCCTGTCTGGTTGCTGGTAACCAGCGGGTTGGCGCTCTGCGCATTGGGGGTCTGGTCGGCGGACGTGAGCGAGGCGGTGTTCGAGCAGGCGGATGATGGGCGTATCGTGATCGACGAGGTGGTCGGGCAGCTGTTGGCTCTGGCTCCGCTGCGCGTGGTTTTCGGTCCGGAGCGGGCGGGCCAGGAAATATTCTGGCTCGTGACCGGATTCGTCGCATTCCGGGTGTTGGATATTGCCAAGCCGGGGCCCGTGGGATGGGTCGAGCGGCATACCTCGGGAGGCTTTGGTGTGATGGCGGACGATGTGGTGGCTGGAGTGATCGCAGCCCTCGCGTTGGTGCTGGCGTTGTTTGCCACCGGTCTGGTCTCCACAGGGAACATCGGATGATCGCCGAGGTGCTGACCATCGGTGACGAATTGTTGCGTGGCGAGATCGTCGACTCGAACAAATCGTTCCTCTCCGAACGCCTGCTGCGCATCGATGTCCACACCCGCTTCCAGGCGTCGGTCTGTGATACCCCAGCGGATATGACCGATGCGTTCCTGCGCGCCGCCAGTCGGTCGGATGTCGTGCTCGTTTCCGGCGGACTCGGGCCGACCCGGGATGATGTCACCCTCGAGGTACTGGCCAAGACCTTCGGGTTCGAGCTGAAACTGCACGAGCCTTCGCTTCGGGCTCTCGAGGCCTTTTTCGAGCGCTTCGGTCGCAAGATGGCCGAGAGCAACGTCAAGCAGGTCCTACTTCCCGAAGGTTCCGAGGCGCTGCCCAATCCGGTCGGTACGGCGCCCGGTTGCTTGCTCGAGGCCGAGGACACGCTCTTCTTCTGCATGCCCGGGGTGCCGCGGGAGCTCTACCAGATGATGGACGAGCAGGTGATCCCCCGGATCGCCGCGCGGGCGACGGGGAAAGGCGGCGTGGTGCGCTCCACGTTGCTCCGCACCTTCGGGATTGGGGAGTCGAGTCTGGAGGATGAGCTCGCGGACGTGGCTCGGGACGAGCACGTGAGCCTGGGCTTCCGCACCAGCTTTCCGGACAACTTCCTGCGGCCGATCGCCCGGGGGGCTAGTGTGGCCGAGGCGGACGAACGACTGGCGAGGCTGTGCGCGTCGATTCGCGATCGACTCGGCGCCCTGGTGTACAGCGAGGGTGAGGACCAGAGCCTTGAGGCGGTCGTCGTCGGCGGGCTGGTGGAGCGCGGCCTGCGCATCGCTACCGCGGAGAGCTGCACCGGCGGGTTGATCGGCGCCAAGCTCACCGCGGTGCCCGGCTCTTCGGCTACCTATCTGGGTGGCGTGACCGCCTACGCGAACGAGGCGAAGGTGGCGCATCTGGGCGTAGCGACCGAACTGCTCGAGACCGATGGCGCCGTCTCCGAGCCGGTTGCATTGGCGATGGCGCGAGGGGCACGGGAGCGCTTCGGGGCCGATCTGGCGATCTCGACCACCGGAATTTCCGGGCCGGGCGGTGGCAGTGACGAGAAGCCGGTCGGCCTGGTCTGGATCGCGCTGTCCACCGCGGAAGAAGAAGTCGCCCAGGAATTCCTGTTTCCGCTCGATCGCGAGCGCCACCGGGTGATCACGGCCCAGGTCGCGCTGGACTGGATCCGCCGGCACCTGCTCGGTGAAGAGCACGTGGCTCCGCGCTATCTGCTCGCGCCGCGCCCTAAGTCGCCTGCTGCCCCGTTCGGAACCGGAGCCGCATCATGAGCTTCGGACGTCGACAAGGATCGCTGGTGCGCAGCTTCGTCGCGGTTCCGCTGCCCGAGCCGGTACGTGTCGGCAGCGCGGCACTGGCCGTCGGTCTGGCCGGCGCGCCCGGGGGCGAGGGCGTGCGTTGGGTGCGTTCCGACGGGTATCACGTGACCCTGCGTTTCCTCGGCAACGTCGCTTCCGAACGGCTGCCGGAGCTGGGCGAGCGGCTGACGGATGCGGTGGCAGAGGTGGCGCCCTTTTCGCTCTCGCTGGGTGCACCTTTTCTGTTTCCGAAGGGTCGCCGTGCGAAGGTGATCGCGCTCGGGCTCACGCCGAAGGGGCCGCTGGCGGAGCTCGCGGCTTGCGTCGAGCAGGTGGCATCAGCCTGCGGGTTCGAGCCCGAGACGCGTGCGTTCCACGCGCATCTCACTCTCGGGCGCATCCGCAACCGGCGCGTTCCTGAGCTCGAAGGGGTTCCGGCACCTGCCACACCGTGGACGGTTTCCGAGGCGGTGCTCTATCGCAGCGACCTCGCTTCGGACGGCGCCCGCTATGCGGCGCTCACACGTTGTCCGCTCGGCTCGGAGATGCCAGCCGCAGCGGTCTCGCTCTCACCCTGAGATTCATCGATAGGAGAAGTAGACATGGCAAAGAACAGTGGACCGGCGAAGCCCGAGGTCAAGCCGGCTCGTGGCGCGGAAGCAAAGCGCAAGGCGATCGACATGGCGGTATCGAGCATCGAAAAACAATTCGGCAAAGGTGCGATCTTGTCCATGACGGATGATTCGGTCAACCGCGAGGTCGACTCCTTCTCATCCGGTTCGGCGAGCCTGGATCTGGCTCTCGGCATCGGTGGCTATCCGCGTGGCCGGGTGGTCGAGATCTACGGCCCGGAGTCGAGCGGCAAGACCACGCTCTCCTTGCACGCAGTCGCCTCGGTGCAGAAGGCCGGCGGGGTGGCGGCATTCGTCGATGCCGAGCACGCGCTGGATATCAACTATGCCCGACGGCTCGGCGTGAGCGTGGAGGATCTGCTGGTCTCCCAGCCCGATACCGGCGAACAGGCCCTCGAGATCACCGATGTGTTGCTGCGCTCGGGCGCCATCGACCTGGTGGTGATCGATTCGGTGGCGGCGTTGGTGCCGCGGGCCGAGATCGAAGGCGAAATGGGCGACACTCATGTCGGCCTGCAGGCCCGGCTGATGAGTCAGGCGCTTCGCAAGCTCACGGGCACGGTCGCGAAGTCAGGTGCCTCGGTGGTCTTCATCAACCAGATCCGGATGAAGATCGGCGTGATGTTCGGCAACCCGGAGACGACCTCGGGCGGCAATGCGCTCAAGTTCTACTCCTCCATTCGGCTGGACGTACGCCGCATCGCCGCCATCAAGGATGGAGACGAGGTGGTGGGCAATCGCACTCGGGTGAAGGTGGTGAAGAACAAGGTCGCACCGCCCTTCCGCCAGGCGGAGTTCGACATCCTCTACAACGAGGGCGTGTCGTTCGAAGGCGACTTGCTGGATCTCGGCGTCGATATCGGACTCGTGGAGAAGAGTGGCTCCTGGTACTCCTACGATGACGAGCGCATCGGGCAGGGGCGGGAGAATGCGCGCCGCTTCCTGAAGGAGAATCCGGATGCCCGGGAGCGGCTGGCCGAGGCGGTCTACGCTGCCAAGGGGCTGAAGCGTGGGGTGTTGGCGAAGCCCGAGGGCTCGGATGGCTCGCCGGCAGAGGCCGCGTCGGAGGACGAGTAGCACGCCGATTCCGGTGCCGGATTCTTCCTGTGCCGGAATCGGCTCATGCATTCGGTGAATATCGCACCAGGGCAAACTCCCGCGGCAAGCCTGGTGTGAGCGCCTAGAGTCTGGTCGTGTCTAAGGCCTCCACCCGGTCAGCCAAGGAACTTCAATCCGGCCTGCTCGAGCTCGTGCATCGGTTGCATGGCGCTCGCGGGGTCGCCCACGACAGCCAGCTAGCTGAGGCCGTGGGTACGGTGGCTCAGATGGCCGGAGCCGAGCGCTCCATTCTGAGGTTGATCGACGACCAGGTTCGTGTCTTGGCCCAGTATTCCTGGGCGGCCGACGGCAGGGCTTTCGACCCACTCAAGGACGTGGACTTCAAGACCGTCCCGGATACGTTTTCCTGGACGACTCAGCGCTACCGGGACGGAGAGATCACGATGGTCGAGCGGCCGGAGGAGCTTCCTCCCGAGGCCGAGAATGAACGCGCCTTCCTCATCCGGCGAGGAGTCCGTTCGTGGCTTGCGATTCCGCTTCAGGTTCCCGGGGTCGCCATCGGCTACCAGAGCTTCGAGACACTCACCTACAACAAGCGTTGGAGCGAGGAGGAGATCTCGGCGCTCCGCGTGATGGCCGAGATCCTGGCTTCGACGATCACGCGAGTGCGTGCGGAGCAGGCGGGTCGCGAGAGTGAGGAGCGGTTCTTCCGGGTGTTCAACGACCATCCGGATGCGATGGTCATCAGCAGGCTGGGAGACGGAGCGATCGTCGAATGCAACTCGGCTTGGACCCGGCTTGCGGAATTCGGTGCTGTCTCGGCGACGATCGGCCATTCGATCGAGGACCTGGTGTCCGGTACGGATGGCGGCGTGGTCCGGAAGTTCAAACGGGCGCTCGCTACGAAGGGAGAAACCGGGGAGGCCGAGTTTGGCTGGACAGCAATTGATGGCAGCGAACGGATCGTCCTTGTGTCGAGTGCGTTGATTGACCTCGCCGGCGAATCCTGCGCTCTCACCACCGTGAGGGATGTGACGGAGCGCCACCGTTTCCAGGAGCAGCTACAGCAGGCCCAGAAGATGGAGGCGGTCGGACTGCTCGCTGGTGGAATCGCCCATGACTTCAACAACATGCTGACCGTGATCCAAGGGCATAGTGAAATCCTGAGCGAGGCGCTGGAAGGGCCGCTCGCAGAGAGCGCATACTCCATCAAGGATGCAGCCGAACGCTCGTCCAATCTCACCCGTCAGCTGCTTGTGTTCAGTCGTCGAGACATGAACATGCCGATCGTTCTCTCCCCCAACGAGATGATCGAGGGTTTGAAGCCGATGCTTCGTTCGACACTCGGTGAGACCATCCAGATGAGTACGGAGCTCGACCCGGAAGTGCCCGGGGTGCGGGCAGATCCAGGCCGGCTCGAGCAGGCGCTGCTGAATCTGGCGCTGAATGCCCGGGAGGCGTGTCTGTCGGGATCCGGAAAGATCGTTTTCGCAACCCGACGTGTGCGGCTACGGGCCGGCGATCATCCTTCCCTCCCGCCGGATGACTACGTGGCTCTGGAAGTGCGGGACGATGGACATGGAATCGAGGCCGAAATTCTCGAGCGGGTCACGGAGCCGTTCTTTACGACCAAAGCCCAGGGAACCGGGCTCGGTCTTGCCATCGTTCACGGCGTGGCTCGTCAGAGTCAGGGTGACCTGCAGCTGGAGAGCGAGCCCAACGAGGGCACCCTCGCACGCATCCTCCTTCCTGCCGCGCACTCCACCGCAGAGGTGCAGGAGTGCTCTTCACCGCCGGATCCCATCGCCGTCGCAAGCGAGCCCCTTTGCATCCTGCTGGTCGAGGATGAGGAAATGGTTCGAGCGCTCGCGCGCAGGGTGCTCGAGACCGAAGGCCATCGGGTGATCGAAGCGTCCGACGGGCTCGAGGCCATGGTCGCGGCTCGCGAGATTCCGGGCGGACTGGACATGCTCGTGACCGATGTCGTGATGCCTCGGATGGGCGGGTTGAGCCTGGCCCGGGAGCTGGGCAAGCTCTCGCCCGGCTTGCCGATCGTGGTGATGAGTGGCTACCCCGATGGGGGATCGGACGCCGAAGCCTCGAAGCTCCCCGCGGGCGCCGTCTTCCTTAACAAGCCGTTTCAGCCAGTGGGCCTGCTCACAGCTATCGAGGACGCCCGAGCCCGGATCTCCTGACCCCACCGGCGCGCACCTATCGCTCCAACCTCCCGGAATTGCATTGTTTTTACCGATGAGGTTCTGACGCTGGCTTCCGCCTCAAGACCCGGGCCGGACCTGTCGAAACGCGAGCTGACCCCCGGCGAATCCGGAAGAGGATCCCTGCGCCCAATGCCCATTCAGCTCGACGACATCCTCAAAGTGGCCCTCAAGGGGGGCGCTTCGGACATTCATCTGAAGTCCGGCCTGCCTCCCATGTTCAGGGTGGACGGGGCGCTCGTACCGTTGAAGAACGGCGAGCGGATCCTTCCCGACGAGATCCAGAAGCTCGCGGTCGGAATCATGAATCCGGTCCAGAAGGCCCGGTTCGAGGAATTTCGCGAGGCCGACCTGGCGTATGGCATCCCAGGCCTCGGACGTTTTCGTGTCAATGTCTTCCAGCAACGGGGAACTGTGGGAATCGTCTTCCGGGTGATTCCGTTCGGCGTGAAGACGATCGAGCAGCTCTTCCTGCCGCGAGTGATCGAGAAGATCGCGATGGAACATCGTGGTCTCGTGCTCGTGACCGGGACGACGGGTTCGGGTAAGTCGACCACGCTCGCAGCGATGATCGACTACATCAATTCGAACCGGACATCGCACATCATCACGATCGAGGACCCGATCGAGTTCCTGATTCGCGACCGGCGTTCTATCGTGAACCAGCGCGAGATCGGCGTCGACACGCAGAGCTTTTCGAATGCCCTGCGTGCCGCCCTTCGTCAGGATCCCGACGTGATCCTCGTCGGTGAGATGCGCGACTTCGAGACGATCGAGACGGCCATCACCGCCGCCGAGACCGGCCACCTGGTGATGAGCACGCTCCATACTCTCGACGCCACGGAAACGATCAATCGGATCATTTCCGTGTTCCCGCCATATCAGCAGAAGCAGGTGCGCCTGCAGCTGTCTTCGATCCTTCGGGCTGTCGTCTCCCAGCGTCTGGTGCCTCGCGCCGATGGCAAGGGCCGTGTGCCGGCCCTCGAAGTGATGGTTTCGACCGCACGGGTGCGCGAGTGCATTGGTGACAAGGAGCGCACCAAGGAGCTGAATGACGCCATCGCGAAGGGCTTCACCACTTACGGGATGCAGACCTTCGACCAGTCGCTGATGCATCTGGTGAAGCAGGAACTCGTCACCTACGACGAGGCCCTGAAGCACGTCTCCAACCCGGACGATTTTGCTCTTCGTTTCCGTGGCATCGCCTCGACATCCGACGGCACATGGGACGATTTCGAGGCCGACGAAGGCTCGGACGAAAAGTCCGAGGAGGACTCCGGGTCTTCCTCTGGCAATTCGGACGACGACTTCATCGAGAGGTTCTAGGGGCGGGGGGCCGCTTCGCTTCTCGTTCCGGATCGCGGGGTGGGGGGCGGGCAGCGTGGAATGGCTCGCTGCGGCCGTCGAACGCGCGCGCACGGTGGCTGCCGGTGCGCTGGTGGCGGGGCGCGTACTCTCGGGCCTGGCTGCGCTTGATTTCCACGCTGACCGCCCCCCACCCCGCGATGTTCTGTGCTGGCGAAGGGGCGTGGTTGGTGGTGAGGGGAGCGAAGTGGGGGGGCTCCGGTATCTTCCGGGGCTTCTGGCCCAGAGGGAGGTTTTCTGGTGGTTTGGTCTGCGCGGGATGTGCGTGAGACGTTTCTTTCGTTCTTTGAGGAGCGGGGGCATACCCGCGTTCCGAGTTCGCCGCTCGTGCCGGAGAACGATGCCACGCTGTTGTTCGTGAACTCGGGGATGGTTCCCTTCAAGAGGGCGCTGACCGGGGAGGAACGGCGGGCCTATTCGCGAGCGGTGTCCACCCAGAAGTGCATGCGCGTTTCCGGCAAACATAACGATCTAGAGGAAGTGGGACGCAGCAGGCGGCACCACACTTTCTTCGAGATGCTCGGCAATTTCTCGTTCGGAGACTATTTCAAGCAAGAGGCCATCCGATTGGCCTGGGAGCTCATCACCGAGCACTACCGGATGGATCCGGCAGATCTGGTGGTTTCCGTGTTTCGCGAGGACGACGAGGCCGCAGACATCTGGGAGCGGGAGATCGGGCTCCCGCCCGGGAAGATCTACAGGCTGGACGAGGATGAGAATTTCTGGGCGATGGGGGACACGGGACCGTGCGGCCCGTGCTCGGAGATCCACCTGGATCGCGGGCCGATCCCCGGCGTGGAAAATGACGATCCGTCCAGCGAATCGGGTCGCTTTCTCGAGTTCTGGAACCTGGTGTTCATGCAGTTCAACCGGGATGCGGCGGGGAACATGGAGCCTCTTCCCAAGCCCTCGGTGGATACCGGCGCGGGCCTCGAGCGGGTGGTCACCGTGTTGAACGGGAAACTGAGCACCTACGAGACGGACCTCTTCGTGCCGGTTCTAGCGAGAGCCCAGGAGCTGGCCGGTGTTTCCCTCGGCAGCGATTCCGAGCACGACGTGTCGTTGAAGGTCGTCGCAGATCACGCGCGTGCGGTCGCTTTTCTGGTTGCAGATGGAGTGCTGCCCGCGAACGAAGGGCGCGGATACGTGCTGCGGCGGATCCTGCGGCGGGCTTCGCGGCATGGTGTGTTGCTCGGCATCGACGGGCCCTTTCTCCACGCGGTAGCCGAGACCGTGATCGACGAAATGGGCGACGTCTTCCCCGAGCTCGAGGCACGCCGGGCCTATGTGATCGATCGGGTGCAGAGGGAGGAGGAGCGTTTCCTACAGACCCTTCGCAAGGGGTTGTCGCTGCTGGAGAACGAGATCGACGAGGCCAAGGCGGCAGGCTCCGACGTATTGCCGGGGCCCGTGGTGTTCCGCCTGTATGACACCTTCGGGTTTCCGGTCGACCTCACGGATGACATCCTGCGCGGCCGAGGATTGCACGCCGACCAACAGGGTTTCCGCACCGAAATGGAGGCGCAGCGCTCGCGTTCCCGCCAGGCGTGGAAGGGCAGTGGGGACGGCGGGGTCGATGAGATCCATAGTCGCATGGCCGCCGATCTCGCCACGTCTTTCGTCGGCTACCAGACACTCGAGCACTCCTCCCCGGTGAAGGCGATCCTGCGCGGTGGAGAGCCGGTGGAGGAGGCTGCCCTGGGCGACCAGATCGAGCTCATCGTCACCGAGACGCCATTCTATGCGGAGAGCGGTGGGCAGGTGGGTGACATTGGTCTCGCCACGACGCCGGCTGGACAGATGAGTATCGACGACGTGCAACGGCCCTCCGGCGAGCTGGTCGTGCACTGCGGCAAGGTCACGTCCGGCGTGATCCGTGTCGGCGACTCTGCGGTGCTCGAGGTCGATTCCGAGGGCAGGGCGGCGACCGTGCGCAACCACTCGGGGACGCATCTGCTTCACGCGGCATTGCGGGAAGTCATTGGCCCCCAGGCGATCCAGCGGGGCTCGCTGGTTTCGCCGGATCGTCTGCGATTCGATTTCACTCACGACGCGCCGCTCAGCCAGGACGAGATCGAATGCATCGAGAATCGCGTCAATGTCTGGATCGAAGCCAATACGGCAGGTGCAGTGCGTACGATGGATTACGGCGCCGCTGTAGAGGCCGGTGCAATGGCGCTATTCGGCGAAAAGTACGCCGAAGACGTGAGAGTCGTCTCGTTCGGGAATGTATCGACAGAGCTTTGCGCCGGGACCCATGCTGCGGCGACTGGCGACATCGGGTTGCTGAAGATCACCTCCGAGTCGGGGGTGGCCGCCGGCGTGCGCCGCATCGAGGCCTTGACGGGCCTCGCTGCTCTCGCGCACTTCCGCGAGCAGCAGTGCACCCTGCGAGAGCTGGGAGAACTGTTGAAGGTACCCGCGGATCAGACCCCCGACCGGGTCCGAAAGCTCCTCGAAGAGCGCAAGGTCGCAGAGAAGGAAATTGCCGATCTGAAGCGCGCCCAGCTGCAAGGCGGGGGTGGTCGGGAGCAGGCCGAAGGCTGGGAGCAGCAGGGGGAGCTCTGGTGCTATTCGCAGAGGCTTGCAGGCGCGAATGGCAAGGAACTCCGCGGCATGGTCGACGATCTGCGCAACCAGAAATCGCCGGCCGTCGTATGCCTCGTGTCCGACGCGGGTGAAGGCAAGGTCGCCGTGGCGATCGGCGTGACTCCCGACCTGCGCGAGAGCCTTCCGGCCGGCGAGCTGATGAAGGACGTCGCCAAGGTCGTCGGCGGCAAGGGCGGGGGGCGTCCGGACTTCGCCCAGGGCGGTGGCAGCGACGTTTCGCGCATCGACGACGCGCTCGCCGCGTTTGGAACGGCGGTGGCCAAGAGGCTCACTTGAGCTACGTGCCGTGCCCCTATGCATGGGTGCGTCGGCGTACCCGGGAAGTGCGGGTTGGAAACGTCGGCATCGGTGGAACGAACCCGATCCGCATCCAGTCGATGACGACGACCGACACCCAGGACACGGAAGCCACTGTGGCCCAGGTGTCCCGAC
Organism: bacterium; assembly: GCA_024226235.1. Taxonomy (GTDB): domain Bacteria; phylum Myxococcota_A; class UBA9160; order UBA9160; family UBA6930. The sequence continues at coordinate 36,956 of JAAELW010000209.1, forward strand.
TGGCCGAGGCCGGTTGCGAAATCGTGCGCATCACGGCACCCGGAATCAGCGACGCCCGCAACCTCGGGTCGATCAAGCAGGCATTGCTCGAACGCGGAGTCGAAGTTCCGCTCGTGGCCGACATCCATTTCACGCCGAACGCTGCGCTCGAGGCTGCGCTCCACGTCGAGAAAGTGCGGATCAACCCCGGCAACTACGCCGACAAGAAGCGCTTCGAGGTCCGCGCCTACAGTGATGCGCAATATGCAGACGAGCTGGCCCGGGTGGCCGAGCGGTTCCTGCCGTTGGTCCGACGCTGCAAGGAGCTTGGTCGAGCGCTGCGCATCGGAACGAATCACGGTTCACTCTCCGATCGGATCATGAACCGATATGGAGATTCGCCCCGGGGAATGGTCGAGAGTGCGCTCGAATTCCTGGACGTCTGCGAGGCCGAGTCGTTCCTCGATGTCGTGTTCAGCATGAAGGCGAGCAATCCCCAGGTGGCGATTCACGCCTATCGTCTGCTCGCCGCCCGTCTCGGAGAGCGCGCAAGCACGCCGGATGCACCCAGCTATCCCTTCCATCTGGGCGTGACCGAAGCCGGTGATGGCGACGACGGGCGCGTGAAGAGTGCGATCGGAATCGGCGCTCTGCTCGAGGATGGTCTCGGCGAAACCCTTCGTGTCTCACTGACAGAGGACCCGGTTCACGAGATTCCCGTGGCCCGGGCCCTGGCTCGCCGCTACGACGAGCGTGCCGCCAGCGTGCCGCCACCGGACCCGGGTGCGAGTTTCGTGACGGACCCGTTTGCTCACGAGCGGCGTCCGACGAACGAGGCACTGGGTTCGGCGAATGGAGCACCGGGGATCGGCGGAACTCTACCCGTGCGGGTCGAGCTGGATCTCGGGCCCGTGCCGCAAGACATCGGGGGCGCAATCGAGGCACTCCTCGAGGCGAAGGGGCGCCTCGATACTGTCGAGTGCGAAGGCCTCAACCTCGACGTGACGGATGCAGCCGATGTGGAACGAGCCAAGGCGTTCGCCGAGCAGGCCGACAAGCACGGGCTCGGCTTTCCGCTTTCGTTCCGCGGTCCGCCGGCTCGGGTCTCTTCGCTCGCATCCTGGTCCGATCGACTGGTCTTCGAAATCACTGCGCTGCCGGACCGCCCCCTCCAGGCTCCGGAGGTTCCCATCGAGTGGTGTTTTCGGGTACCCGAGGCTGAACTCGAGCATGCCCTGGATGCCTGCCTCGCCGTGTCGCCGGCCCCCGCGCTGGTCTCCTTCCTGGGCGAGCTGCCCACGCATGGGGTGCGCCTTGGTGTGGCACTGCTTCACGCTCGGAGTCTCGATTCGATTCCAGTCGTGCTCCGCCACCGGGCCGATCCTTCCGAGCAGGCAGAGGCAGCCCTTCTGCGTGCTGCGACCGACCTGGGCGGTCTGCTCTGCGACGGCATCGGAGATGCCGTCTGCCTGGGAGGCCTCGGAGCACCTGAGCGCAACATCTCGCTCGGCTACCGGATTCTCCAGGGCGCGCGTCAGCGGACCTCCTGGACCGAGTTCATCTCGTGCCCGTCGTGTGGACGGACGCTCTTCGATCTGGAGGAAACGACTGCGCGCATCAAGCAGCGCACCGAGCATCTCCCGGGATTGAAGATCGCGGTGATGGGCTGCATCGTGAACGGCCCCGGCGAGATGGCCGATGCCGATTTCGGTTATGTCGGCTCAGGCGCCGGCAAGGTGAGCCTCTACGTCGGCCACGAATGCGTGGTGCGCAATGTTCCCGAGGGAGCAGCTCCGGATCGGCTCGTCGAGCTGATTCGAGAACACGATCGCTGGGTGGAACCCTAGGGCCAAAGTCGCAGCGACGGCTCTGGTTCACCGGAGTAACGCGAAGTCGCCGCCCATTGCAATCGTTTCATTTCGCTCCGTCGATTGGGGCTTGCTCTTTGCCCGCTGCCGGGTGTAGGTTCAAAGTGAAGTCCGATGGAGCGGCACGGGAGAGCGAGGTCTTGCACCCGCCGGCGGAACACAGTGTCCGCTCCGAGGGCTTCACGCTGGCGGATCGCAAGCAATACGGCGGTTACGGCGAAGGAAGCCGCAAACGTCGGCAAGAGCAGGGAAACCTCCTGGACCCGGGAGCTTCCAACAAAAACGCGGAGACCGACGGCCCCCCTCTGACGTTCGCACAAGCTATGTGGGCGTGACGCGGGTTCCGAGGGACGCAGACAATCGGGATCGAATAGCCAGCCCAGTCCAGAGATGGGCACCGGTTGAAACCGAGACCTGCGGCGCTTCGCGCACCGGCGACGCCGGATCGCCCCGACGGAGGCCCAGGAGGGCCCTGCTACCTCACCCGCCGCGACGCAAGCGTTAAGAAACGTAAGAAACGGGGCCGGAGGTAAGAATTCACTTGTTGGAAGGGCGCTCTGCCCCCTTCTAACACGTGAATTATTAAATCCGGCCCCGTTTCTTAACGC
>JAAELW010000210.1 GCA_024226235.1 bacterium
GCCGCCGCGTTGTCAAAATGCTCGCCCAGGTGGTCGAGCGACGCCGCGAGAGCCAGGAACTCACCGAGAGAATCCCAGCGCAGATGCCCCTCTTCCTCGAATTGCTGCACGTGCTTCGGCGCCGAGCCGCCCGCACCGGTCTCGAAGAGGCCGCCGCCGTTCATCAGCGGCACGATCGAGAGCATCTTGGCGCTGGTGCCGATCTCGAGGATCGGAAAGAGGTCGGTCAGGTAGTCCCGCAGCACGTTGCCGGTGACCGAGATCGTGTCCTCGCCGCGGCGGATCCGCTCCAGCGAAAAGCGCGTCGCCTCGATCGGGGAGAGGATCTCGATCCGCAGGCCGCTCGTATCGTGATCGCGGAGGTAGGCCTCGACCTTCGCGATGAGCTGGGCGTCGTGGGCGCGGCTGCGATCGAGCCAGAAGACCGCCGGTGCGCCGGTGGCCCGGGCTCGGGTGACTGCCAGCTTCACCCAGTCGCGAACCGCAGCATCCTTCACCTGGCAGGCGCGCCAGATGTCGCCCTGCTCGACCGCGTGCTCCAGCAACACCTCGCCGTCCGCATCGACGACGCGCACGCTACCGTCGCCCGCGATCTCGAAGGTCTTGTCGTGGGAGCCGTACTCCTCGGCCTTCTGCGCCATCAAGCCCACGTTCGGAACGCTGCCCATGGTCGCGGGATCATAAGCGCCGTTCGCCTGGCAATCCTCAACGACAGCCTGGTAGACGCCCGCGTAGCTGCTGTCCGGAATCACGGCCTTGCAATCCTGCAGCTCGCCGGCCGGGTTCCACATACCGCCGGAATCCCGGATCATCGGCGGCATCGACGCATCGATGATGATGTCGCTCGGCACGTGCAGGTTGGTGATGCCCTTGTCCGAGTTCACCATGGCGAGGGAAGGGCCCGTGGCGTAGGCCGCCTCGATGTCGGCCTCGATCGGCTTGCGCTCGTCGTCGGAGAGCTCGCCGATCTTCTCCAGCAGGTCGCCGAAGCCGTTCTTCACGTCGACGCCGAGCTGGTCGAGGGTCGCCGCGTGCTTCTCGAAGACATCGGCGAAGAAGACCCGCACCGCGTGACCGAAGATGATCGGGTCCGAGACCTTCATCATCGTCGCCTTCATGTGCAGGGAGAAGAGCACGCCCTTCTTCTTGGCATCCGCGACCTGCTCGTCCAGGAACGCGACGAGAGCCTTCCGGCTCATCAGGGTCGCGTCCATGACCTCACCGGCCAGGAGTTCGATCCCCTCCTTCAGCACGGTGGTGTCTCCACCGGCACCAACGTGCTCGATGCGGACCGTCGTCGGCACCGTGACCGTGACCGCTTTCTCGTTATGCCGGAAGTCCCCGGACTCCATCGTCGAGACGTGGGTCTTCGAGTCAGCCGCCCACTTCCCCATACGGTGGGGGTTCTGCCGGGCGTACTCCTTGACAGCCTTCGGCGCACGACGATCCGAGTTCCCCTCACGCAGCACCGGGTTCACGGCGCTGCCCTTCACCTTGTCGTAGCGCGCCTTGATCTCGCGCTCCTCGTCCGTCGTCGGCTCCTCCGGGTAGTTCGGCAGGGCGTAGCCCTTGGCCTGGAGCTCGGCGATCGCTGCCTTCATCTGCGGGATCGAGGCACTGACGTTGGGCAGTTTGATGACGTTGGCCTCGGGCGTCTTCACCAATGCACCGAGTTCGGCCAGACCATCGGGGGCGCGCTGCTCCGGCTTCAGCCGGTCCGGGAAGACGGCCAGCAGGCGACCCGCCAGCGAGATGTCGCGTGTTTCGACCGGAACCCCGGTCGCCCCGGCGAATGCCCGGATGATCGGCAGAAAGGCGTGGGTCGCCAGGGCCGGGGCCTCGTCGGTCCAGGTGTAGATGATCGGCGGGGATTGGCTCATGGGCCCTCCGGCGGGGGTGTTCGTGACGCCGAGAGGTCATACCAGAATGGGTGCGCCAACTCCACGACGGGGGGGATCCCGCTGTTGGGGGTTGTTGGGGACGCCCCGCAGGGCGTCGGCCGCTCGTGAGGACGCAGACCTGGCGATCGACTTTCTCTTTCATCCTCCCTTCCTACCGCGAGATGCGAAGCGGCTCGGCTACGATGCGCGCATGTCCGAAGATCGCCCACTGACACGCAAGTACGCGCGCATCGAACGCGAGCGGCGCTTCGCTCTGGAGCGCCTGCCGGACGCCGTGGATCCGGAGGATTTCGTGCGTCTCATCGACTGCTTCATCGAGGGCACGTGGCTGCGCCTGCGGCGGCTCGAGCGCCCTGACGGGACGGAAGTGCTGACGAAACTGGGGCAGAAGATCCCTGACCCCGCGGCGCCGAGCGATGTGAGGCATCGCCAGATGACCACGATCTACCTCGCGCCGGGTGAGGCCACGGCGCTCGCAGCGCTCGACGGGCCGCGCGCGGTGAAGCGCCGCTACAAGCTGGAAGAACAAGGCTGGACCTGGGCGATCGACGTGTGGGAAGCGCCGCCCGCGGCCGCCGGCACGATCCTCGCCGAAGTCGAGTGCCCGAGCGACGCGGAGCTCGACGCGATCAAGGCTCCAGATTGGGTGCTGCACGAGGTGACCGAGGATCCGGACTACGGCGCATTCACGCTCGCGTCTCAGCGCGAGTCGCGGTAGAGCGCGCTGCGCGTGCGCGCGCGAATCTGCTGGAACTCTCTTCGCGTCACGCCAAGAGTCTGCGCAGCGTGTTCCATGAAGCGCAGCTCATCTTTGTCGAGCTTGCCGTCCACCAGGGCGAGCTCAAAGAGCGCCCCGAACCAGGCGCGACCTTGTTTCTGGTCGCGCTCGTCGAAATCGAGCTCTTCGTCCGTCGACCCCTCCTCAACGCTGGCCAGGATTGCTCAGAATTGCGACCGGATCGGACCGGGTTGTGGTAGACCGGGACCTCTATCCTCCACGGCGCGCCGGGGGCGATTTCGAGGCAGGTCGACCATTCTGTCGGCCCACATCCTTTGGAGAAGAGCCATGACCACCGCTTCAGCATCGGACGACGTCCGCTTCATCATCATGGGGGCCGGAATGTCCGGAATCCTGAGTGCGATCAAGCTCCAGGAGGCCGGGCTCAACGACTATGTGATCTACGAGAAGGCCGATCGCCTGGGCGGCACCTGGCGAGAGAACGAGTATCCGGGAATCGCCTGCGACGTTCCGTCGCATATGTACTGCTACACCTTCGCCTCCAACCCCGAGTGGAACTACCGCCATCCCCCCGGAGCCGAGATCCAAGCCTATTTCGAGGATGTCGCCCACCGCTACGGCGTCGACTCGCGAATCCAGTTCCGCAAGGAGATCACCCGCTGCGAGTTCGTGGACGGCCGCTGGAAGATCGAGATGTCCGACGGCTCCACGGACGAGGGAGACTTCGTCATTGCTGCCACCGGGGTTCTCCACCACCCCGCGACCCCCGAAATCGAAGGTCTCGATTCCTTCGCCGGCGCATGCTTCCACAGCGCCCGTTGGAACCACGAGGTGCCCCTCGAAGGCAAGCGCGTCGGCGTGATCGGCACGGGATCGACCGCCACGCAGATCACCGGCGCACTGGCGGACAAGGTGGCGAAGCTCTCGCTCTTCCAGAGAACCCCGCAGTGGATCGTGCCGATCGAGAACCCGGCCTACACCGAAGAGGAGAAGGCCGAGTTCCGGAAGAATCCCGATGCCATCAAGCAGATCCGAGACGATGTCACCCGCACGTTCATCGACGGCTTCGCCAACATCCTGCACGAGGTCGACTCCCCCGGGCTGCTGGCGGTCCAGGCGCTCTGTCAGCAGAATCTCGACGACAACGTGAAAGACCCCGTGCTGCGGGAGAAGCTGCGCCCTGACTACCGGGCGGGGTGCAAGCGCCTTGTCATGTCGGAGAACTTCTACGATGCGATCCAACATCCCAACGCGGAACTCGTCACCGACGGAATCGAGCGGATCGAGGAATCCGGCGTGCGGACCGTGGACGGTCGACTGCACGAGCTCGACGTCCTGGTCCTGGCGACCGGGTTCCAGCCCGATCGCTTCATGCGACCGATGGAGATCGTGGGGCGGGAAGGCAAGCGCCTCGCCGACGTGTGGGAGAAGGGGCCGTTCGCGTACAAGGCGATCTCGATTCCCGACGTTCCGAACTTCTTCATGTTGAATGGACCCTATGGACCCGTCGGGAATTTCTCCCTGATCGATGTCGCGGAAATGCAGTTCTCCTACATCATGCAGCTGATCGACCAGGTTCGATCCGGCTCATGCAAGGAGCTCTGCGCCTCGCAGTCCGCAACGGAGCGCTTCGACGCCGAACGGATCGAGGCCGCCAAGAAGACGATCTGGGCCTCCGGCTGCCGGAGTTGGTACCTCGATGCCGACGGCATTCCGGCCGCCTGGCCGTGGACGTTCGATCGTTTCACGAAAGAGATGGAGAAGCCGAACCTCGAGGACTACGACATGAGCTGAGCCCATCCTTCTGGCCCCGAGCCTCCCTTGCCGGAGCGTTCCGATCCAACCCCGATGAACAGGATGAACCATGCCGGGCATCGATTTCTCCTCCCATGACCCCGATTTCAGTCAAGAGCAGATCGACCAATGCGCGCGAATCATCGGTGGTCTGAGAGAGATCAACAGCAGGATCGTGCGCCTGGGCGGATCCCTGGAGGCCCTGACCTCTGCCGGAGATCGAGTGGAGGCCCTCCTGGCTTCGCTGGACGAGGTAACCCAAGCGAGAGCGATGGAGTTCCGATTCGAGTTCGATCCAGCTGATCCCAACAGCGTCCTCCCGTTCAATGCGGCCACTGGGGAATTCAATCCCATTGCGCCGGCAGTGAAGATGACCCTGGAGGGAGACCGGATCGTGGCTAAGTGTACGTTCTCCAACTGCCACGAGAGTGCGCCGGACACGGTGCAGGGCGGCCTGGTTGCAACGGTCTTCGACGAACTCCTGGCCATCGCCCTGATGACGAAGGGAAAGGCCGGACCCACACTCTGGATCAAGACGACATTCCTGAAGCCGGTTCCGCTCGGAGAAGCGCTTCGCTTCGAAGCCGACGTGGCTGCCGGCGATGGAAAGAAATTCATCGGCACGGGAAGCTGCTACCGCGGAGACACGAAGATCGCCGAGGCCGAGTGCTTGATGCTCGGCGCCTACGACATCCGGGTGCTCGACAGCGACGCAGCGTAGAGCCAACATCCGCCAGATTGGCCGAGCCAGTCGACCTCGAATCGTTTCGGCAGGAGGAGGAAAGCCGTGTCCAGGGAACGCGTAGAAATGCTCTCCCCGGAGGACGCAGCGGGAGCGGCCAGCCGGGTGGATCTACACGAGCTCATCCCGAAGCTCAATATTTTTCGGACGATCTTGCGTCGCCCTCGGACCGCCAAGGCGGTCTCGGATCTGATCCTCTCACTGATGTTCGAGGCGGAGCTCGAGCATCGCTTGCGCGAGCTCGTCATCATGCGCATCGGCTGGGTGACCGGGTCCGAGTATGAATGGGCGCAGCACTGGCCCCTGGCCCAGGAGATGTTTGGCTGCACGAGCGAGGAGTTGGTGGCGCTGCGCAGTTGGCGGGGTTCCGATCTCTTCGATGAGCGCGACCGTATCGTGCTCGGCGCCACCGATGAACTCCTCGAAACGGGCGACCTCTCCGACGAGGGCTGGGCGCGATGCGAGGCCGCGCTGGGCCGTGAGGCGAGCATCGATCTCGTCTCCGCGGTGGCAACGTGGCGGCTGGTCTCGATCCTGGCCCGGGGGCTCCGCGTTCCCCTGGAAGAGGGACGTGACTCGTGGCCTCCCGACGGCAAGGCGTCGCCGGCCGAGGCCAGGGGTCCGGTCTTGGGATGACGACGATGGACTTCGATCAGAGTAGACACAAGTGGCGCGAAGTAACCGGCGAGCCCGGGGATTCCTACCTGGTTCACCACTGGTACACCATCCTGGGGCATGATCAGGCTGGCTAGGAAGTCTCGTTCCGACTCGGATGAGTTCGCGACGATGAGCTGGCGCGCACGAAGTCCGCTGGGGTCTGTCCCGTCCAGCGGCGAAACGCCCTGGTGAAGGCGCTTGAATCCGAAAAGCGCAGGAACTGGGCGACCTCATCAATGGCGTGTTTCTCTTCACACAAATAGTGGCGTGCCAGCTCGACGCGTACGTCGTCCAGGATCTCCTGGAAGCTCGCACCCTCCTCCCGGAGGCGTCGCCTCAACGTCCGGTCGCTCATGGAGAACTGGGCAGCGACCGTCCCGGCGGTGAGATCCTCCATGGGCAGCATGGAGAGGATGTAGGCTCGGACGCGTTGGGAAACCCGGGCACCCGTGGAAAGATTGGCGAGCTGCTCGGCGGCGTACCGCTGCAAGAGCTGCCTGAGCGTGGAATCAGCGCTCCAGTTCGAGCGCTCGAGCATCGAGATGGGAAAGAGAACTCCGTCCTCCTCCGCATCGAATCGAACGGGAAGCTCGAGGATTCGCTCGTACTCCTCCGCGTGGGCGGGAGGGGGGTAGGAGAATCTTGCCTCGAGAGGATCGGATCGGCTGCCCCCGAGAACCCGGCTCATCGTCACCGCGAGCCCGACCGACCACTCCGCCATGCGAAGATTCGCCCGCGAACCGCGACCCGCGCTGCATCGCATGAACGCGACTTCTCCTTCGCTGTACAGATCGCATTCAAAGCCTTCCCAAAGCAGCGGAGTGAGACCCTTCACCAGCTCGAAGGCATTCCGAGCCGACTCACTCGCCGAAGCCAGATAGCCGATGATGCCCAGGGTTCGCGGCTTGACCATGGTGGAGACCCGAAGCGCGACGGCCGGATCGCCTGTCACCTCGCTGGCAGCCTCCCACAACGCTTCGATCTTGTTCTGAGGGAATCGGGTACCGGCCTCTTCGAGGGCGACTTTCGGGAGACCCGCACGGTCCAGAATCGGCTGCAGCTCGTGGCCCTCGTTCTCGAGGAACTCGAGCAACGTGAGGATCACGTTGACCGAGCCGTAAGAGCCCACATTTGCACTGGAACCAGACACCATCCGAACTCACCCGCTTGGCTTCGGGCCCCCGATCGTCAACCGATGGGAAGTGCAGACTGTCGACCGAGGCCAAGGGCAATTATGCCAAATGCGGGCAAGGATGACCGGATCACTCCTGAATTCGGGCGCTCTGCCATCCCGTTACATGAC
>JAAELW010000211.1 GCA_024226235.1 bacterium
ATCGGCAACTTAACAAATGGAACCGGCCCTTATCTTAACAGGCATCTTAACAATCGTGCCTGGCCCCTCTCTTAACGGGCTTCTCTGCGGCCAGGGCCCGTGCGCAGGCGGCCGGGAAACCTGGACCGTGGAAGATCATTCCGGTGTAGACCTCGACCAGATCCGCACCGGCGCATTGCAGGGCCACTGCATCTTCCGGACGGTCCACGCCCCCGACGCCGATTAGCAACTGGTCCTCGCGCCGAAGCTCACGGAGCATCCGCAGGCCGGCCACGGCCAAGGGCAGTAGCGGTGCGCCCGAGAGCCCGCCCGGAAGATCCGGATCCGGGCTGAGCGCGCGGTCCCGGGCGAGGCCGATGGAGGTGTTGACCGCCACGAAGCCATCGCAGGCTCCTGGCGCGCAGAGGGGTCCGGCGCAGGCGGCGATGCTGTCCGGCGTCCATGGCTTGCCGTCCGCATCCTCGGGCGGGAGCTTCACCAGGATCGGGGTTCGCTCCGTCCGCCCCGACGCCGCATCCAGGGCGGCGATTTCCTCGCCGAGCGGCTCGATCAGCTCGTCCCGGAAGCCCGGGCCATACAGCAGATCCCTGAGGCCCCGGGTATTCGGCGAGCTGAGGTTGACCACGAAGAGATCCGCACAGCCGTGGAGCTCGCGTGCGAGCCGTGCCAGCTCCTGACGAGCGCGGTCCAGGAAACCGGGATCTTCGCCGGCGGTTTTCACCGTGAGCGGGTGCAGCGCCACGTTGCACGCAATGACCAGATCGCTGCGATTGCTTCGTCGATACCTGCCCAGCCGCGCCGCCACCGGGGCCACCCCGTCGCTGGTAAAGCCCAGGCGGTTCCAGATCGCCTTTTCGCTCGGAATCCGGCTCATCCGAGGCTTCGGATTGCCGCCCCAGGGCTCGGTCAAGATCGTACCGACCTCGACGAAGCCGACCCCCATGCGATCGATGCCGGAAAGAACCTCTGCGTTCTTGTCGAAGCCCGCCGCGATTCCGATTCGATTACCGAATTGGATTCCGTTCCACTTGAACGGATCCCGCGCCGCACTGCCGGCCCAGGGAACAGGCAGCCGAAGTGTCCAGTGCCCCAGCTTGTGGGCCAGCTCCGCGGGCAGCGGGCGCAGGCACGGGAAGAGCCACTCGTAGATCGACATCGGAAGCCAAAGATAGCGGCGAAGGAGGAACGCGTAGCACCCGCCCCCGGGCTCCTGCTGATCGGCATTGCCCCTAGAGGAGCTCGAGCCCGGGAAATGCGGTCCGCTCCGGTTCGAGGCAATGGATGAGAAACACCGCCAGCCCTCCGTCGCCGCTCCAGAGCGTATAGCGGCCCTGGCCGTAACGAACGCGAGCGCGCTTGCGTTGGCGAATGGCGTGCATCGCGAAGCGGCGCGCCCGGTCGAGCCAGAGGTCATCTCCGGTGCGAAGGGCCAGACCGAGAAACGCGTACCCGTTGCCCGCCGTGCCGTGGCACAGACCCGGCCCTTTGCGGAGCGGTCCAGCCCTCCACACGAGCTCTCCGGCCCGCACGAGCAGCCGGCCCAGCTCCTCCGAATCCGGAGCCGCAGCCATCGGGGCAGCAGCCAGCGCGGCTACGACTCCTGGTGCACCGTGGCACCACTGCACCAGGCGCCGCGTTCCCGACGCGTCCCTGCTGACGGGCCAGTTCCATTCGCCACGCTCGTCGAGTGCGCCGCCGACCAACGTGCGCGTCACCCGCCGGACGATCGTCTCTGCATCGAGCTCGGGCAGGAACTCCTGCGCGCGCAGCAAGGCACCCGCGTTTCCGGCCACCCCGTGACACGCTCCGTAGTAGGAGCGCTGGATTCCGAACACATGGCTCGTCCAGAGCCAATCGCCGTTTGCACGCTCTTCCCAGCTCGCAGCCAATGAGTTCGCGAGGCGCTCGGAATGACTGCGCCAGCGTTCATCGGAGGTCGCACGAAACAGTGTCAACGCGGCATGCAGCGCACCGGTTTCGCCGGATGTGATCTCTCGAGCCGGATGGGCCTGGATGGCATTCATCGCGTGCTCCAGCCGACGGCCGAGAGCCCCGTCAGCGGGATCGGCGAGCACCGCCGGAGCGAGGATCCCGATCTCCCCCATCTGGAGACCGATCTCGAAGTCTCGATCCGGCTGTTTTCGGTACGAGTCTGCGACCGCCACGAGCGATGAAGAGAAATCCGGTGCGTCGTAGCCCGCCGCAGCCAGGATGCGCAAGCTGCAGACCGCTCCAGCCGCCCCGAAGTACGATGTCCAGTGGCGCTCGTTGCCAGGCAGCTCGCCACCGTCCAGAAGATGGGTCGGCCAGCTTCCATCTTCGCGGCGTGCGGCGGCGAAATCCAC
>JAAELW010000212.1 GCA_024226235.1 bacterium
ACACAGCATCGAGATGCCATCTGCGGCATCTGCCCGGCAGGCTGCTACGTGCGGGCCCGACTCGAAGGCGGCGTGCTCGCCGAAGTGAAGCCCCACCCCGAGCATCCGCTCGGCATGCTTTGCACGATCGGCGCCCACTCTCCCGAGATCGTCAACGATCCGGATCGGCTGCGTCATCCGATGAAGCGGGTGGGAGAGAAGGGGAAATCCGAGTTCGAGCGTATCTGCTGGGGTGAGGCCTTCGACATCATCGAGGCGCGCTTCAAACAGATCGCGGCAGAGTCGGGCCCTGAGGCTACCGCCATCTACACCGGCCGTGGCAGCTTTGAGCTCTCGCTCTGCGACATCTTCCAGCCGGCGGACGTAGCCGTCTCTTCGGCATCGAGCGTGCTCTTCCCCTTCGGCTCGCCCAATACGCTTGGGGTGGGTGCGCTCTGTTACGTCTCTTTCGCCATGATCGCGCCGCACGTGACTCTTGGCGAGATGTACATCACGTTGGATGCCGACGTAGAGCAGGCGGACATGGTCGTGGTCTGGGGTGCCAACCCGGCTACGGATTCGCCGCCGAGTCTGTATCGGAAGATCATCGCTGCCAGGCAACGCGGTGCACGGGTGGTGTCCATCGACCCGCGTCTTACAGAGACGGCCAGTGCCACCGACGCAGAGTGGGTCGCGGTGCGACCTGGCACGGATGGTGCTCTGGCCCTCGGCATGATTCAGGTCCTGATCGAGGAGGAGCTCTACGACGAGAAGTTCGTCCGCGACTGGACGCTCGGTTTCGAGGAGCTGGCACAGTACACGCAGCACTTCCGGCCCGAGGTGGCGAGCGAGATCACCGGAGTTCCGGCGGAGACCATTCGGCGCCTGGCTCGTGAGCTCGCCGACTCGCGCGCTGCTGCGCCGGTGATGTACACGGGCCTCGAGTACTCCGACAGCGGCGTGCAGGCCATCCGCGCCGTCTTCACGCTGTGGGCGCTGGCCGGTCAGCTCGACGTGCCGGGTGGGCTTTGCATTCGCATGCGCGAGAACCAGTTTCCGATCAACCGGGCGGGCCTCGTTCCGAATCCCGACGTTCGCAAGGCGCTGGGCCGC
>JAAELW010000213.1 GCA_024226235.1 bacterium
ACCACAGGTGTGCCACTGCCGTAGTCCTCGTAGAACAAGCTGGCATCACCCAGGTTGGCTTTCGGAAGGGTGTCCTCTTCTGCCTGGCTCCAAGAGCTTGCAAAGACGAGCATCAACACCAGGATCGACTTGCGTATCATGTCGGTGTTCCTCCTGCTTCCACGGGAAGTGCCCCTAGCACCGAGCGAGAGTGGACCCCAAATTTCGCGAACTCCGTTCGGGGTTGAGATAGTACTTGAAGCCAAACCATCTTTTTCGGGAAGATTCGATATCGCCATGAATTCTACACCAAACAGGGTCTCTTCCCGCCCGAATGGCTCGGCTCGAACGCCACCGAACCGGCAGTGCCCTGGCCGGAAACGTTCAATACCCATTGGTGTCGGTAAGGCCCTTCTTCACGTCGACCGGCCCCATCCCCCACCGATGACCCGGCTCGATCACTTGGTAGAAACCTCCGTCGCTCACGAGAGAATCGTACGCGGCATGGTCATAGGGATAGGCAGTATCCTTCAGGTCGCTGGGGTGTCAGCGGTCTTCGGATGGGCCGCTACCCTGAAATCCGTCTGAACGGGGAGGGTGATCATGAAGTGCCACAATCGTCCGTTTCTGGCTTTGCGAACCGTCGCCGCCCTCATCGCAATCGCCCTTCCTTCCTCGAGCTGTGCGCTCATCTACGGCGTGTCTTCAGAGCCAGTGGTGGTCTGGAGCGAAGGGACTCGTCTGGCCGGCACGCTCTGGAAACCCGACGACCTTGCCCCTTCGCAAAGGCTACCCGCGATCCTGTTGGCGCACGGCTGGGGAGGCGTGCGATCCCACCTCGACAGCACCTACGCGCCCAAGTTCGCTGGCGGCGGGTTCGTGGTCCTGACGATTGACTACCGAGGCTGGGGAGACAGTGACGGCAAGCTCGTGATGAAGGAGGAGCAGCCGAAGCCGAATCAGAAGGGTGAGGTCACGGTGCGCGCGCAGGTCATTCGCGAGGTCGTCGACCCCTTTGATCAGCTAGACGACATCCGCAATGCGCTCGACTTTCTGGTAGGCGATTCGAACGTCGATTCTTCACGGATCGGAATCTGGGGCACGAGCTTCGCGGGCGGTCACGTCGTCTGGATGGGCGCACACGATTCGCGTATTCGCGCGATCGTCTCCCAGGTTGGATCCCAGGGCGCCGAGCAGTCTGCTGAGCTGATCGCCCACGCCAATAGACGAGCGATCGCCAAATCCCGTGGCGAAATCGATCCGATTCCCCAGGGCATTGATCAGGTCCCCGGTCTGGACGGCACACCCGATTTTGCCAAGATCGTCCGCTACCGACCGATCGACCATGCTGAGCGCGTTCGTGTCCCGACGCTCTTCATCGATGCCGAGGACGAGGAGCTCTTCGACCGCATGAAGAATGGGCATGCGGCATTCGAGATCATCTCAGGCAACACGACTGCCGAGTACGAGACCTATCCGGGGTCCCACTACGACATCTATACGAAGCGCTACCTCAAGGCTTCGGACCGCGCGCTCGCTTGGTTCGAGCGCCACTTGAAGTCCACCACGGCGCCGGGTTCGACGACTTCACCGTGAATCAGTGGACCGTGCGTCTCGCGATCCTCATCGCGCTCGCGCGCTGTATGTGGGTGGCCAGGTCAGCAGTGGGCTGACAGTGGAGTCAGTTCGTGGCGAGGCGTTGCGGACTAGATCTGGCGGGCGAGTTCCGCTGCGGCTGCCGTGGCCTCGAGAACCCTGGCGATCTCCTTGGCGTCCCCGATGACGTGCACCTCAGGTACGATCCCCTCGAGTTTGGCGGATAGTTCGTCGTGGGGTTTGGAGCCCATCGCCAGGATCACGTATTCGGCACCGTGGATCGCCTCTTCTTCGCCTTCGTGAGTCGTGTATTTGGCGCCGTCTTCCGTGATTTCCGTGACGGTGGCGCCGTTGATCATCTTGACGCCCTTTTCGTGCAAGCGCTCCATGAGTAGGTGCCTCACTTCGTACACGCTCTGCATTGCCATCAAGGGCTGCATCTCCAGCATCGTCACGATGGCGGGCATGGCCCCGGTATTGTCGTGGGTGTCGGCGAGGAGATCGGCGACCTCACAGGCTACAAGGCCTCCTCCGATGATGACCACGTTGGCGGCGATGGCGGCTTCGGACCTCCCGGCCAGGACCTCCCAGGCACTCACGACCTTGGCGCCGTCGATGCCGGGAATGCTGGCCGGGCGCAGCGGCGTGGCGCCGGTGGCCACAATGACGGAATCGGGGTTCAATTCCGCAACCAGTGAAGGGGTTACTTCCTGACCCAACTCCACCTTCACGCCTGCCTTTTCGACTTCGCGTGAGAGGTAGCCCACCACTTGGCTGATCTCCTGCTTGAAGGGCGCTACCGAGGCGAGGTTTACCTGACCACCAAGCTTGTCTCTTCGTTCATAGAGGGTGACGTCGTGCCCACGGATCGCGGCGATGCGCGCCGCCTCGAGTCCGGCGGGACCACCGCCCGCCACGAGGATGCGCTTGGGGCTCTCGGTTGGACGGTAGAACTCTTCGCTCTCCTTGCCCGCTTGGGTATTGATGATGCAGCCCGCCGGCTGCCCCTTCATGACTGCGCTGATGCAACCCTCATTGCAGGCTACGCAAGGCCTGATTTCATCCAATCGACCTTCGGCTGCCTTGTTGGGCATCTCCGGATCGGCATTCATGGCTCGTCCCATCGAGACGATATCGGCTCTTCCCGTTGCAATGACGAACTCTGCAAGGCGCGGTGTATTGATGCGTCCCACGCAGATGATCGGGACGTCGACGACGTCCTTGATCGCCTTGGCATAGGGGGCGTTCGGAGCCAGCTCGGTACCCTGAGGCGGGACGACGGCGTGGAAGACCGTGGGAATCGTGCCGCCGGAGATTTCGAACGCGTCCGCGCCGGCATCGGCGAGGGCACGTACGATGAACTGGGTTTCCTGAATCGTGCGTCCACCCGTGCGATGTTCGTCGCCGGACATGCGCAACATGATCGGGAAGTCAGGGCCCACCTTGCCCCGAATCGACGTGATGATTTCGAGTAGCATCTGAAGTCTGCCCTCGAGCGAGCCACCGTAGCGATCGGTTCGTTTGTTGAAGAAGGGAGAGAGAAAGGAACCGACCATGGCGTAGCCATGGGCGGCATGGATCTGGACGCAGTCCAGCCCTGCATCTTGCGCTCGGCGCACGGCCTCGCCGAAGTCTTCCACCACCGCTTCGACCTCGCCGATGCTCAGCTCCCTGGGAAGAGAACGAAAGTGGCTGCGGCCGACTACGGCGGAGGGGCCCACGGGTTGAATGCCGGTGAGCATGGAAATGGATTCGGGACCCGGGTCCATCAGTTGGACCCCTACCTTCGCATCGTATTGATGCACGGCTTCGGCCAGCTTCGTCCAGCTCGGAATTTGCAAGTCATCGTATAGGCCCAGGGGGAATAGCCCGTATTTTCGATTCGCATTGATGGCCGCGGCCTCGGATACGATGAGCCCGGCACCTCCCTTTGCCCTGGCCTCGTAGTAGGCCCGATGCCGGTCGGTGAGAGTCGCATCCGCGGTGCCGTAGCCCACCGTCATGGGCGGAAGCCCGATGCGGTTCTTGAGTTCCATCTTTCCGATGTGGATCGGAGTAAACAGGTGCTTGAACATCTCGCGATGCCTCCTATGTCCGGTCGGCCAAATGCATGGAGCCGTACGGCGCTCTCTGCGAGCCGTCACTGTATCGGTCGTTGGCCGAACTGAGTAGGAGCATATCGCCGAAAACGGGGCTCAGATGCGAGCCTTCTCGATGCGATGTATCCAGCGGGATCAGATCGATGTCGCATCTCGTACGCAGGAGCATCGCTCCGGCAACTCTGTCGCACCGATCGTCCCGCAATCAGGGGGTGTTGGAGTGCTCACCCTGGAACCCGGATCAGGATCCTACGCTGAATCGGGTTCTGGCTCCGGCTCGGCTTCCTTTTGGCTCAGGACATCGAGCAGCGCGGACTCCTCCAGGGCCTGCTCGAAGCGTGGCTGGATCAAGCGAATGTCTGCCTCGTCGAGGGCGAGTTTGCACCAGATGTCTTCTCGTCGCGCGGGGAGGCACGGCGTTTCGGCAGATGTCGCGCCGTGTCCGAAGAGTGTCGCGAGGTAGTCGGCGACGTGGATGATGTGTACGAACGTCTGATGACCTCGGGCGCGTTCTGGCTGGTGGTGGTGCTCTGCCGCCATCACGACTTCCGTCGGAAGGCCCCAGCGTTCGATCAACGCACCGGCCACCTCGGCATGGGTGACGCCGAAGCGTTTTGCTTCGAGTTCGTGAATCGCGATGTCGTCTTCATTGCAAATCCGGATCATTCGCCCGTATCGATCGCCGAGGTGATCGGCCAGGGGCAGGATTCCGATGTCATGGAGGAGTCCGCCAACGAAGGCCATTCCCTCGTCGTCCGGGCCCGACGAAACGACCGGAGAGACTTCGGACACGACCTGGGCAATCAAACCGGTTGCGATGCAATGCCTCCAGAACACGCGATAGTCAAACGGAATGCGCGTCTTGCGGAAGAGGTCGATGACGCTGACGGCGACCACCATCTTCCGGATCTCATCGAATCCGATACGCGCGATGGCCATTCGGACCGAGGAGATCTTCCGCGTCGTCGGATTGTGGAGGACACTGTTCGCGATGCGCAGGATCTCGGCGGTCATCACCGGATCTTCGGTGATCACCTCGGCCACGTCGCGAGCGCCGCTCTTCGATTTGCCGAGGGTTGAAAGGGTGAGCTGGACGACCTGGGGAAGCGTCGGGAGCTTGGGAATCAACCCGAGCTTCTGCAATAGCTTCTTGTTGGCTGCCATGAGACCCCCAGAAGGACTGCGAGAGGCCTTCGCTAGTTCCATCGGAGGCCGCAACACGAGGCTTGAGGTGCGAACCGGCGGAGCCCTGGGCTCCAGACGAAGCCTCTCGTGGAGCGAACACCGGAGAGGGGTAGGGCGTTCAATCCGGGTGGATGCCGTGCGAGGAGGAGGCTCCCGATTCCGGCGACGCGGGTTCCCGGGTCAGAGCCGCTCTACGGGGTTGCTCAGCCGTCCGAGTCCGTCGATCTCGATCTCGCAGGGACCCTCGCGCTTCTGGAAGTCGAGATCGCGGAGCCCGTACCTGCCCCCGCGGATGGCCGTGCCGAAGTGGACCAGGTCGCCGGGCAGCAGTGTGAAGTAGCGCGTCGCGTGCTCGAGAACCCGCGGCACGTCGAACATCAGGTTGGCCGTGCTGTCCTCGGTGACCAGCTCCCCACCGAGCCACACCCGCACCCGGAGGGCGTTCGGTTCGGAAACCTCATCGGCCGTGACCAGCCAGGGTCCGCAGGGCCCGAAGGTGTCGGTGCTCTTGGATCGCGCGTGGTAGGTGAGCTGCATGTCGCCGTGCTCGAAGCCCTGGGGCGGTGGGGTGACTCCGGGGTCGGCGAATACGATCGTGTCCTCGCTCTTGAGTCCCACCGATGTCACATCGTTGATGATCGTGTAGCCGAGCACCGCGTCCAGTGCGTTCTCCCGGGTAAGGCACTTCGCCTCCTGGCCGATCACGAGCGCGAGTTCGGCCTCGGGATGGGTCAGCCCATAGTCGGGGCGGATCCGGATGGCTTCGCCGTGGCCGATGAGACTGGAGGGCGCCTTGTTGAAGAAGGCCGGATCGTCCACGTACTTCATGGCGACGGCAGCCAGGGCGGAGTTGTTGTTGGCGACGGAGACGATCTTCGACGGGCGCCGCAGCGGAGGGCGGAAGCGGACCTCGTCGGTACGAAAGGCGGCGTCGAGGCGCGTGGGAGCCGCCGCGGCGCTGCGGCTGACATCGGCCAGGAGGCTCGGGCCCCCCTCGGCCAGCTCCAGCATGTCGCGGGGCCGCCGTTCTTCGGGCAGCCGCGCCGCCGTCCAGGCATCGGCCAGGTCGACGATCCTCTCCTCGTCGATGGCGATCCCGACCCTCTCGGCACCGTTTGCGGCGAAACTCGTCAGACGCACGCGCTAGCTCCCCTGTGTCGGCCCGGCATGCAAGATGCCGACGGAGATGCCGTAGGCGGGGACCGGCGCGTAGTAGTCCACGGTGGGCGGATCGCAGCCAAGCGCCTGGCTCGCTGCAGCTGCTGCGACCCAGAAGTGGATCTCGGCTGCACCCAGGCCGCCCTGCTCCACGATCCAGCCGTTCTCCCAGGAGTCGAACTCCTCGAGTGAGCCGCTGGTGATCGTGTCGAGGAACTGGCGGTCGAAGTCGGGCCGACACGGGGAGGCCGCCTCTCCCGAGCGAAAGAGCTTTGCGCCGATCAACGTCAGGTTCTTGATCCGCTCGAGCCAGTCCTCTCGCGAGAGGTCTGGTGAGTCCGGCCCGAGCAACTGGTAGCGGTGGACGCCCTCTTGCGTTCCGGCGAAGTCAGGGAAGAGGGGCGACGGGTCGTGAGAGAGTCCTCCGGACCCGATCACGGCGACCCTTCGTTTCGAGCTCGCGAGAATGCGGCCGACGGACTCACCGAGCTCCCGCGAACGAGCCAAGCTCGGGCGCGGCCCCGCGATGATGCTCGTGAAGATCGGGATCAGCGGGTAGCGATCGAGGGCGCCGGTCAAGAAGTGGATCGGCTGCGAGAAGCCGTGGTCGACCTCGAGGTCGTGGGATACAGCCACGTCGAAGCGATCCTGGCGCAGAGAGTCGGCCAGTTCGAGGGCGATCTCCGCGGGTACGTCGAAGGCGCCCGGGAAGCCGCCGAAATCCCCGGGCACGGCGCGCGCGGCTGTGCCCAGACAGAAGAGCGGCATCATGCGCATGTGGACGCCCGTGTAGTGGTCCGGCGCGAACATGACGATGAGTTCGGGGTCGAAGCGCTCGAGCTCATCGCGCAGCCGGCCGAAGGCGCCCATGACATCGTCGTGCTCAGTAGGACGCTCCGTTGTGAGAAGCGGGCTGTGGGACGCGCAGATCAACATGGAACTCATGGTGGTTACTCCGTGAAGCTGGTGAAGGTCGGGAATTTCGAAATGGCCTCGGCATAGCTCGGGCGCCTCTTGATGCGCTCCCACCAGTCCTCGGTGCGAGGACGAAGGCCGCCTTCCCAGAAAACACTCATGTCGAGGATCGTCATGCGGTGCACGAAGGGCGTCCAGGTGACGTCTGCCAGCGAGTACCGGTCACCGGCAAGCCAGGGCCCTTCGACCAGAGCGGCCTCCAGGCTGCCGACCGCGTTCTCGAGATCGGCCGCCGCCTGGTCGAGCCCGGCCTGGGGAATGTCTCCGCCGCGGCCGACATGGGCGTGGATCGCGCCGCGCTCTGGCATCGGGTGGTTTGCGGCGTAGGCGGCGAGCTTTTCTTCGCTGAGCCGCTCCATGTGCCGCTTGATGTAGCGCTGCATGGTCTGGAGGCCCACCGCAATGAGGGCCGTGTCGTCCTGGAGCTGGATGAGGGTGCGCATGCGCGCCAACGCTCCGGGTTCCTCCGGTCGCAGGGCTGGCTGGGGGAACTGCTCATCCAGGTACTCGATGATGTCCGTGGACTCACAGACGACCCTTCCATCGTGAACGAGAGTCGGAACGACACCCTTCGGATTGAGTTTCAGATAGTCGGGTGCCAGATTCTCGAGCTTCATGAGGTCGACGTGGTGCGGAATCCAGTCGAGGCCTTTTTCGGCCAGGCACACGCGCACCTTCTGTGCACAGACGGAGTCGTTGTAGTGGTAGAGCTCGAGCATGTCGTCGCCTCCCGTGGCGAGACAGTGTTGACCGTCGGTGCGCGACATGCGAGCTTTGAGATCAATCATTTCACATAGTGAAACACCTTGATGCCGAGCTACCGACCCCTCCAGTCCGTCACGCGCAGTCTCGAGGTACTGCGCCTGCTGAACCTGCGCCCGCTCACGAGCCTCGCCAGTCTGCACGGCGACTCTGGCCTGCCCAAGCCGACCCTGGTGCGCATTCTCGAGACCCTCGAGCACGAGGGCTACGTACTCCGCGACCCTTCAGGCGGTGGCTACCGCGTGACCAGTGGGGTGCGTTCGCTTTCCGGAGGTTTCCACGAGCCCTCCCTCGTGGTCGAGCGAGGGATGCCGAAGGCCAGGGCGCTCACCGAGAAGATCCGCTGGCCGCTCGCCATCGGGCTCTTCGATCGCGACGCAATGGTGGTTCGCTACAGCACCATCCCCGACAGCCCACTCGCCCTGTTCCCCTCGACCGTCAATTGGCGGCTGCCCATGCTGGGTTCGGGCATGGGGCTGGCCTATCTGGCCTTCTGTCCGGTGGAGGAGCGCCGCATCATCCTGAAGGCGCTGCGCCGCTCGGACCTCCCACAGGACGCCGTCGCGCGCGATTCGGCTCGTGCGAACCGCCTGTTCGTGCGCACGCGCCAGCGCGGCTACGGGCTGCGCGCGCCAACTCGCCCAGGGTCCGGCGACTCGGCCTCGATCTCGATCCCGATCTGCAGGCCTGGGCGTGTGCTCGCATGCTTGAGCCTCACCTACATGGCCCGGGTCATGACGCCTGCCGCCGCGGCTCGCCGACATCTCCCCGATCTGCGCGCTCTAGTCGACGAGGTCGCAGGTCTCGAATCCCACCGGCCTGGCCCATGACGAGTCGTCGGTGTTTCCGCGTCCAGAGGATCCGGCTCCCGAAGCCGGTTCAGCGAGCCTCCAATGGCCTGAGGTAGTCTCCCGTCGCTCAGCCCCTGAAAGGACAATCCCCATCGACCCCCAACGTACGCCCGTCATCGTCGCCGCCGGCCAGGTTACCGAGCGCAGTGAGATCACAGACGCGGTTGCGCTTGCTGCTCGTGCATCGCAGTCCGCGCTTGACGCGGGCGAGGGACTGCGCGAACGGATCCAGCGCGTGAGTATGGTGTCCGTCGTGTTCTCTCCGGTGAGCCGTCGACCTGCCGCAGAGCTTGCAGAGCTTCTGGATCTGAGTGGTGTAGAGCAGGAGAGCACCACACCCGGTGGCAACATTCCCCAGTGGCTGGTCACCCGGGCAGCGGCAGACATCGCGCAGGGTCGCCTCGACACCACCTTGCTCGCGGGAGCCGAGGCCACGCGTTCGTTGCGCGCTGCCGATCCCGATGTCGAGATCATGCGCGGCTTGCCGCGGAAGGCCGGCCCCGGCGATCCCGACCCCGTCGTCGGCACATCGATGGAGGGGATGATCAGCCTCGCGGAGCTCAGCATCCGCCTGTTTCGTCCGATCGAGATCTACGCCCTCTTCGAGAGCGCATTCGGCCACAAGCAGGGGCGCAACTTCGAGCAGCAGCGCCAGGCACTGGGGCCTCTGATGTCCCGCTTCTCCGAGGTTGCTGCCGGGCACCCTCATGCTTGGTTTCAGCAGGCGCTGTCTCCGAAAGAGATTTCCCAGGTGAGCGACGTCAATCGCCTGGTGGTAGAGCCCTACCCGAAGCAGATGAACGCCTTCCCGAATGTCGATCAGAGTGCCGCCGTGATCGTGACTTCACTCGCTACCGCTCGGGAGCTAGGCCTCGAAGATCGGTGCATCTTCGTCTGGTCGGGGGCGAACACCACGGAGCCGGCGCCCGTCACACGCAGGGATCTCGCCGATGTACCGGCGATGCGGGTGGCCAGTGCGGCAGCGCTGGACGCCGCTGGAGCAAAGGCCGAGGAACTCTCACTCATCGACTTGTACTCCTGCTTCCCCGTTGCGGTCGAAGCCTCTGCAGCCGCCTTGGGCGTCGAGCTCGACGATCCACGCGACCTGACGGTGACTGGCGGACTCCCCTTCTTCGGGGGCCCGGGCAACAACTACTCGATGCACGCCATCGCGACCCTGTCCGAGCAGCTCCGTGAGGTAGGCGGCATAGCCTATGTGGGTGCCAACGGCGGCCTGCTCTCCAAGCATGCCATTGGCATCTACGGCGCAACGCCCGCACCCCAGGGCTTCGTTGCCGCCGACACGCGTGATGCTCAAGCGGAAATCGAGGCTGCCATGCTCCCCTTTACGACCGAGGCCGAGGGAATCGCCGAAGTCGTAGCATCCACAGTCGTCTACGGCCGCGATGGCTCCGTACAGACGGCCCCGGTCATCGCCAGCCTCGAAGACGGTCGGCGCGTTGTTGCCGAGGCTGACGAGTCGATTCGAGAATCCCTCGCCGGCACCTGTCTGATCGGAGAGCGGGTCCAGGTGGCCGGCTCGCCACTCAGCTACCGCGTCTGACGCGGTGAGTTCAGGCAGTGGTCTTGATGTGGGTGCGCTCCCCACCGGGTGATCCGCCTGCGCTAGTCTCTCGCCGAATTTTCTGTGAACTTCATCGTGCATCCACGCCTACATGCCTCGTGGAGCTTCGCTTCTTGCGACCGGCACGGATGTGTTGTTGGGGACTCGACATGAATAGCTTTTCGGCCGAGGAACGCCTTGCGCTAAGGGAATCGGTTCACCGCTTGCTCAGTAAAGGGAGTGACGAGCGAGCCGTGCGGGCCACCATGGACACACCGGGCGGATACGACTCGAAGCTCTGGCAAGAGCTTGCGGGCATGGGAGTCGTTGGGCTGATCGTGGACGAGGCTCATGGCGGGGCGGGAGTCGGCCCCATGGAGCTCGAATTGGTCATGGAGGAGGTTGGCGCCGCTTTGCTGTGTTCGCCCTTCCTCGCCAGTAGCGTTCTGGCGGCGGCCTTGCTGTATGGCCTGGCTGATGAAGAACTCAACGACCGGTTGCTTCCGGGCATCGCCGAAGGCAGCTGCATTGCGACGGCCGCGGTGACCGGTAGGAACGGGTGCTGGACTCCCGATGGCGTGACGGTTTCGGGGCAGGAGGTCGACGGCGAGTGGAGGCTCGACGGTTGCGCCAGCTTTGTAGTGCACGGTCAGAGCGCCGACGTGTTGTTGGTTCTCGCCAACACCAGCCAGGGATTCAAGTGTTTTGTCGTCGAGTCGGGCGCAGCCGGCGTGGGGATGACCGCATTGCCCACGTTCGACCACACCCTTCGGCTGACGGAGATCACATTCGAGGGGGTGAAGGCAGAGCACGTCGCGGCACAGATCCCTGCCTGGGATGCGGTCGCCCGGGCGATGGACCTCACACTGGTTGCGCTCGCGGGTGAACAAGCGGGGGCGGCGCAGCGATGTCTGTCGTCGACCGTAGAGTATGCCAAGACCCGTATTCAGTTCGGTCGCGCCATCGGCAGCTTCCAGGCGGTCAAGCACATGGCGGCCGATCTCTTGCTGGAGACGGAATCGTCGATTTCGGCAGCGCGCAACGCGGCTGCCAGCCTGGCCGAGGATGCAGATGGCGCCGCTGAAGCGGTGAGTCTGGCCGCATTTGCCTGCGCCGATGCCTTCGTCGCCACGGCGGCAACCAGCATCCAGATGCACGGCGGCATCGCGTTCACCTGGGAACATCCGGCACATCTGTACCTGCGCCGCGCGCGAGCGGATGCTCAGCTCTTTGGCTCATCATCGTTCCATCGAGAGCGATTCATTCAAGCGTTGGGAGCGTGACATGTCCTCTGAGAATCCGGTGAGCGATGATGTGTTGCGCGAAGAGGTCCGCGGATGGTTGGCGGACAACTGGATCCCGGAGCAAGCGGCGGCGGTGGGAGGGACGGAACGGATCTGGGGCGCTTCAGACGAGCTGAAGGCCTGGCTCGGCAAAGTGGTGGAGGCTCGATGGGCGGTGCCGAGCTGGCCGGTCGAGTGGTTCGGACGTGGCTTGAGTGCTTCGCAGGCGAAGATCATCATCCGTGAGTTCGCCAGCGTCCGGGCACCGGGCGCAGGTCAGGATCGATCGAGCATGTGGGCCAATACCCTGCTGGCTCGCGGCACGGAACCCCTGAAGGCCAAGCTCCTCGGCCCGATCCTGAAGAGCGAAGTCGATATGTGCCTGCTCTACAGTGAGCCCGGCGCCGGTTCGGACCTGGCGGGCATTCGGACCCGGGCGGATCTGCAAGGCGATCACTTCGTCGTCAATGGGCAGAAGGTCTGGACCTCGGGCGCGGCAATCGCTGACTACGGCATGCTGATCGCGCGCACCGACTGGGACGTTCCCAAGCACGCGGGCATCAGCTTCTTCTTCTGTCCGATGAAACAGCCCGGGATCGAAGTGCGCCCCCTGCGGCAGATTACCGATGAGAGCCACTTCAACGAGGTCTTCATCACCGATGCCATCGTGCCGGCGGACAATCTCCTCGGCGGCGTCAACACTGGCTGGAAGGTGTTGCAGACCGCGCTTGCCTACGAACGCTCGATCCTGGGTGACTTCGCCCGCGGCGCCCGCAGCGGCGCCAAGGAATCACGGAAAGAGGAGGTGCTCATCGCGCTGGCCCGTGAGGCCGGTGTGCTCGAGGATCCCGCGCTGCGACAGGAAATTGCGCAAGCGATCGCCTACAAGAAGCTCAACTCGTTGAACAATGCGCGCGTCAAAGCCGATCTGGAGCAAGGCACGACTTCGCCGGCGATGAGCCTCGGCAAGCTGGCGATGTCTCGCATCCTCCACGAAGAAGCCCGAGTGCGCACGGCCATTCTGGGTGCGCAGAGCCTGTTCGAAGGTAGCGACTATCCGCGCGCCGAAGATGCGAACTTCCTGACGCTCAACGCCTACTTTACGTCCATCGGCGGCGGTACCGATCAGATTCAGCGCAACATCATTGGCGAGCGCGTGCTCGGGTTGCCGAAAGAGCCGGAAGTCGATACTTCGATTCCGTTCCGGGACGTACGCACGAGTTAGTGGCTTGGGCCTCCAGCTGCGTGGTTCGAACCCAATTTGATGGGAATCCGCTTATCGGCCCTTCCCGATAAGCCCGCCGGGTTCGGGTTGGCTCGAATCGCCTACTGCGACAATCGCTCGAAGGGCACGATGTACTTGACGCGCGGGTCAATGCCCAGGCTCTCGCAACCCTCGACGACTTCCCCCATCAACGCGTTCGCACGAGACCGATCGCCTCTCGCACCACGGCGCAGGAGCATCCACGCCAGACCCGCCCGGTTGCGCAGGACGGCAGGCTTGGCTCCCAGCGCCTCCTCCATCTGCTTGCCCGCTTCGAACTGATCCTCCGCGGCCGCGA
>JAAELW010000214.1 GCA_024226235.1 bacterium
CTGAGGCGGCAAGAAACAGCGCAAGTTCGCCTAAGTGAAACCATCTACATATCGATAAGGCGAAACATCCATGTGTTTCGCTCTTCGTTGCCTCGTGATCGCGCTTTGCCTGTCTACTCCAAGGCTTGCGGATGCCCAGACCTGCTCCGGAGGGCCGTCCGATCCCAATATCACGGGCCCGAGCGGTTCGGTGAGCGCCAACGGCGGGAGTTGCGTCTACGTCAGCCCGACCGGCTCGGTGAACGGTCGCGTTCGTACGTCGGGCACCTACACGGTGACCAACGAAGGCCAGATCCGGAACCCGGGTAGCCAGGGCATCTTGGACAATACGAGCGATACGACCATCGTCAACCGCGGCCAGATCGATGCGCGGGATGCGATCGTGGTTCGGCATCGCTCCGCGATCACGAACACCGGGACTCTCTTGAGTACACGTCACGGAATCCGTGCGCGAAACGATTCCGGCGTGGACAACCGAGGGTTCATCGATGCCGGCCGCCATGGCATCCTGTTGAACAATCGATCCAGTGTCAGGAACGAAGGCACGATTCGGTCCGGCTTCCATGGCATCCGTGTTCTCGATGACAGTATCGTCGTCCACAGGGGAACCATCGATGCCGGCCGCTACGGCATCTACGCACGCCGTCGCAGTCAGGTTCATGCCTCGGGACAAATCCGTTCCACCTGGGACGGTATCCGGATGCTCGACGATGGCCTCGTCGCCAATGATGCGAGCATCGATTCCAGTCGGCGTGGCATCTACGTCCGCGACCGCAGCTCAGTGGTGAACACGGGTCGGATAGACTCTGTGCTGCGCGCGATCGAGGGGCGCAACGATGCCACGTTGGTCAACCGGGGGATTGCAAGGTCAAGCACCCGGGAAGGCATCTTCGCGCGCGCCCGAGCCAATGTCGTGAACCGGGGTACTGCCCACGGCACGTTTGGCATTCGCCTCAACGGAAACGATGGGACTATCACGAATTCGGGACGAGTGGTCGGGACCTCGGGTACCGCAATTCGCTTTCGCGGTGGAACCAACCAGCTCACGTTGGAGACGGGTTCGCAAATCGTCGGGGACATCCGAGGCGGAACTGGCGCGGATTCGGTCTTCCTCCACGGAAGCGGGGGGTTCGGTGGGCGCTTCCTCGCATTCGAATCCCTGATTCGCCGAGGTGCCGGTCGATGGGCCCTCAGTGGCACGTCGACGATCGCCGGGCCGGTCATGATCTCCGGCGGCACGCTTCAGGTGGACGGAGTCCTCGACGCTGCCTCATTCAGTATCGGGTCTGCCGGGTCTCTGTCCGGGCGCGGAACAGTCGTTCCCGATGTGGATGTGCGCGGAGCCGTGATGCCGGGTACGGCCGGTGGCATTGGTCAGCTGCGTACACGAGGCGACGTGACATTTCATCGTGGTAGTCGTCTGGAGATCGACGTCACCCCCAATTCTTCAGATCGGCTAGGTATCGAGGGCAAGGCGATACTGCGGGGTGGCACGATCGTCATCACACCGACCCGCGGAACGTATCGGGACGGTCAGCGATACGATGTATTGACGGCCAAGGGCGGCCACGTGGGCCGCTTCTCCGCGACCTCCAGCAGCAGCTCACCGGTCCTTCGGTTCGAGGCCCTCTATCCCGAGGGCCGCGTCCAACTGCAGGTCGAGCGACTTCCCTACGCATCTCTGCCAACGTTCACACCCAACCAGAGCAGTGTGGCCGACGCATTCGATCGCGTGGTTGCGGCGGGCTCAAGCCCAGCAACCAGTACACTCACCTCATCTCTCGATTTCCTTTCCGAAAGCGAAATCGGTGTCGCCATGACGTCCATGGATCCAGAGATTTTCGACGCCTATGCCAGACTCGCAGGTCCGTTGGCTGAACTGCGGTTCGACATGATCGAACGCCGGATGCGTACCGCGGTCGGGAATGAACCCGATCTGGGGTTGCGGCTGCGAGAACCGAGTCTGGCCGATCCCGAAACCGAACCCCCCGAAACAGGGGAGTCACTTCCCGCTGTGTCTTCTCCGGGGCCGATCCGGCCAACCCTCTGGGCCTATGGACTCGGCATGTCTGGAGACAAACGTGGCGGCGTGGACGTCACTGGCTACGACTTCGACGGCGCCGGTGCGATGCTCGGTGCAGACATGCTCTTTTCGGAGGGCCTGAGGATGGGTCTGGCGGCCAGCTGGCAGCAGACCGATGTGGCATTCGATCGCCCTGGCAGCAAGGGGGAGATTCTTGGTCGCGGCCTGGCGCTCTACGCGACCCATGATGGCGGTGGCCCGATCTCAATCGACGTCATGGTGCAGCAGCTCTGGAATCGATACCAGAGTGAGCGACAGGTGGCATTCGGGGATGTGATGCGTCGCGCGACATCCGACCATGACGGTCGCGTGTTTGCAGCCCAGGCGGCCGCAGGAATCCCATTCGGGTGGAGCCACTTCTCCTGGGAGCCCCGGCTCGGTATTCGCTATGCGCGACTTTCCCAGGATGGGTTCGAAGAAGAGGGCGCCGGTGTGTTCAATCTCGCTGTGGACAGGCGAGCCAGCGATGGGCTTCAGAGCTTCGTCGGCCTGCGCCTGGCCTCGCGTTTCCGCATTCTGGACGAACGGCTGGAGCTGGCGCCCGAGATTCATGGCGAGTGGGCCCATCAGTGGCTGAGTAGCGATCGTCGGATCGGTGCGTCGCTCCCTGGCCTGGGCCAGACCTCCTTCGGGGTGAAAGGTGACGAGCGCGCTGATCAGGAGTGGTCTGTGGGCATTGGTGTGGAGGCCTTCTGGACCGAACGGCTCCGCTTCGAGCTCCAGTACGATTTCCAGTACAGACGAGATGAGCTGCGAAGCCATGCGTTGGTTGGCGGTGTGGAGTGGCTCTTCTAGTCAGATACGAATTCGCCCACCCGGCGTGCGCTGAAGTAGCATGGGGTCTTCGCAAAGGAGGACTCCTTGGATTCTGCTCTCGTCATGACTCCATGGTTGGGGGCCGCCGCGGGGACTGACCTTCCGCACACCGGACACTCGGGCTGAACGCATGGCCTATGCCCCGACGCTCGATAGCCTTCGCACCCACCAGGTACCCGCCTGGTATCACGACGCCAAGCTCGGAATCTTCATCCATTGGAGCGTTTCGTCGGTTCCGGCTTTTGCACCTCGCACTGCAGGCATCGAGGAGATCTTTGCGGGCAAGACCGACCAGACCGAGTCTCCCTACTCGGAGTGGTACTGGAACTCGCTGAAGCTCCCCGGCTCGGCCGTGCAGAAGCACCACCGGGAGACCCACGGCGACCGCCCCTACGAGAGTTTTGCCGATGACTACCGCGCGGGTCTCGAGCAATGGGAACCCACAGCCTGGGCGGAGTACTTCCGCGCGGCCGGTGCGCGCTACGTCGTGCTGGTGACGAAGCACCACGACGGCTTCTGTTTGTGGCCGAGCGATGTCACGCATCCGGACCCCAAATGGAGGGGATGGAACACAGAGCGGGATGTGGTCGGCGAGCTGGCTTCGGCCGTACGCGAAGAGGGATTGCGCTACGGCGTCTACTACTCGGGCGGCCTCGACTGGACCTTCGACGATCGTCCGCTCGAAGGCCTCGTCGACGTGTTTGCGGGCATGCCGGGCGGCGCCTACCCGGCATACGCAGCGGCCCAGGTGCGTGAGCTGATCCAGCGGGTGGCTCCGGACGTCCTCTGGAACGACATCACCTGGCCGGACTACCCGAAGGAACTCTGGAGGTTGCTCGCCCACTACTACAATGCCGTGCCCGAAGGCGTGATCAACGATCGCTGGCTCACGCGTAGTTGGTTGATCCCGCTGCTGCGATTCCGACCGATCACCCGCCTGCTCGAAGCGCTGCTGGTGCGTCGGATCAAGAAGAGCGGGGGTGCGATTGCGCCGCCGTCCCCACCGATGTGCGACTACCGCACACCCGAGTACGCATCCTACCCCGACATCCAGAAGAAGAAGTGGGAATGCGTGCGGGGGATGGACAAGAGCTTCGGCTACAACCGCACCTCACGGCCCGAGGACTTCCTGTCCAAGGAAGACCTGATCCACTCACTGATCGACATCGTGAGCAAGAATGGGAACCTGCTGCTGAATGTCGGACCGCGAGGCGAGGACGCCCAGATCCCGGAACTGCAACTCGAACGGCTGCGCTGGCTGGGCGAGTTCCTCGACGAAAACGGCGATGGGATCTACGAAACCCGGCCTTGGATCCGGGCCGAGGGAACTACCCGGGAGGGTATTCCCGTGCGGTTCACCCAGAAAGGGGAGACGGTCTACGCCTTCCTGTTGGGACGGCCTGCAGGCGATACGGTGACCTTCGTCGATCTACCCATGCCCGAAGGGGCGATCCTGCGCTGGCTCGGCGAAGCGCCGCTGGCTGGGGTCGAGCGGCTGGGAAGCGACGTGCGGGTGCCGCTCCCCGAGTCGAGGTCGGGTGAGGTCGCCCGTGCGTTCGCCATTGAGGCCTCGACCCACTAGAGAGACGGCCCCTCGGGGGGTTCGACCGGATCGATTCCGTCGGATTCTACTCATGAGGCAGTCATGATATTGGGGTGGTGGTTGCGCTCATAGAATCGCTGCACAACAGAACTCTGCTCGTTGCAGGATCCAGAGAAGTGCACGTAATCTCTTGCTCTCGTTCCCATTGCCGTCGCCGCCTGGTCTCCGCATCCAAGCCCGGTCGGGTCCAGACCGAGCTCGCACACGAGGTCGGCAAGCCACTGGGTACCCTCGAATCACTCGCGCGCAAACTCCGCGACGGGAAGGTCGCGAGAGAATCCCAGCCCGACGTGCTCGAATCGATCGTTCGTCTGGCTGGGCACCTGCGAGAGACCGTTCGAGACGTGCTCCAATATGGGCCAGAGGAGGATGTATCCCCGCCGATCCAGCTGACCGATATCGTCGAGAAGGCACTGCACCAGATCGACAGGGTGTGCGGTTCGGGTCGAGTCGTGGCCCACCCGATGCCGGCGCATCCACATCTGCCCGTTGGCTCCCGGCGTCTCACTCGAGTCCTGGTCAACCTGATCGACAATGCGATCGAAGCGTCGGGAGATCTGCGTCCGGTCGTTCTGCACGCCCGTTGCGTCGACCGGGAACTGCTCATCGAGGTACGTGACCGGGGTATCGGGATCCCTCGTGAGAACCTCCAGTCCATCATGGATCCATTCGTGAGCTTGCGAGAAGGTGGCGATGGACTCGGTCTGTCGATCTCACGGGAGATCGTCGAGGGTCTGGGCGGCAGCCTCGAGTTCGAATCCTGCCCAGGCTGGGGAACGACGGCACGCGTACGCCTCTGCACCGCGGAGGCTTCGGGGTGAACCAGGTGATCTCGGTCCTTGTCGTGGACGATTGCCCCGAAGCGCTCGACTTGATTGCGGGTGAGTTCGAAGCTCCGGATTTCGCCGTCACTCGGGCTGTCGATGGAGCCGAAGCCTGGCTCGCCTGTCAGCAGGAAAAACCAGACGTCATCGTCAGCGATGTGCGCATGCCCGATCTCGATGGCTTCGATCTGCTTCGAAAGGTTCGATCTTCATCCGACGTTCCACTGGTGCTGTTGACCGCCTACGCCGAGGTCTCTTCTGCAGTTTCCGCATTGCGCGAAGGCGCCGACGACTACCTTCGATACCCCGATGATCTGGAGCGCCTTCAACCGCTGGTCCGAGGGTTGGCTCGCCGCCGTGGTCTGGCGCCGGGCGATGAGGTCGAGAAGCTCCTGGCTGGGCAGTCCAATGAGATGGAAGGCGTGCGTCAGGCCGTCCGGATCCTGGCAGCCGTCGACGCGCCGGTCCTGGTGACCGGCGAGACTGGGACTGGAAGGAGACGGGTTGCCGAGGCCCTGCACGTACTCTCTGGCTCCAACCATCCGCTCTTTCACATCGACAAGGAGACGCAGGAGCTGCCGGAAGGCCCTGGCGTGGTGTTGCTATGCGATATCGAGGAGTTTCCTGCAACCAAGCGACGTTCCTGGCTCACCGAACTCTACCGGGTCCGCGGCGCCAGCTCGGCGTTCTCGCGAATCCTTGCAACCAGTCGGTGGGAAACCGGTGCTACGGCTGATCGACCTGCACCGGACGCACGCCTATTCAAGAAACTCAGCAAGCTTTGCATTCGGGTCCCATCGCTTCGAGAGCGGGCCGGCGATATCGAGGCATTGGCCCACGAGATCACAGCAGAAACCGCGCGCAACATGGGTTCCAGAAGCGCGCGACTCTCAGACGATGCAATCGAGGCCCTTGTCGAACAACCCTGGCCCGGAAACGTTCGTGAACTCAAAGATGTACTGGAGAAGGCGGTCGCCTATGCAGGTGGCCGAATCGTGACCGGAGCCGCAATCCGGGAGGCCTTGCGTGCCGCGGTCTGCCAGAAACACGAAGGACTGATGCAGCGCCGAGCCGAGCGCCGGGTTGCGGAGCGGAATGAGTTGGTCGAACTGTTGGACCTCTGTGGCGGCAACATCGCAGAGATGGCGCGATGCCTGGAGATGACTCGGGGTGCCGTTGCCTATCGTTTGAAGAAGCACGGGCTGGCCTAGGGCTGGTTCCGAATTCGAGGCTTCCGATTTGATGACATTTGACGAAAACATCGGTTCTTGCTTCTTCCAGGGACCGCAGGTCTGGCATTAGGTTCGTCTGCATGGCTTGCCTCACGTCGCCCTCCATCCCTCGACCGGTACCCGGGCCGACTTGCAGGTCGAATTCAACAGCTTCGAATAGGGGGGAATGAATGCACCCGGTTCCTGGCGATCCGAATGTGTCGACGCCGTCGAAGCGATCGGTGGGTGCCTTGCGGAGCTCCCGGGACAGCTTTGATCCGCTTTTCGGAGAGAGTCCGGCGATCGCCCGCGTGCGCGAATGGTTGCGAGGCCTGGCTGCGCTGCGAGCGCCGGTGTTGCTGCTCGGAGAGTCGGGCACCGGGCGCCACGCTGCCGCACGGCGGTTGCACGCGATCGGTCCGACGCCCGATGCGGAGTTCGTTGCAGTGGACGCCGCCAGCTCGGGCCAGGAGGCGATTCCGCTATGCGGAACGGTTCACATCCATGGGCTCGAGCGGATGACATCCGAAGCACAGAGACGTTGGCGATGTCTGGCCCTGAGTCCGCCCGCGCGCACCCGCCTGATCGGCTCCGCAGGGCCGCTGTTTCCGGATCGAATCGCGCGAGAGGATCTGGATACCGACTTCGTCCAGGCGCTGCGGCGTTTCGAGGTGCGCCTGCCCGCTCTTCGCGAACGTCCCGGCGATATTCCAGGGCTGGCGGCCGGGCTCCTCGAATCGGTAGGAAGTGAACTCGGTCGCCCGGATCGGCAACTCACGGGTGGCGCTCTGCGCCGCCTGGCCCGCGAGCGCTGGCCCGGCAACCTGGCCGAACTGCGCCGTGTCGTCGAGCGCCTGGTCGCCTTCTCGGATCGTCCGCGAATCGGCCTGGCCGAGGTGGAAGCTGTGCTCGAAGACATCCGCCCTTCGGTTGCCGAGCTGCGCTCACGCCATCAACTGGAAGAGCGGGAGACCCTGATCCGGAATCTCGAGCAAACCGGTGGGAATGTCACGGATACCGCAGAGCGCATGCAGCGCAGTCGCGCTGCGATCTACCGGTTGGTCGAGAAGCACGGGATCGTGTTGCGGCGGAAGAGTTGACTAGTACCAGCCTCGCACGAGGTCTGCCGCCGCGGAGAAGCCCGCATCGCTGAGGATCTGGCGCACTTCGTACTTGAACGGATTGGCCACGAGATCCGATCCGGGGTTGATGGTCTGGACGAGTTCAGGGGGGCCACTGACGCCGAAGACGGCCATGAACACCGGCTCGGTCACATTGACGAGCGTCTGCGTGCGCACGATCTGGTGGCCGGCGATCACGTGGACGATCGGGTTCGTGCCGCGGTAGTCGACGACGAATCCGAAATCGCGAGCGTACTTGATCACGTTCGAGGCAATTCCGGATCCACCGTAGAAGGAATGTCCCTTCGTGTTGACCCCGATGCTCTCGGTGCTGTAGCCCGCCCAGCGGTAGAGTCTTTCGAGCCCGCTTGCGACACCGAAGCCGAAGTACCCGATATCGTCCCCATGCCAGTGGCCTTCGAAGTAGAAGACACCGGAACCCGGCTCGACCGCGACATCGCTGCGGACCATGCGTCGGGTCGATTCGGAGAAGGTGGCGCTGAGCAGGTCTGCGGAGAGAGTCACCGACGAGTGCTTGTCGGTCTCGCTGAGCAGCGCGTGTCCCGGGGTGGTCGGGGTGGATGCGGCCGTTCCAGGGTGAGAGCCCGCCAGGTATTCCGTCAGGTCGTCCGAGCCATCCCCATCGTCGTCATGCCCGGCATGTGCGATCAACGGGTCGAGTTCGTAGGCCACCTCGTACCCATCATTGATCCCGTCTCCCTCGGTGTCTGCGATGTCGGGTTCGGTTCCGTGGCGAATGACCTCGAAGCCATCGAGGAGGCCGTCGCCATCCGTATCCGGGTCGGCAGCGTCGGCGCCGTGCGTGGCTTCATCGGAGTCTCTCAGTCCATCCGCATCGCTGTCGGCATTCACGTCGCCCCAGCCGAGAACCAACTCGCTGGTGTCGACGCCCGCCCGCT
Organism: bacterium; assembly: GCA_024226235.1. Lineage (GTDB taxonomy): Bacteria > Myxococcota_A > UBA9160 > UBA9160 > UBA6930. The sequence continues at coordinate 8,579 of JAAELW010000214.1, forward strand.
CGAGGGCCGCCTTCGGGCCGTACTGGAAGATCTCCTGTCCGAAGTTCGCAGTCTGGCTCACCAGGGGGTCTGGCACCGACCCGTAGAGAAGCGGATGAAGCGGCGTGAAGACATCCGGAAGGGTCATCGTGTGGACGACCTCGTCACCGACCACGCAATGCACGATAGGTCGGCTGCCTCGATAGTCCACCGCGAATCCGTAGGTGTCCTGGGACGTGTCGTAGCTCCCCACGTTGTTGAGATTCCGCCAGATGCTCGACATTGAATTGATCGACATCGAGGGCTGTTCCGGGTTGAACGGGTACGGATCGATCCGTCCGTAGGCGGTGATCACGCCCTGGCCGATGTTGACTTCACCGACTTCGCGGTGGGCCTCCCAGTACCGGAATTCACCGATCATTCCCTGGTTGGCCCGGATACCCTTCTTGCTGGTCTCGCTGTACATGACTCCGAGTCCATCGGGCGTCGTCGTGATGCCCCCGCCCGTGGTCGCGTCGATCACCATCTGCACGCTTCCGAACTGCACCGGAATCTCGCGTCCCGCGTAGCTGTGGCCGACCCCCCAGCCGCTGCCGAGGAACTCGGCGCCCGTGTAGCCCGCGGTGAAGATCACGTAATGCGCGGGGTAGTGGAACGGAGCACCCGCCAGATCGTCACCCGCATTGATCCGCTGCTGCTCGCCCGCGAGCTCATCACTGCCGTACACGAGCACGTGAAGAGATCCGGTGATTCCGGTCAAGGTGATCGGCGGCATGATCGGGGTCGCGCCGGTGGTGGGATCCACGACGATGTAAGCGATGGGATTGATACCCGTGTAGTCGACCGCGATGCCATAGGTGTCGACACTCGAGGGATCCGAGAAGGTGTCGACGAGGGCACCGTTGTAGTAGACCGTTCCATCCGCATTCACGCCGAGGCTCTGGTCGTCCACTCCGCCCGCAGAATCGAGAGAGGCGGTTGCCGATGCCAGGCCGAAGCCGAAGTCACCCACGTCTGTCAGGCGGATGCCCTCGTAGTAGAACCATCCCGAACCCGGCGTGATCAAGACATCGGAGCGCACACCGCGCGGAAGGGCGTCTGTGAAGGTCGCGCCCAACCCATCCGGCGAGACCACGACGCTCGCGTGGCGATCATTCACGTTCAGCAGGGTCGCCTGGGGGCCACCTGGATAGGAGTACGGGTTCGTGGGGTCGCTGCCGGATAGGAACTCCGAGATGTTGTCGAAGCCGTCCTCGTCCGCGTCGAGTGCAGCGTCATTCAGCGTCGGATCCAGGGAGTAGGCGACCTCGTACCCGTCGGGCATGCCGTCGGGTTCCGTGTCGGTTGCGAGCGGGTTCGTGCCGAGGAGGTTCACTTCCTCCCCGTCTTCGAGCCCGTCTCCATCCGAGTCGGGATCCCCCGGGTCTGTACCGTGGATTGCCTCGTCTACATCGGTGAGACCATCGCCGTCGGTGTCGATCTCAGCGGGATCGAACACGGAAATCGTGATCGAATCCTCGCCTTGAACTCCCTTCTCGTCCAAGACAGTGGCCGTGACGATGTGGTCGCCGGCGACAGTGGCCGTGAATGTGAAGCTCGGCCCGCTTCCGGTGTCCGGTGTGATGTCGACCGACCAGTCGATCGAGGCATCGAGATTGCCATCTTCCGGGTCGTCCGCAGTTGCCCCCAGTGCGATCGGTGCACCGATCGGGAACACGATACCGGGATCGGTGATCGTCACGCTGGGCGCGTGGTTCGAGTTCTGCATGTCCCTATGCGACCATGCGGGAACCAGCTCCCCTGCGCCCGGAACGCTCGCCGCCGACAGGATGGCGGACGGGTCGTACTCGAACGGTCGCAGGATCTTGTCGTCGCCCGGGTTGATCGTCTGCTGGACTCCCGAGCCATAGTCATGGCCGTAGACGAGGATGAAGAGCGGATCCGTCAGCCCGGTCATCGGGAGCGAGTAGATGAGCTCGTCACTCGCGATGACGTAGATCGTTGGCGAGGAGCTTCGGTAGTCGACCGCAATCCCCACCGTATCGGTGGTCCGAATCCGGCTGTCGCGAGGGATCAGGCTCGAGTGTTCGTGGTAGATGTAGCCGCGCGCATTGACGCCCATGCTCTGGTCGTCGGTCCCGCCATAGTCCGCAAGGTTGGCAGCCGCGGTTCCCACACCGAAGCCGAAGTTCCCTTCCCCAACCTCACGGCGTCCCTCGTAGTAGAAGAAGCCCGCACCCGGGACGATGGCTCGGGTGCCCAGGACACCGCGATGGGACGACTCGGTCATTTCGGCGCCAAGATGGTCGGTGCTCAACACGATGCTCGCGTGCCGTTTGGTGTCGGACAAGCGGGTCGCGGGCGTTCCGCAGCTGAGTACGATGAGGCAACTGACCAGACCCAGTGTCCACCCCAGCAGATGCGGCGACTGCCGTGTCCCTGCGAGCCTTGTCCAATCGAGCGGGATCATCATTTCTTCCTCTTCATCTCGGACCGGGGTATTCGGGGTTGGAGGAACAACGGGTCTTGCCTGGGATCAGCCGATTTCGGCTGCCAGACGGGGAATCGCCCCATTGTAGGTGTCTGTTTGGAACCGGTCGGTGACGCCGGATCTGCATGAAATCTCGCTCGAGGGGGACGCATCGGCGCCAGGTTCGAGACGGTAACAAGCGCCGGTCGCAGGGCCCGCGATATTTCCCCCGGGGAAGTTGCTCTCGGCCCTCGAGAAGGTCTGAAAGGACCTCACGAGCCTTGCGAAACAGCGTGGCATAGTCGCAAGCGCCCGCGATCCAGTCGGTGGCCTGGACTTGCGCTCAAAACTAGAACATGTTTCAATTCTCCTGCTGCGGCCTCCCCATCAGGGCGGGGCCCCTGCCTGAGGCTCCCCGATGCACATCGATTTCACCCCCGAGCAGAAAGCCCTGCGCCAGGAGCTGCGCGACTACTACGGGGATCTGCTCCGAGGCGACCTGCGCCGCCGGCTCGATGAAGAGTGGGACCAGCTCGGCGGGCCGGCCTTTCGCGAGGCCATGGGAAGGATGGGGAAGGACGGCTGGCTGGTGATCGGTTGGCCCGAAGAATGGGGCGGACAGGGTCGCGGGCATATCGAGCAGTTCATCTTCTGGGACGAGACCTACCGCGCGCGGGCGCCGCTTCCGCTGATCACCGTGAACACGGTCGGGCCGATGCTGATGCAGCATGGGACGAAGGAGCAACAGGACGCGCTATTGCCCAGGATTCGCGACGGCGAGCTGATGGTTTCGATCGGTTACACGGAGCCGAGTGCGGGGACGGATCTCGCGTCATTGCAGACGCGCGCAGTGCGCGACGGCGACGAGTGGGTGATCGACGGGCAGAAGGTCTACACGACCCACGCTCACGACGCGGACTACGTGTGGCTGGCGTGTCGCACGGATCCGGAAGCGCCCAAGCACAAGGGCATTTCGATCATCCTGGTGCCGACATCCGACCCCGGCTACACCGCGACGCCGATCGAGACGATCGGGGGAGAGATTACCTACGCGACGTTCTACGAGAACATCCGTGTTCCCGTGTCAAACACGATCGGCCCGGAGAACGGCGGCTGGGGGTTGATCACCGGGCAGTTGAACCTGGAGCGCATCACGCTGGCGATGCCGGCCAGTCTCGATCGGCTCTTCGACGAAGTCTGGGCCTGGACCGAAAGAGTCGAGCGCCCGGGCGGTGGCCGGATGCTCGACGAGCCGTGGGTTCAACAGGGCCTGGCGAAGGTGTATGCCGAGGTCGAGGCGTTGAAAGTGATGAACTGGCGCTCGGCATGGTTGATCGATCAGGGGACGCCGGGCATGGCGGAATCTTCCGCCGTGAAGGCATTCGGAACCGAGATGGTGATCGATTGCTATCGGCTGCTGCACGAGATCACCGGCCAGGCTGGGCTGGTGCGACGCCAGGAGACGGGCGCGCTCTTCGGCGGCCTGCTCGAGAGCGCCTACCGGATGGCGATGGTGAACACCTTCGGTGGCGGTGTGAACGAGGTGCAGCGCGACATCATCGCCGCGGCCGGGCTACAGATGCCCCGCGCGCGACGTTAGCCGGAAGATTGGGAGAGACGACATGCCTCTGACCCCCGACCAGAAGAAGGAGCTGGAAGCCAAGCTCCAGGAGTTCGCAGGCAAGCCGATCGGTCCGCCCAAGACCGGGCGCGATGCCGTGAACGGGCCGATGATCCGCGCCTGGTGTGATGCGATGGGCGATACGAACCCCGCATACCTCGACCCCTCTGCCGCAAAGGCTTCAGGCCACGGGGACGTCGTCGCACCTCCGACCATGCTTCAGGCCTGGACGATGGATGGCTTCGAGATGCATGCGGGCTATGACGAGCCCCGGAATGGTGTGCAGCGCATCCACAAAGTCCTGACGGATCACGGCTACACGTCGGTGGTCGCGACGAATACCGAGCAGGGCTACACGCGTTACCTCTTGCCGGGCGATCAGGTGACAGAGGAAACCGTGATCGAGTCGGTCTCCGAAGAGAAGGCCACCGCACTCGGCATTGGCTACTTCATCGATACGCGCACCCGCTTCACCGATCAGAACGGCGATGAGATCGGTTGGATGACGTTCCGGGTGCTGAAATACATCCCCGCACGCCAGCAGGAAACAGCAGATCCGGAAGAGAGTGCTCCGGCTCCGGCTCGGATCAAGGCACCGATGGGCTACGACAATGCGCCCTGGTGGAACGAGGTCGAGCAGGGGAGAATTCCGATCCAGACCTGCAACCAGTGCGGAAAGCTCTTCCATCCGCCGCGGCCGATGTGCGGCAAGTGCGGTGCGATGGATATGGGCTACATCGCCTCATCCGGAAAGGGCACGGTGCACACCTTCACGGTGATTCACCATCCCCAGTTCCCAGGCTATGAATTTCCGATCCTGGCCGTCCTCATCGACCTGGAGGAAGGAACCCGGTTGATGTCGAACCTGCTCGACTGCAAGCCCGAAGACGCGCACATCGGTATGGCAGTACAGGGCTCGGTGGAAGAGGGGGAAGACGGCCTGAAGCTGCCCGTCTTCCGGCCGGCGGCCTGAGCTTTGGAGTTCACGTTCAGCGAAGAGCAGGACACGGTTCGCGAGCTGGCTCGCGAGATCCTCGAGAAGGAGGTGTCCACGGAGCGCGTCAAGGACGTTCTTTGCAGCGAGCACGCGCAGGACGACGAACTCTGGGCGAAGCTGGCAGAAGCCAATCTGCTGGGGATTGCCATTGCCGAGGCCCAGGGCGGGATGGGCATGGGTTTCCTCGAGCTGTGTTGTCTGCTCGAGGAAGTGGGCAGAGTCGTCGCGCCCGTTCCGGTACTGGAGACGCTGGTGCTCGGAGCGCTGCCGATCGCCGCCTGGGGAACGGATGCCCAGAAGTCGGAGTGGCTGCCGCGGATCGCCGCGGGCAAGGCGCTCCTTGGGGCGGCAATTCTCGACGCCGATTCGGCGGAGATCACGGAGCCCGCGACGATGGCTCGACCCGAGGGTTCCGGCTTCATCCTCGCCGGGCGCAAGCGCTTCGTCTCGGCAGCCTCCCGGGCCGACCGGATCCTCGTGCCCGCGCGAATCAGTGGAGAGAGTGGCGGTGTCGCGGTCTTTCTCGTCGACCCGAGCGCCGACGGAGTCAAGCTTTCGGGCGATCGCATCTCCACGGGCGCCCTGCTCTTCGAGATGGAGCTCTCGGATGTCCGTGTATCGGCCGCCGATCAGCTCGGCAACGGTGCTGCCACCGGCGCCGAGATCCTGACGTGGATCCACCAGCACGCCCTGGTCGCGATCTCGGCCATCCAGGTCGGAGTGTCCGACCGGGCCTTGGACATCACGGCTGGATATACCCGCGAGCGAGAGCAGTTCGGTGTGCCGATCGGAACCTTCCAGGCCGTCCAGCATCGGGCGGCGGATTGCTTCATCGATGTCGAGGCGCTGCGTTGGTGTACCTGGCGAGCCGCCTGGAAGCTCGCCGATGGCCAGCCGGCGGCACGCGAAGCAGCCGTTGCAAAATACTGGGCCTCCGAAGCGGGCTCGCGTGTTGCGAAGGCCAGCGTCCATCTTCACGGCGGCATCGGCTCGGACGTGGACTACCCGATCCAGCGGTACTTCCTCTGGGCTCGGGCCCTCGAACTCCAACTGGGATCGGCCTCGCCGCAGCTCGCATGGCTCGGACGCGATCTGGCGCGAAGAGGAATGGAGAAATCCGCATGAGCACTTCTCTCTGTCATTCAGATGTCAGTATTGGCGACGAGCTTCCCGCACTCGATGTTCCGCTCACGACGGCGATCATCGTGGGCGGCGCGCTCGCCTCTCGTGACTTCACGCCGGTCCACCATGACCGGTCTGCTGCCAACGCTCAGGGCATGGGCGATGTGTTCATGAACATCCTGACGACGAACGGCTACGTGGGTCGCTACGTCACGGATTGGGCCGGCATCGATGCACGAATCCAGGGTGTTGCGATCAAGCTCGGTGCGCCAAACCTGCCGGGTGACACGATGAAGATGCGCGGCAAGGTGCTCGAGAAGGCAGACGATGGAACGGTCGTGGTCGAAGTGGTCGGCAAGAACTCGTGGGGCAACCACGTTGAAGGCACGGTGAGAGTGACCCTGCCCACAGGAGCTCGGGAATGACGGGGACGCTTCACGATCAGGCTGCGATCGTCGGCATCGGCGAGACGAAGTACACGAAGAACTCCGGTGTCTCGGAGTTGGCATTGGCGTCCGAGGCGGTTCGCAAGGCGATCCTGGATGCAGGACTCGAACCGGATGACATCGACGGCATGACTACATTCGTGCTCGACACGAACGACGAAATCGAAGTCGCGCGTTCCGTCGGGTGTGGGGATCTGACCTTCTTCAGCAAGATCGGCTACGGAGGCGGTGCTGCAATTGGAGTCGTTCATCAGGCAGCCATGGCCGTGGCGACTGGCGCAGCCAAATATGTCGTCGTCTATCGCGCATTGAACGGGCGCTCGGGGCAGCGGTATAGCGACGGCGTGTCGGGAACCGTGGTCACCTCTGACCTCGTTCACTGGAGCTGGTACATGCCATGGGGTCTGCTCACACCGGCCAGCTGGGTGGCAATGTTCACCCAGCGCTACATGCACGACTTCGGTGCCAAGCCCGAAGATCTGGCCGAAGTGGCGATTGCCACCCGTGACCACGCGGTGAACAACCCGGCCGCATTCTTCCACGAGCGCCCGCTGACGATGGACGAGTACATGAATGCGCGCTGGATTTGCGAGCCGCTGCGCCTGTATGACTGCTGTCAGGAGACCGACGGCGGTTGTGCCGTGGTCATCACCACACCCGAGCGTGCGAAGGACCTGGCTCAGCCCGCAGCGCTGATCCGGGGTGTGGCCCAGGCCTCCGGCGACGATCAGGAGCAGATGACGAGCTTCTATCGACCCCAGATCTCCAACATCCCGGAAATGGAACTTGTCGCAAAGCAGATGTACGGAATGGCCGGTCTGGGCCCCGACGACATCGACGCCGCGATCATCTACGACGCGTTCAGCTCGATCGTGTTGATGCAACTCGAGAGCTTCGGTTTCTGTGGCCCCGGTGAGGCCAAGGACTTCGTGAAGGATGGCGCGCTGCGGGCCGATGGTGGCCGCCTGCCGACCAACACCCACGGCGGCCAGCTCTCCGAAGCCTACATCCACGGAGTGAACGGCATCGTCGAAGGCACACGGCTGATCCGCGGCACCTCCACCAACCAGCCCGCCAAGAACGACCACGTGTTGGTAACCGCCGGCGTCGGCGTCCCCACCAGCGCAATGATCCTAGGCCACCAAAGCTAACCAAGGAAGTTAAGCAAGGGGCCGGTTCCATTTGTTAAGTTGCCGCGTCGTAGCGGCATGAGCGAGGAGAATAGAATGCCGGAAGCCGTCATCGTCGAGGCGTTGCGGACGCCGATTGCCCGCGGGAAAATGGGCAAGGGAGATCTCTCGGGGCTCCACCCCGCCCAGTTGCTAGGAGGGCTTCAGCATGGCCTGATCGAAAAGGCGGGAATCGAACCTCGGGATGTGGACCAGATCATAGGTGGATGCGTCACGCAAGCAGGCGAGCAGTCGAACAACATCGCCCGCCACGCCTGGCTATCGGTTACGCCCGATGACTACTCGACTGCTGGCACCACGATCGATGTGCAATGTGGCTCGGGTCAGCAGGCGAACAATCTGGTGAGTGCGCTGGTGAAGACCGGGTCGATCGATGTCGGTATCGCCTGCGGCGTCGAACAGATGAGTCATGTGGGCCTGGGCATGAACGTGATGAACGGCCCCGGCTTCTTCCTCCCGGAGGGGTTTCCATGGGAGGAGCCGATGTCGCAGTTCATCGGTGTCGAGCGGATCGCGGAGAAGCACGGCATCACGCGAGACGATACGGACGCTCTTGGCCTTCGCAGCCAGACGCTCGCGAAGCAGGCCTGGCAGGAGGGGCGCTTCGATCGGGAGATCCTGCCAGTCGAGGCGCCGGTGCTCGGTGAGGATGGGGCGCCGACGGGCGAGAAGAGGATGGTCACGACAGACCAGGGTCTTCGCGACACGACCCTCGAAGGTCTCCAGGCACTGAAGCCCGTGCAAGAGGGCGGCATCCACACCGCGGGAACTTCCTCGCAGGTATCCGACGGTGCGGCGGGCCTCCTCTACATGACCCCAGAGCGGGCCAAGGAACTGGGGCTCCGTCCCCGGGCGAGGATCCTGCATGACGTGGTCACCGGTTGTGACCCGACAACCCTCCTGGAGGGGCCGATCGACGCCACACACAAAATCCTGAAGCGGTCGGGAGTCTCACTCTCCGACATCGATCTGTTCGAATGCAACGAGGCCTTTGCAGCGGTCATGCTGGCGTGGTTGAAGAGCTTCCCGCAGATCGATCCCGACAAGGTCAATGTGAACGGGGGCGCGATCGCGTTGGGCCATCCTGTGGGTTGTACCGGCTCACGGCTGCTCGTTACCGCACTCCACGAGTTGGAGCGCCAGGACAAGAGCACGGCCTTCATCACCATGTGCTGCGGCTCGGCCGTCGGCACAGCCACCATCATAGAACGCCTCTAGGCGAACGAACGGGAGACAGAAATGGGAATCCTCGACGGAAAGGTCGCGATCGTCACAGGTGCTGGGCAGGGGCTCGGCCGGATCGAATCACTCGAGCTGGCGCGTCTCGGTGCCAGCGTGGTCGTCAACGATCTCGGTACCCAACCCGATGGCTCGGGCGCGAGCGAAGAACTCGCTCAATCCGTGGTGCAGGAAATCGAGGAACTCGGTGCCAAGGCCGTTGCTGCTTTCGGCGATGTCGCCAACTGGGATGATGCGCAACGAATCGTCCAGACTGCGGTCGATACCTTCGGCGATCTGAACATCCTCGTGAACAATGCGGGTTTTTCCCGCGACGGGATGATCGTGAAGATGACCGAAGAGATGTGGGACTCGGTGATCCGGGTCCACATGAAGGGCCACTTCGCGATGATCAAGCACACGATGGCCTATTGGCGTGAGAAGTCGAAAGCCCAGGGAGGTGAGCCGCTCTATGGTCGGCTGATCAGCACCGCGTCGGATTCATTCCTGATGGGGAATCTGGGCCAGCCCAACTATGCTGCAGCGAAGGCGGGCATCGCCTATCTCACGATGTCGGCAGCGCGCGAATGCCAGCGCCTGGGTGCTACTGCGAATGTCATTCTGCCTCGCGCCCGGACCCGCATGACCATGAGCGGGCCGTGGGCAGGTATCTTCGAGAAGCCCGAAGACGGGTTCGACACCTTCGCCCCCGAGCACATCGGGCCGTTGGTGGCATGGATCTCATCGCCGCAGGCGGCACACGTGTCCGGGCAGCTGCTGCAGATCTGGGGCAAGCACATTCGCGTCTACGAGCAGCCACAAGCGGCACTCGACCACGAGAACCAGGACCCGTGGACGATCGAGGGATTGGACGAGGTGCTCGGCAGCTTCTTCGAAGGAAAGAAGCCCGTCGACGACGGCTTCATGCTGCCCATGGGGTAGCGCGGCGGCACTCCAACTCGCCCAGTTGCGCTGCTCTGCCGTCCATGGTTGAGTGGAAGCATGGTATCCAAGAGATCGTCGGCTGTGGCAACCCTGCTGGGCATCCTTCTCGCGGAGCCAGGCGTTGACTGGAAGATCGGAGGCGCGGAATGAGTCCGGTTGATCCGATCGTTCATCATCTGCTTAGGCTGGGAGGGGCACTGCTCTTCGGATCCGTGGCGGCGCACAAGTTCCGCAGCCCGGCAGATTTCCAATCCGCGTTGGCGGGCTACCGCTTGCTTCCCGCCGGCATCGTTCCGGTCGCTGCGCGGGGGCTGCTGTGGCTGGAGCTCGCGGTGGCCGTGGCGCTTGTCGTGCCTGCTTCGGCAAGGATCGGCGCGGCGGCCGGAGCCTCGCTACTCGTCCTCTACACCGGAGCGATCGCGTTGAACCTGATTCGTGGGCGGCGCGAGATCGATTGCGGCTGCGCCGTATCCGGTGGCCCGCGCCCGCTCGGAGGCTCCCTGGTGGTTCGCAATGTGGTGCTGATCGCGGGGCTGGTCATGCTGCTGGCCCCGGTGGTTCCGCGTGAGCTCACACGCATGGATGTTGGGATGATTCCTCTTGCGACGGGTATGTTGGCCATCCTCTACAGCGCAATCGATCAGTCGCTGGCCAACAGCGCCCGCAAGCGCGAGGCGGACTGAGGGAGTCGCTGGTCATCACCAACCCGAGCCCGATGGCGTGGTGAAGACGACGGGGCTCGGCAACCAATGCGAGCATCTAGAGAGTTCGTTCGAGGCCGGGCGCCGCTGATTCCCGACCTTCTGCGGGCGGGCTACCCTTTCACAGTCCCTTTCGCGGAGAAGTCCATGGGTTCCTGGATCCGACATCATCTTTCACGGCGTCCCGGTTGGATGAATGCGCTGATGCTCTTCTGCGCGTTCATGGCGCTGATCTACGTACCTTGGGATCTGTTCGTGAAACCGATTGCCGTCGACGAAGAAGTCTGGTTCGGCGTCCGCTTTCATGGTGTGTGGGCCAAGGCGCTGGAGATACCCCATTGGTTCGTCTACGCGGCGGGCATGGTCGGTTTTTGGCGACTTCACTCGTGGATGTGGCCATGGGCCGCGGTCTACTCCGGACAGGTCGCCCTCTCGATGCTGATCTGGCCGATGCTGTACCAGGAGGCTGCAGGCTCTTGGGTCATTGGCCTCGTGGCGGGGGCTGCCTTCATGCTTCCAACCCTCGGTCTATGGAACGCCCGGGATCTCTTCCGCGACAAGAAGCGCAAGCCGCTGTGTGAGCGCTATGGGGATTGGGCATTGGTGACAGGTGCATCCGCCGGTATCGGCAGTGAGTTCGCAAGGGCCCTGGCCCGGGAGGGCGTTTCCTGTGTGCTCGCCGCACGGCGGGAAGATCGTCTAAAAGAATTGGGCGAGGAGATCGCACGAGACCACGGGGTGGATTTCCGCACGGTCCCGGTCGATCTGTCCACCGCCACTGGCGTCGAGTTGTTGCTCTCCCAGGTTGCCGATCTCGAGATCGGAATGCTCGTGAACAACGCGGGCTTCGGCTACACGGGTCGTTTCGACAAGCAGGATCGGGATCGGCTCTCACAGATGGTCCAGCTCAATTGCGCAGCACCCGTCGCGCTGGCCGCCGAGCTTCTACCGGGAATGCGCGAGCGTGGTCGGGGTGCAGTCATCTTCACCGGCTCGGTTGCCGGTTCCCAGCCGCTTCCGCTGCACGCACTCTACAGCGCGACGAAGAGCTTCGACAACCTGCTGGCCGAGGGTCTGTGGGGAGAGCTGCAGGGAACAGGAGTCGACGTGCTGGCGCTCTTGCCCGGTGCGACCGAAAGCGAGTTCGTGGAAGCGGCAGGGGGGCTTCCCCATGCCGGTGAGCCCCCTGAACGAGTCGTGGAGGTGGCGCTCGATGCGCTCGGCTTCCAGCCGTCGGTCATCTCCGGCTGGTTCAACTGGCTGAGGGCAAACCTCGCATTCCGGATCATGCCGCGCAGTTGGCTGGCGCTGGTCGCCAGGGACTTCACGGAGAAGACGACTCCCGAAGAGATGCACTAGGCACACCATGGTTCAGAGAATGAGCTCGCCCGTGGGACCGGTCCTGGTTTTCTTTGTCGCGCTTTCGCTCCTTGCTCTGCTGCTCTTTGGGGTGATCCTGGCCGCCGAGGGTGCGCTGGATCTGCTGCTTCATCCTCTGGCCTGGCTCAGTCGGCTTCACCCCGGTGCTGCCCTCGATACACTCTCCAACGCCGCCGAAGTGGTGGCTGGTGTCCTGGCCATCGCCATCACCGTCGTGGCCATCGTCGTCGAACTGGCAGCGAACCGGTACACCCATCGCATCACCCAGCTCTTCGTTCGCGAACCCCTGAACATCGCGGTGATGACCCTGTTCGTGATCACCACGATCCAGTGTCTCTGGGTGGGCGCCACATTTGGGGGTGAGCTGGCAGCGGGCGGTTCATGGACCTACGCCGGGCTCGTCATCTCGATGGGGCTCGTCACACTCTGTCTGTTGGTGCTGCTTCCCTACTTCGCTTTCGTATTCTCATTCCTTTCCCCGCCGAATGTGATCGCACGCCTCCGCGATAGCGCGCTTCGGGCCATCGAGCGGGCAGACGGAGCGAGGGTCGACGCATGTCGCGAAGGAGTGATCGAAGCGGTCGATGAGCTCGAGGACGTGGCGCGCGGGGCCATGGCACATGGCGACCGTGGAATCGGCATGGCGGCGATCGATGCTCTGGGAAGTCTCATCCGTCGCTATTCCAGCGGTAAGCACGAGCTCCCGGCAGACTGGTTCGTGCCCTCCGAGAGTGTGATTTCAAAGGACCCTGATTTCGTATCGTTGGCGAGTTCCTCTCTGGAGAGAATCCTCGAGCAGCGGAGTTGGCTCGAGTACAAGGTGTTGCGTCAACTGCACGGCCTCTTCATTCGAGCCCTGGGCGAGGCCCGCGAGCTATGCGATCGGATCGCACTCGAGGTGTGTCGGGTCGGGGAGACGGCGCTTCGCGGGTCGGATGGGGGTGCAATCGTCCAGGTGATCCGCGCATTCAACAGCCTGCTTCGTGCGGCAGTGAACGCGAGCGATCTCCGCTCTGCCTACTTCATTCTCGACCAGTACCGGAGCTTTGCCGGGATCGCCCAGCGAGTCGGGCGGGAGGAGATCGTCCTGGAGGTGGTCGACCATCTGGTCGAGTACGGTCAGCTAGGCCAGGAGAGGGGCCAACCCTTCCTCGTCGAGGTGGTCGCCTACGATCTGGTGCAGCTCCTCAAACAGGCTGTCGAATACACACCGGATAGTGTCGATGAATTGCTCGGGCGGCTGCTGGCGGTCGACGAGTTGGCGGTGCAAGTCAGTGGCGGCAAGCTACGCGGAGTGCGCCGGGCCCAGGTCCAACTCGGGGTCTTCTTCCTCGCTCGGGGAGATGAAGAGCATGCCCAGTTGATCCGGCGGGACATGGCAAACGAATCTCAAGATCTGCTGGCGGACATCCGGCGTGAACTGGCTCTCGAGACGCGGGCCCAGTACTGGGAGTTCACCGATCGAGGCGAGAACTTCAGCTACCTGCGCACCGAGGAGCGAGAGCTCCTCGACCGCTTCTTCGCCGAAGGGTGCAGGGATGAAACCTCGTAACTCATGGTTTCTGCAGTGGATTCAAAGTGGACAATCGAAATGAAACGTGTTCTAATTTGAGAGTTGAGTTCTCCTGAGACCACACCGCCGATTGCAGCTTCTGGCCTGGCCGCCAGTCAGCTACGTCGAATTCGACGCATCGTGGATGCCGCGATCGGCCTGGCCGAGCAGGGAGGTTTCGAAGCAGTACGGCTTCGGGATGTCGCAGAGACCTCTGATGTCGCACTCGGCACGCTCTACAAGTACTTCCCCAGCAAGGAGGCCATCCTCCTCTACGCGGTGAACGAAGGCAACGAGGGGCTCGAACGTCTGATGGTCGACGATCCGCCGCGGGGCGAAACACCGCCAGGCAGGGTTGCGGATTTCTTCGCTCGGGCGACGGGAACCTTCACCCGCAGGCCCGACTTCGCCCGCGCAGTGCTGCGTGCGATTGCTGGCTCGGATCGGGCGACTGCGATCCAGCAGGCCGGCTTCCATCTTCGCATCGGGCGGATGATCATCGCCGCATTGCGTGGCGAAAAGCCGGACCTTTCGCTGCCATTGAGTGAACCGATCGGCACCGCCCGTGAGCAGTCGATCGCCCTGATGTTGAATCACGTATGGTTTGCGGCCCTGCTCGGTTGGTCGAGCGGCTTGCATGGCTCCGATGTCGTCGCCGACCGCATGAGCCAGGCCATTGACCTGATGCTAGGAGGCTCCAAATGAGCTCGCCCAGAGAACATTCCCTCACCACGTCCCACAAGCTCGAGTACGGTTACAAGCGGTCGTTGGGTCCAGTGCTGAGTCGCTTCTTCACGGGTATCCGGGATCGGAAAATCCTCGGCGCAAGACGCGCCGACGGCACGGTGATCGTTCCGCCCAAGGAATACGATCCCGATACTTCTGCCGCTTTGGATGAGCTCACTCCTGTAGGTCCAGGTGGCGTGGTGAAGAGCTGGGCCTGGGTATCGGAACCGCGACGGCAACAGCCCCTGGATCGTGCCTTTGCCTACGCATTGATCCAACTCGACGGCGCGGACACATCCTTCCTGCATGTCGTCGATGCGAAGGAGGAGAGCGCGATGAATACGGGCATGCGGGTCGTCGCGGCCTGGTCCGATCAGGCAACGGGTGCCATCACCGATCTCTCATTCGTTCCAGAAAGCAAGAATTCGAGGGAGGACGCAAATTGAGCGAAGAAGCGAACGAGCCCATCGAGGTCCTTCGTCTTCCGGTCGAGCTCGAGTACCAATACACGGCCGGTGAATCGGCATCGCGTTTCCTGCGCGCCATCAAGCGGGGAAAGCTACTGGGGCAACGATGCCCGGTGGATGGGAGGGTCTACTTCCCGACCCGTGGCTGCTGCCCTCAGCACGGTGTGCCGATGGCGGACGACGGAAGCGTCGAACTTCCGGATGTCGGGACGCTCGTGACCTACTCGATCGTGCGCATTCCATCGGAGAACATCCCGCTCGATCTTCCCTATGTGACCATTCAGGTGCTGTTGGATGGCGCGGATACCGTGATGATGCACGTGCTTGGAGAGTGCGCACTCGAGGACGTCCACATGGGGATGCGCCTCAAGGCGAAGTGGAAGCCCGAAGAAGAGTGGGAGAGCTCTGTCGGCAACATCCTCTACTTCGTTCCGCAGGACGAGCCGGACGCGCCCTACGACAGCTACAAGGAGCACATCTGATGCGAGACGTCGCCGTCGTCGCCTTCAGTCAGTCACTTTCGAAGCGCCGCGAAGCGGACCGCAATGAGGTCGAAATCCTGATTCCGGTGATCCACGAGCTGCGGACAAACGCGGGCATCACCAACGAGGATCTGGATTTTGTCTGCTCCGGCTCCAGCGATTATCTGGCCGGTCAGTCATTTGCGTTCGTGAGCGGGCTCGATGCAGTGGGTGCGTGGCCTCCGGTATGCGAGAGCCACGTCGAGATGGATGGGGCGTGGGCCCTCTACGAAGCCTGGGTGAAGATCCAGATGGGCTATGCCGATCTGGCGCTCGTTTACGGCTTCGGCAAACCCTCGATGGGCGACCTTCCCCTGACGATGGCACTGCAGCTCGATCCGTATTCGGTGATGCCGCTCTGGCCGGACGCAGTCAGCATTGCCGCGCTGCAGGCGCGACTGCTCCTCGATGGCGGATTGCTCAGCGAACGTGACATGGCCGAGGTTGCCGTGCGGGATCGGGCCCATGCCAAGGAGAACCCCTTCGCCCAGGTAAAGGGAGATTTCGGTGTCGACCAGATCCTGGCCGATCCCTATCTGGTCTCCCCACTGCGGAAACACGATTGCTCGCCGATTTCGGATGGAGCGTCGGCGGTCCTGCTTGCGGCTGGCGACCGGGCGAAGCAGCTCTGCAAGCGGCCGGCCTGGATTCGCGGCATCGAGCACATCTGCGAACCCCAGGATCTGGGTGTTCGGGATCTGACCCGATCGCGAAGCGTGGAGATCGCAGCGGAGAAGGCAGGCCTGGGTGCGGGCAAGGTGGACGTCGCCGAACTCTCGGCACCCTTCACCCATCAGGAGATCCTCGTGGAGCGCGCGCTCGGGCTCGGAACTGAAACGAGAGTCAACCCGTCCGGCGGGGCGCTCGCTGGCAATCCGATCATGGCGGTGGGTCTCTCCCGCATCGGCGAGGCGGCGCGGAGGGTATGGGACGGCAGCGCCGATCGCGCTGTGGCCCACGCCACGTCCGGGCCTTGTCTGCAACAGAACCTCGTCTGCGTACTGGAGGGCTGAGTCATGGCAGAGCTATGCGGAGTCATTGGAATCGGTCAGACGCAGTATGCGGCCAAGCGCCAGGAGCTCTCGATGCCTGGGCTGCTCCGCGAAGCCGCCGAGCGCGCCCTCGAGGATGCGGACTGCACCTGGGCAGATATCGATGCTGTGGTGATCGGCAAGGCCCCCGACATGTTCGAGGGTGTGATGATGCCCGAGCTGTTCTTGAACGACGCAATCGGTGGCGCCTACAAGCCGATGCTGCGCGTTCATACCGCAGGCAGTGTCGGCGGCTCGACAGCCATCGTCGCCGCGAGTCTCGTGCAGTCGGGAATCCACGACCGGGTGCTGACGGTGGCCTACGAGAAGCAATCCGAATCGAATGCGACCTGGGCGCTGACGATTTCGATGCCCTTCTCGGTGGCAACCGTGGCCGGCGCTGGTGGCTATTTCGCACCTCTGGTGCGCGGATACATCCGACGTTCCGGCGCACCGGAGGACACGGGCATCCGGGTTGCGGTGAAAGATCGGCAGAACGCACTCAAGAACCCGCTCGCCCACCTGCAGCTCGAAGACATCAGCTTCGACATGGTGGCAGATTCTCCGATGCTGTGGGATCCGATCCGCTACCTCGAGACGTGTCCCTCCTCGGATGGAGCCTGCGCGATGGTGATGGCCAAGGAATCCATCGCCACCGACAGCACAAGACCCGCGGCATGGATCCACGCCACCGAGATGCGAAGTGAGCCGACGATGTTCTCCGGCCGAGATCAGGTGATGCCACGGGCGACCCTGGACAATGCCGCTTCCCTCTACAAGAAGGCCGGCATCCAGAATCCACGCAGCGAGATCGATTGCGCTGAAATCTATGTCCCGTTCAGCTGGTTCGAGCCGATGTGGATGGAGGGAATGCTATTCGCTCCCATCAACGAGGGATGGAAGATGACCTACGAAGGTTCGACTGCGCTGGATGGAGATCTCCCTGTGAACATGTCCGGCGGAGTGCTCTCCTCGAACCCGATCGGCGCCTCCGGAATGATCCGCTTCGCCGAAGCGGCCCTCCAGGTACGCGGCATGGCGGGAGAACACCAGATCGACGGAGCTCGAAAAGCCCTCGGTCACGCCTACGGCGGCGGCTCCCAATACTTCTCCACCTGGATCGTCGACAACAGAAAGCCCTAACCGCAACAGAGGGGACGCTCCTCAACGCCACGAACGCAATAGGATGTTGCTTGTGGCGCTGAGGAGCGTCCCCGGTGTCGCGCTCGAGGACGGGTGAGATGGATTTCGCGTTTTCGGAAGAGCAGGACGAGTTTCGGGAGGTACTGAGACGCTTCTTCGAGGAAAACGCGGCCGGGGTCGAGATTCGCAGGATGTCCGAGAGCTCGGAGGGTTTTGACCGAACGCTTTGGAAGCAGATGGCAGAGAATCTGGGGCTTCAGGGTGTGCATGTGCCCGAGAGCCTGGGTGGTCAGGGTTTCGGCTTCCTGGAGCTGGGCATCGTGCTCGAGGAGATGGGGCGGGCGCTCCTGCCGTCACCCTTCTTTGCGAGCAGTGTGTTGGCTACCGCCACGATCTTGAATGCGGGTACGCGTGATCAGCAGGCAGCGCTGCTGCCCCACCTGGCCGATGGGGAGTGCATTGCGACGCTGGCCCTGGTGGAGTCGGGAGGTTGTTGGGATCCCACGCTGACCCAACTCGAGGCTTTACCCGATGGCGATGGCTACAGAATTTCGGGAGTGAAGGAGTTGGTCCTGGACGGAGTTGCGGAAGATCTCCTGATCGTTGCTGCGCGCCTTCCCGGCAGCATCGGTGCCGACGGCCTGATCCTCTGCACTGTCGATGGAGCGGGCAGTGGCGTGAAGCGAATTCCCGAGAAGCCTCTGGACATGACGCGGCGCCTGGCACGGGTCGAATTCGATGGCGCCCACGCCCACGTGCTCGGCGTTCCCAGTGAAGCAGGAGATGCTCTCGCCAAGACACTTGCCCAGGGAGCGATTGCACTCGCAGCTGAGATGGTAGGCGGTGCTGCTCACTGCCTCGAAACCGCTGTCGAATACGCCAAGCAACGAGTTCAGTTCGGTCGACCGATAGGCAGCTTCCAGGCGGTGAAGCACAAGGCCGCCGAAGTGCTGCTGGATCTCGAGATGGCCCGCTCGGCCGCCTATTGGGCCTGGTGGGTTGCAGACGAAGGTGGCGACGATCTGTTTCGCGCGGCCTCTCTGGCCAAGGCCACCTGTGCCGATGCATTCCATCGCGCGGCCAGGGAGAACATCCAGATCCACGGTGGGATCGGTTTCACGTGGGAACACGATGCCCATCTCTACTACAAGCGCGCGACGGCCAACAACGTCCTACTCGGCGATGCCGATGAGCATCGGCTCAGATTGGCGACCATCCTCGGGGCTTGAAGGTCCGGGCCGCGCACAGGGATGCCGGGCCCCTGCCGACGGCCCAGGGTCAACCGGTGAGCCGATTCTCTACGTAGTCCGAGAGTGCGCGCCTCGTCGCCTCGGGAGTGTCTTCATCGAAGACGAGGCCCGTGCAATCACCCGCTTGGTAACTCGGTTGGGCGACGATCTGCACCAGACCCAGATCTGCCAACGGGAAGCAGACTTCGACGGGTTGATCCTCTGTCAGTGCTTCCGAACTCTGGAGCAGACAGCCCTTTTCCGAGATCGAGCGGATCGCACCGATGAAACTTTCCTGACCTTTGGTTGCTCGGGCGGGTAGCGCATCTTCGACCCGCGGTACACTGCGTGGGCAGGTCTCGAGAGTGGTTTGAAGCAGTTCGTAGAGGGCTCCCAAGCTGGCGCGTCTTTGCACGAATCCGACTGTGGAATCGTCCACCTCGTCGGTTTGGGATCTTGAGTGTCTCTGCGCTCCGGTCAGCAGGATCATCGGGAGCCGGGTCGAGGGGTGGAGCATCGTGGCGGTCCGCCGATCGTCGACGATCATCAACTGCGCCGCTGGCGATTCCTTGCAGTCATCCTGGCGATCGGCTCCAGGGATGGAGACCAGGTCGTAGCCGAGACGGAGCAAGGCCGTCAGAACACCCGGTGCAAACGCCTGATCGGGTGCGTCAACCGCAACGCTGACTCTGCTTCGTCCCGGTTCCGAAGCCGGCGGATGGTTTCGAGGCCGAGAGTCCATGGGAGGCATATCGGATAATTGCGGACAAGGTTTAGGCGGATGGTTCCGGATGGCACGCAAGGACCAGGCAAGCTGCGTTCACCATGCCCATGCCAGCATCCAGCAGGGTCGAACCCACCAACAGCTCCGGGGTCTAGCCTGTACGCCACCAGAGACGGAGAAGCTGGAAACCCGCCCAGAGCGATATGATCTCAGCGCACGAGCGGATACCCGATTCGAGCCACGATGCTGTTGAACTCCGAATCGATTGCTTCCACCGTGAGCGGACCGTCGACTGCGATCCGGTCTGCAATCTCACGGTCTTGGGTGAAAGCCTGGCTCCCTGGGACGACCCTTCAATTGCGCGGAAGCTGGTCGAAAGGCGTGTTGCGATCATCCGGGCCTTCGCGAGGAAGGCCGAGCACGCGTTCCGCGCAGACGTTCTTCTGGACCTCGCTCGTGCCACCGGCAATATGGAAAGCCGGCGCGAACAGGTACTCATTCTGCCAGTAGCCCGGGCGTAGCAGGGCCTTCGTCCCGAGGGCACGCATCGCCAGGGCATTGGCCTTCGTCATCATGCTGGCGAGCGCAAGCTTCATCACTGAAGATTCAGCAGTCGGGATCACGCCGCGGCCTAGCTTCGAGACGATGCGTGCATTCAAGAGTTCCAGGCAGCGGAGCTGTGAGTACACATGCGCCAGCTCTACACGTTGCGCCTCGCTAGGCGCGCCGTCGCTCTCACTGACTACCAGGGCCAGGAGATCATCGAAGCGCAGCAGGTTCGACAACCCGCCCATCGCAATACGCTCGTTCATCAACGTGGTCTGGGCGACGCCCCATCCTCCGTCCACCGGGCCGAGGCGTGCCGCATCCGGCACGCGAACTTCGTCCAAGAAGACCTCATTGAAATGGGAATCACCGGTCATCTCGATCAGCGGGCGCACCTCGATACCCGGAGAGCTCATGTCGAGCAGGAAATAGGTGATTCCCTTGTGCTTCGGAACGCTTGGATCCGTACGCGCGATCAGAATGCCGAAGTGATTGTGTTGTGCACCGGAGCACCAGGTCTTCTGGCCACTGATGATCCAATCGTCGCCGTCCCGCACTGCCCGGGTTGCCAGGCCAGCCAGATCCGAGCCGGCACCGGGCTCACTGAACAACTGGCACCAGGTCTCGTCCGCCCGGAGCAGCGGTTGCAGGAAACGCTGTTGCTGTTCCGGTGTGCCGTGGGCAATCAGGGTCGGTCCGACCATGCCGATACCGACAGCGAGCATCGAGTGGCCGACGCCCCGCCTGCTCAACTCTTCATTCCAGATGATCTGTTCGATCGGGCCCTTGCCAGCCCCGCCATGGGCCTCAGGCCAGGTGATGGCACCCCAGCCGTGCGCGGCGAGGGTCTTCTGCCAGGCCAGGTGCTGATGGAAGACCTTCTCCTGGTCGTCCCCGGACGTGTAGCTGCCGAACTCTTTGGGGGTCCACTGATCGAGGAACGCGATCGCCTCGGCTCGAAAGGCCGCCTCGGAATCGGAATCGTTGAAGTCCAAAGGGTGACACCTCGCCGCAGAAGGGCCAAAATTAGAACACGTTTCAATCTCCCTCAAGGCGCCCCTGTCCTGGGCGCCGATCATGGAGCCATCCGACCGATGTACGTCGATCTGACCGACGAGCAGAAGAAACTGCAGGGGGAGCTGCGAGCCTATTTTGAAAAGCTCGTGACCCCGGAGGTGATGGAGGAGATCCGTGGTTCCGAGGGCGGAGGCCCCGAGTTCCGGCGGGTGATGCGCCGGATGGGCAAGGATGGATGGCTCGGTATCGGCTGGCCGGAGGCCTACGGAGGGCAGGATCGCTCGGCGATCGAGCAGTACATCTTCGCCGAAGAGATCCAGCGCACAGGTTTCCCCCTGCCCTTCCTGACGCTCAGTACGGTCGGTCCGACGCTGATGAAATACGGGAACGACGAGCTCAAGAAGCGGTTTCTGCCCCGGATTCTGGCCGGCGAGCTGCTCTTCGCGGTGGGTTACTCCGAGCCCGATGCCGGAACCGACCTGGCGGCGCTGAAGACCCGTGCAGTCCGCGAAGGCGATGAATACGTCATCAATGGCCAGAAGGTCTTCACGAGTCTGGCAGACCACTCCGACTACGTCTGGCTGGCGGTTCGTACCGATCCCGATGCGCCCAAGCACCGCGGCATTTCGATGCTGGTCGTTCCGCTGGATGCGCCGGGAGTGAAGATCACGCCGATCTGGACTGTCTGCGGTGTGCGAACCAACGTCACCTACTACGAAGACGTTCGGGTCCCTGTCGAAAACCTGGTGGGAGTCGAGAACCAGGGTTGGTCGTTGATTACGAGTCAGTTGAATCACGAACGCGTTTCGCTCTTCAACTATGGCCCGATGGCAGTCACGTACAGCGAGGTCGTCCGTTGGGCAAAGAAGGCCGACCACCCCGATGGTGGCAAGGTGGTCGACAAGCCCTGGGTTCAGCTTCGTCTGGCAGAATTCAAGGCCAATCTCGAAGTATTGAAGCTGCTGAATTGGAAGCAGGCCTGGGACATCACCCAGGGTGGTCTGCATCCCTCAATGGCATCGACAGTCAAGGTCTTTGCGAGCGAGTTCAATGTCGCAGGCCATCATCTGTTGATGGAGGTGCTGGGCGAGGAGGGGACGATCCGAAACGGATCGCCGGGAGTGATCCTGCGCGGCAAGGTCGAGCGCGCCTATCGTTCGGCACTGATCCTCACGTTCGGTGGGGGCACCAACGAGGTGCAGCGAGACATCATCGCGATGGCGGGGCTCGGTATGCCCCACTACAAGGAGTAGGGGATGGACTTCTCCCATTCGGAAGATCAAGAGGCGCTGCGCGGGCTTGCTCGGGAGATCCTCTCCGACCAGTTGAGCCAGGATCGCCTGAGGGCGGTCACAGCGAGTGAGGATCGCATCGATCGGGAGCTGTGGGCTGAGCTGGCGAAAGCCAACCTGCTCGGGTTGACGATCTCCGATGAGCACGGTGGGTCCGGTTTCGGCCTGGCCGAGCTGGCTCTCCTACAGCAGGAAATCGGGCGAACGGTCGCGCCCGTGCCCGCCTACCCGACTCTCGTGCTGGGTGCACTGGCGATCGACGAATTCGGGAGCGATGAGCTCCGCGCTGTCTGGTTGCCGCGGGTCGCGAGCGGGGATGCGATGCTCAGCGCCGCGACCGCCCAGGTGGCGGGCGACGGTGTGACCGCTCGGCATGACGGAACGGGTTGGCGCCTGGAGGGCCGGTGTTCGCTCGTGCCTGCCGGTCATGTGGCCCAGCGCATCCTGGTGCCGGCAGCAACGGAGGAAGGGGAACTCTCGGTCTTCCTGGTCGATTCGAGATGTGAAGGAGCGCAGCTCGACCGTGTGGAAACGACGGACGATCAGCTTCGCCCTCACCTGCATCTGAAGAGCGTCCGGGTGCCGGACGCCGAATTGCTGGGCGAACCGGGAAGCGGTGCGAAGATCATGGAGTGGATTCACGAGCGGGCGATCCTCTCGCTCTGTGCAACTCAGCTTGGCGTGGCCGAGCGCGCTCTCGATATGACAGCTGCATACACCACGGAGCGACAGCAGTTCAACCGGCCCATTGGGAGTTTCCAGGCCGTGCATCAACGCGCTGCCGATGCCCATGTTCAGCTGCAGGCGATGAAGGTCACTTTGTGGCGGGCCATCCACTTGTTGTCGCGGAATGAGGATGTCAGCGAGATCCTGCCGATTGCGAAGTACTGGGCGAGTGTGGGCGGAGCATTCGTGACCTTTGCGGCCCAGCATCTTCACGGCGGAATCGGTGTGGATCTGGACTACCCGCTACACCGCTACTACCTGTGGGCACGACAAATCGGATTGCACCTCGGAACGGGTACGGCTCAGCTTGCTCGGCTCGGAGAGAGAATCGCCTGCAAAGAAAGTTAAGA
>JAAELW010000215.1 GCA_024226235.1 bacterium
CCGATCTGGATGAAGCCCAGAGGAAGCTATGACCCGAAAGCACCTGTTGAAGGATCTCACGTTCGTCGAGTTCCGCGAGCGCATGACGGAGGATCCGGTCGTTCTGCTGCCCTTCGGCTCCCAGGAGGAGCAGGGGCCGGCGTGCCCGATGGGCGACTGGATGCTCACCGAAGCCCTGGCGGCGCAGGTGGCCGAACGCGCCGGGGCGCTCGCTGCGCCGACCGTCCCGTTTGGGTACGCCGACTACTTCCGCCCGATTCCCGGTGGCGTGCAGCTGCGGGCGGACACCTTCGTGCGGCTGTTCAGAGACGTCTGCGACAACTTCCTCGATCACGGACTGACCCGGCTGGTGGTGTTCAACGGGCACACCGGCAACCACCCGCTGATTGATCGCGCGACCCGCGAGCTCAGACGAGACCGCGGCGTCGTCATTCCCTGCCTGAACATCTGGCGGCTGATTCCCCAGGTGCTGTGGGATTCGCTGCACCCGCAAGTCGGGCTCGCC
>JAAELW010000216.1 GCA_024226235.1 bacterium
ACAACGAAATCGACACGGCCTTCGAGAAGGAGCGCAAGCTGATGAAGGACCGGGGGGAGAAGGTGCTGTCGCTAATCCCGCTGAACCTCGACGGCTACCTGTTCTCCGGGGAGTGGAAAAACGGCAAGGCCCGACAGGTCAAGTCTCGGTTGGCTACGGACTTCACTGGGTGGGAGTCGAACAACGCCAAGTTCGAAGATCAGTTCGAGCGGGTGGTCAAGGCGTTGCGGACCGCGGACGGAGGGCGGGAGGCGCCGCCGGAGCCGAAGTTGTAGAAGGTGGCCCAGGAGGTATCTGAAAGCGAGGCACAGTACGTGAGAATCACCTGGCGGATCTACGCAGCGGACGTGCGACGGGTCAAGGATCTTCTGAGAGAACAGGAAGACGAGCCATTCGTCGAGCAACGTCGAGCACGCAACCTCCCTCCACGGGAGAAGCCTGTATTCAAGGCGAGGTTCTGGAGGGCGCTGATTATGGGCCTCGTGACCACGCAGCAACCCTCCGGGCCAGATGGCAAGGTGAGCAGGCTCCTACGAAGCTCACCCTTCCCCTTGACCTTCAACCGCTGCAACGCCCAGGACGACCTGCGGTCATACGCCGAGACCGAGATTCGACGTGCTGGCCTCCGATTCGCGAACCGCCTGGCAGAGATGATCTCGACGAACCTGGAGCAAATGAACGACGGCCTATGGAGGCAAACGAGGGAAGTTCTGGAGAACGTACGGAGAG
The DNA here is from genome assembly GCA_024226235.1 of bacterium. GTDB lineage: Bacteria > Myxococcota_A > UBA9160 > UBA9160 > UBA6930. The sequence continues at coordinate 730 of JAAELW010000216.1, forward strand.
CTCGGACCCAGCAGGCAGAGAAGCAAGCCGCCGAGTTCATCGCCAGAGAGTACAAAGGATTCGGCCCCAAGCAGTCTCGGAACGTCCTGCAGAACCTCGGACTCACCCGCTTCGAGATCCCGCTCGATAGCAGGCTGACCAAGTGGCTGAACGACTTCGGATTCCCGGTCAAGCTATCGGCGAAGGGCCTCGGGGACCGTCACTACTATGACTTCGTTTCCGCGGGCGTCCAGGCTCTCTGTGAGAAGGCTGGTGTCTTCCCGTGCATCTTGGACGCGGCGATCTTCTCCAGCTTCGACAGGGAGTGACCGGCGGGGAGGGAATTCGCGGATTCTGCGCTACCGCAGAAATCGCATGCCTGTGCCTCGCCAATATTCGATCCGGGCTGCCGATCGTCCCTGGCTAACCGCCCGAGCACCTGCTCGCGCAGGCTTGCCACGGGCGGCGGCGATACTCCTCCTGCCTTTTCGACGATCCGGTGTTTCAGCTGGATAGGTTTTGAGTGCTGCTGCCGCGCTCAGGCAGCCGCGCGCCAAGCGTATCGGTGGTGCAGCCCACCGACGCGAGGGAAGGCGACGATCCTGGAATCGGCCTGCGGCGGCCGCTCCACCGGACGCCCAGCTGGTGCGTTCTTCTCGAGTGCGAGATGCGGCCGATCCTCGAGGTAGTAGGCGACGTACTCGGCCAGAAGCCGGTGAAGGTGACGCTCGTGGAAGACCACGACGTGATCCAGGAGCTCGCGCCGCACGGATCCGATCCACCGCTCGACCACTCCGTTCTGCCAAGGACTGCGAGGTGCCGTGCGTACCGGAGTGATCGCCAGAGCCCGAAGGAAATTGAGGACCGACGGATCGAAGAGCCCGTCTCGGTCGAGGATGAGAAATCGCGGCGCGGCGTCGTACGGGAAGGCCTCTCGCAGCTGCTGAAGGATCCACTCGGGCGTGGGCAGTGCGGTCATCGCGAAGTGGATGACGCGGCGCCGGTGATGCTGGATGAAGACGAGGACGTAGAGGACCTCGAAGCTCAGGGTCGGGACGGTGAAGAAGTCCATCGCGACGAGCTCCTTCTGGTGGAGCTTGAGGAAAGCCTTCCAACGCTCGATCGCGTCCGGTGGAGAAGGGTGTCTCGGGAGATAGCGGGAGATGGTGCGCTCGGCGATGTCGAAGCCGAGTAGCTTCAGCTCGCCGTGGATCCGCGGCGCGCCCCAGCTGTTCTCGCGGGCCATGCGCCGAATCAGTGCACGCACCTCGGGGTCGACCTTCGGGCGTCCAGGTCGCCGTAGGCGCGAGCGCCATCGCCAGAAGGCCCGGAATCCGAGGCGATGCCAGCGGACGACGGTCTCAGGCTGCACCAGGACCAAGGCTCGACGCCACTTCGGCCAGAGCCGGCGCA
>JAAELW010000217.1 GCA_024226235.1 bacterium
CACTCAACGAGGAGAGGTTCCCGATGGCGTGACGGCCCGAGGCGCTCACCGAGGCGACCAGGCTCGTCGGGGCCCGAGGCGTCGTCCGCCGGGCCACCTCGTAGGGCAGTGCCATGGCCGAGTTCACCACGAAGCGGAGCTCACTGTCGTCGAGGGGAGCCCAGAGTGCCCAGTTGGCTCCCACCGCTCGCAGCTCGCTGCAGCGCGCCTCGTCGGGCCTGGAACCGACCACCGCCAGGGTCGGTGCCTCTTCGGCGCCGGACGCCGCCAGACGCTGCATGGCTCTGCGGATGCAGTCAAGCGGCGTGGCGGGGCTGATGACGACACTGCGGATGCGGCCCTTTTCCTGCCCCGCCAACAACAACGCCTCGTCCGGGAAGCGCGTGTAGAGCACCAGGACTCCCAGCCGGGTCAGTCGCAGGGCCACGGGCCCGAGGCTGCCCTGCTCATCGTCGATCAGCAACGCGTAGCGGGAGATTTCTGATCCCGGCTGCGGCTTGGCGCCGGCCACCGCGGGAAGCTCTGAGTCCGAGAAGCCCGGCAGATCGTCATCGTTGCTCTCGCTGGCCGAGGCTCGCGGTTCGGCAGTTTCGTGCGATGTCGACTCGCGCTCCCATTGCCCGTTCTCGAAGGCCGTAGCGGGAACTGGCTCACCCAGGGCGAAGCCCTGGGCCTGGTCACAGCCGAGATCGAGCAGGGCAGCCGAGAGAGCCGGGTCGTCGATGCCCTCGGCCACCACCTTCAACCCCAGGCTGTGGCACATCGAGACGACGGCCTGGATCACCCCGTGGACGGCCGGGTCGTCGCGCATGTCCCGTATGAAGCCGCGGTCGAGCTTCACGGAGTCAAGGGGCAGCGAGGTCAGGCTGGCCAGCGCCGAGTAGCCCGTACCGAAGTCGTCGAGCGCGATCGCGATGCCCATCCGTCGCAGCTCGCGAAGAGTGACCGAAGCGCTCTCCAGATCGTCGATGAAGGAGCGCTCGGTGATCTCGATCTCGAGCAGGCCGGGGTCCACCTCGTGCTCTCGAAGCGAGCTGACCACCCATTCGATGAAGTCCGGGTTGGAGAGCTCCGGCCCGGGCACGTTGATGGCAACGGGGACCAGCTCCAGGTCGTTCGCCTGCCAGGCGGCGATCTGTCTGCAGGCCTCCGCCACGACCCAGCGGGTGATCTCGGCGATCAGCGGGGTGCCCTCGGAGAGCGGAATGAAGCGCGCAGGAGACACCTTGCCCAGATGGGCGCTGTCCCAGCGCAGCAGCGCCTCGCAACCGACCAGCTCCTGACTCGCGAGGTCGAACTTGGGCTGGTAGTGGAGATCCAACTCGCCCGCGGCCACGGCGCTCGCCAGGCGCTGCTTGGTCTCGGCCGTGCGCTGCGCCACCTCCGCCTGCTCCGGGCGGAAGCGGTCGTAGCAGTTGCCCCCGCGCGCCTTGGCGCAGTAGAGGGCCGCATCCGCGCGACTGATCAACGCCTCGGGGTTGCGGCCGTCTCGCGGGAAACGGGCGATACCGATGCTGGCGCGGTTGAAGACGTCCTGGTCGTCCACCCAGAGCGGTTTGCAGATGGTCTGGAGGATCCGTTCAGCGATGATCTGGTCGTCGTCGGGGTCGGCATTTTCGGTGAGCAGTACCGCGAACTCGTCACCACCGATCCGGGCGATCTCCCGCACGACGGGCTTCGCACGGGCCTTGCGAAGCTCCTGTCGCAGCCGTTGGGCAATCGCTCGCAGCAGGGCATCGCCGGCCGCGTGACCCAGGTTGTCGTTGATCTCCTTGAAGCCGTCGAGATCGAAGTAGAGCAGGCCCAGGGTGCAACCGGCGGCCTCGGCCTTTTCGATCTCCGCTGCCAGCGTGTCCATGAAGTGGCGCCGGTTCGCGAGACCGGTGAGGTTGTCGTAGTAGGCGAGGCGCGTGAGACGATCCTCGATCTCCCGGGTCGAGGTGGTCTCCCGCAGCGCCAGCGAACGGGCGCCCCTGGGCCATCGATCGCCGCGCAGCGGCGAGATGCTGACCTCGAAGTGTCGGCGGGTGCCATCCGCCAACATCGCGAACTCACCGTGCGCGGCGTCGGGGTCGGCAAGCAGCGGCACCAGTTGGCTCGGCAGGACCGCTCCGCCCTGCTTCAGCCCTCCAAGATCGTCCGGCAGGCCCAGCATCTCGCGCGCGGTCGTCGACGCGGCGACCACCAGACGGCGATCGTCCACGATGAGCACGCCGTTACCGAGCAGATCGAGGGAGCCCACACCTGCTTCGGAGAGCAATCGCGGCTGACGATCGATTTCGAGCACCCAGGCCAGCATCATCACGCTGCCCACCGCCGCCATGGGGACGACCTCGAAGATCGGCTCGGGCACGGGAAGGAGCAGGTTGACGGCGGCGAAGCCCAGCGGGCAGGACACTGCGCCGAGGAGGCCTGCAGCCTCCAGGCGGCGCGATCGCCATCGGCGGTGGTAGACAAGGATCGTGCCGACCATTGCGGCCCCGGCACACGAGATCGCATAGCCCGCTTGCCCCTGGCCGGCGAACGCCAACGGCCCGACATCCTGCGAGGTCACATCCAGAAAGAGCAGGAACAGCGGCGGGATCACCAGCGCCGTCAGCAGGGCCCAGCCGAACCTGCGGCCCGACGCCTGGATGACGGTGGCCAGCGCGGCAGCGGCTGCCAGGGCCCGCAGGGCCTCGGCCGCAGGGTGCAGAAGGATCCACTCCGCCGCCCCCGGCCCTTCGAGGGCCGCCGTGACGAGGAGCCAGCCGGACAGTCCGGCGAGAAGCCACACCAGCGAGGCGCGATGGTTGGCTCGCGCGAACAACGGCTGGGGTCGCCCCGATTGCATGCGAAACGCCACCCGCAACGCCATGGTGCCTGCGAGCAGCCCAGCAGCCGTGAGACCGCCCGCGGTCAGGTGGTGGATCGACATACTTGCCGTAAGTGTCCAGGAGCGCAGAGCTGCACTCCGAACGTGTCGGACGTCCCGCAACCAACCTGTAGGGGCGTCATCCGCGCAAAATCACCTTCTGGCAGCCATCCCCCCTGGGTCACTCGATGGTCGGAATCCAGGGCTTCAACGAGCCTGGCGGGGCGCTGTGGCCTTCTGCTCCGGCAGCGTGCGTAGGATCGTGATCAACGCCCCGGCACTGTTTCCAGTCAGCAGAACGACCAGGCTCACAAGATTTCCACTCTAGCCAGTACCGAACAGGGGAAGGTCACTTCCCGGAGATTTCCATGATGATGTACGAATTCAGAAATGCAAAAACAAAAAGGCTGAGGACTGTCTCCTTCAGGAAATAGGCATTGAACATTCCCTTGTTCTTTGACTTGTCTAGAACGTTTGGATTGAATGTCCAGAACACTCCATTCCAAATGGGTGACACATTGATGAAAGGAATTCGTTCCGTCACTACTCCAAATTTTCCGCTGGCACATATTCTTCCCAACCATATGCAGCAAGGAAGGGTGGTCACCATCATGGACTGGGCCTGACCCTTCGAAAGAAGAATCCAAAGCACGCAATATATGACGAACTGTATCGGGAGGCCGTAGAAGAGGTAATAGAGGTAGCGGGACTTGGAGCTGGCGTTCATTTCAATCCTACATTGCCCATCTTGTCGGCGGTGTTAGGTGCTCACCACGGACCTCGGGAGCGCGGTCGTGGTCTGTAGTTGAAGACATCCTTCTGCGGAACGTCTGATGGTGAATTGGCCGCAAACCGAAGCATGGTTTCGCCCAATTGAACGGCATTGGGGTCAGGGATCAGAGTCCAAAATCGTATTTGACCACCATCACGTAGATGGCGAGGACCGCGGCCGTGAACGAGGGGAACCCCAGCGCAAGCCAGTAGCGAGTCCACTTCTGGTAGCTGGACGAAAGGCCTCTGTTGGCAAGAATCGCGTCGTCGATTTCTTGCCGCATCTTGATCTGCAGTACGGCGGCGGGTACCCAGCAGAGCCCTGCAATTGCGAACAGGACGATGCCGCCAGCGAGCCAACCACTCGTCATTGGAATGTCTGCGAGAATGGCCATTCCCAGGCCCGTGGCTGGCAGCGCGATGCCTGATGGAATGGTGAACAGCCAGTCGGCCCAGACGATGTGCCCGGCAGCAAACTTCATGCTTTCGAGATCGCCGCTTCTGTCCGCCCGAAGCTTCAGTACGGCCGAAGCGGCACCCGCTCCAAAGAAGAACGCCGTGGCGATGATGTGCGCGACTTTCAGGAGTACATAGAGCATCGCGGCTACTCGTCCAGCGCCATCAGCACCAGTACGGCGCCGATGAGCGGGAGGTTTTTGGACAGAGGCCCAAAGGGGTCGAGCCAGAGCTCCGGAGATGTGGCCGACAGGAAGACCGTATAGAAGCCGATCATCGCCAGCTGCAGGATACCTACCCCTGTCACCCTGAAGCGCACCAGGATTGCCGCAGCCACGAGCACCTCGAGTGCGCAGGAAAGACATAGCAGGACTGGCAGGATCGCTTCGGGCAGGCCGGAGTCGCGCAGGAGTCCGATGCTGAAATCCCAGCGCGCGAGGCTCACGACAGGTGTGATGATCCAGATCGAGGCCACCAGGATGCGCAAGGGGACTCGCACCATCTTCAGACGTGTGTGCCAGCGCTCGGGCTCGCTACTCGGGTGCTCTTGAAAGTGCTTCCGAAGGCCGCGGGGCATGAACGCAAAGGCGCTGCGCAACGGAGCGATATCTGCCGCCCGGCTCTCTATGAGCATCCCCAACATGCCCGAGTCGAGTGGGCCGATGCCGGTGATGTCGCCTGCCCTGGCCGCCAGCCGAACCAGCGGAAGCGGGACGGAAATGGTGGGGCCGTGCCTCCAGGAACGCGCCGCGGGATCGCTCTCCGCATTCAGCCAGGCCCGTACGGCCAGGAGCAACTCGCGCAAGGTCAGCGCATCGGCACCCCCCACCTCGAACACGCCTTCGGGCATGGCTTCCGACTCCAGAGCATTCGCCACCAATACTGCGAGATCCTCGACCAGCAGTGGCCGGAAGCTGCTGCTCCCGTCCCCGACGAGAGGGATGACTGGCAGGCTCGCGAGGCTGCGGAAAAGCTGCGCACTCTGTCCATCGCGCCCGTAGATGAGCGATGGCCGCAACACCAAGGCGCCCCCCGCCCCTCCTTTCAGCAGTGCATCGTCGGCCCGGCTCTTGCTCGAAAAATACTCAAAGGGTGTGCCCGGCCGCACTCCTGCCGCTGAGATCTGCACGACGCGCGGAACACCCCGCATACGCGCTGCCTCGAAGAGAGCCATGGGAGCCTGCGCGTGCAACTCTTCGAAACGAAGACCACCGGCTTCACGAATGATGCCCACAGCGTTGACTACCGCATCGACGTCGACAAGGTAGGGCTGCCACAACTCGGCGCTGAGGAGCGACGTGAAGTCTCCCCGCACCCACTCTACCCCCGAAGTCTGCGGCTGATCTTCCGGCCGCCGTGCAACCGCGCGCACCTCGTGCCCTCGCTGTCGCAGCTCGGCCAGGATGTGGCTCCCTACAAATCCAGTGGCCCCTGTAAGCAAGACTCTCATTGCAAGCAAGGGTAGTCGAATCTGCCGGTCGATCCGCAGGGTGGCCAACCGGTCGGGCCACGCGAACCCTGGGTTGACGCTCCGCACCTACGCGCCGCGCTTCTGGCGGACGAAGCACACTGCGATGGTCGGGTTCGATCAGGGTGCAAACCCCAGCAGGACACTCCTGGCCTCGTCCGCCATGTCGGCGAGGATCTCGCGAACGGGCAACATCTCTTTCACGAACCCCACGCCCTGACCGACCGCCTCGGTCATCAGGTCGGGCCGGCGCGCGTCGTTGGCCCCCTGCAGGTAGCTCTTCGTGAGCATCATCTGATACGGGCTTCGCAGTACCTCGGGGGCCTCGGTGCGCTCCCACTCCTCGGTCCACGGGCACCTGAGAACCCGCATGGTCTTGCCCGAGATGCAGGCCGTGCGGCGCGTCTCGTCTGCATTGGCCGCGATGATCCGCTCCTTGACCAGGGGATCGATGTCCGACTCCTCCGACGCGAGCCATACCGTTCCTGCCCAGATCCCCGCTGCCCCCAGACAAAGCGACGCCGCCAGGTGCCGACCCGTTGTGACTCCTCCAGCTGCAATCACCGGCCTGTCGCCCGCGATGGCAACCACTTCCGGAACGATCGAGAACGTGCCCGATGCACCCGTATGGCCAGCGGCGTCGTAGCCCTGAGCCACGATCGCATCCGCGCCCCGCTCGAGCTGCCGGACGGCCTGCCGCTGCGCGCCAACCAGGCTGAACACATAGAGCCCACGCTCGTGCGCCGCATCGAAGAGATGGCCCGGGGTACCGAGGCCAGTCGCGATGACGGGAACTCGCTCGTCGAGCAGGAGATCGAGCTGCGCGTGGCCGATTCGCTTGTTCAGACCTCCCCACTGGTCGAGCGCAACCGCACGCTCAGGCTCCGGGACGTCATACTTGCGCTTGATCTCATCCGCAAAATGCTTGTGCTCGTCCGGAATCTCGGAATACACCTCTTCAGCGCTGGCGCTGCGCGGCGCCGAAGAGGGCAGGACCAGATCGATGCCAAACGGCTTGTCCCCAACAGCGGCACGAACAAAGCGAATGTCGTCCTCGATCTTCTCGGTCGGGTGCATCGCCTCACCCAGCACGGCGAACCCGCCGGCATGGATGGCCGCGACCGCCACGTCGCGACAATGCGTGAAGCAGATGATCGGCAGCTCCACACCCAACATGGCGCACAGCTTCGTGTGCAGGATATCTCGATCCATGCCCCTCTCCCGAGTTCCCTTTTCCGCGCCCTTCGCAGGCCGTGCAACATACCGACACTACAGTTCAGCCGTCGAGCCGGACTGGACTTCACGGAAAACGTGATCCTCGAGTCGATTGCCGGAATGATCGGGAGAAATCGAGAGTTCGGTTCCGATAAGATGTCGGCGACCCTGCAAAGTACAGACCCCGCACCGCAGCCCTGCATGCAGGGCCCCCAGGAGAAACCGCATGCGAAGCACGCAAATCGACCGCCACGGCCCGACGTCCAATCCTGGCGTCGAGATGGCCCGCTCGATTCGCCAACTCGTGATGGACAACGCCGAAGCAAACGAACTCGCACGCACGCTCAACAAGGCGACCGTCGAGGCGCTCTGGAAGTCGGGGCTCGTCCAGCTCCAGAGTCCGCGCGAAGCGGGCGGCGCCGAGCATTCGGTTCCCGAGATGATCGAGGTCTGGGAGGAACTCTCGTGGCAGGACGGATCCATGGGTTGGATCGGGATCGCGAACCTGCCCTCGACCGCGTTCGCTGCGGCCTATCTTCCGGACGAAGGCTTCGCCGAGGTTTTCACCGCCCACGACAACAAGGTCGTGCTCGGAGGCCAGTTCGCACCCAACGGGCAGGGAAACATGAGCGATGGCGGATTCACTCTTTCGGGCAAATGGAATTTCGGAAGCGGGATCGGCCACAGCGAGTACGTGGCTGCAGGCTTCATGCCCGTTCGCGACGGCGTACCACTCATGGGCGAAAACGGACTACCCGACATGCGCGTCGCGATCCTGCCTCGCAAAGACATTCGCTTCACAGATGGCTGGTATGTCCAGGGGCTCAAGGGGACCGGAAGCTTCGACTACGAGGTCCACGAGGTCTTCGTACCCGAGGTTCGGACCTATCCGCTCTTCACGCGCAACCCTCACAGGGGCGGAGATGTCTTCCGACTGGGCATCATGCCGATCGTGGCTGCGGGCCATGGGGCCTGGGCCATGGGTGTCGCGCGAAGCTGCCTCGACGACGTCGTCGAGCTCGCCGAGTCGAGGCAACGCATGGGCGACGCCACGACGTTGGCCAACAAGATGACCTTTCAGGTCGATCTGGCGCATCACGAAGCCATGTGGCGCGCCGCCTGGTGTCTGCTGCGCGACGCCAACGAGGAGGTCTGGGAGCAGATCAACGGCGGGGCTGAACTCTCGCTCGAGATGCGCGCCGATCTCCGGATGGCTGCGAGCTATGCGACCAACGCATCGCGCGAGGTCGTGCACTGGGCGCATCTCGCAGCGGGAACCACCGCCATTCGCGAGGGCTGCCGGCTCGAACGCGCGTTCCGTGACATGTACACCGGCACCCAGCACACCTTCATCGGCGAAAAGACCTACATCGATTCCGCGAACGTCATGCTCGGACTGTCGGACCAGCTCCCCGCACTCTGACCCCCGGGGCGAGAACGAACGATTCCGGTTCAGACGGATATTGAGAACAGACAGAGGTCGAGGGGAAAGAGCGCCCCACCGTGCTGCTAGAGTCAGTGCCGTGAGCAAGACCGGGCCGATGGGACACCTGCTGGGGAGAGGGGCGGCGGAGAGCGAGGCGCCGGGGCGCCTGCGCGGGAATCTCGTGCGAGCCGTCTCGGCGGTCGTCTCAGCGCTGCTCACCCTCTTCATCGCCAAGAACATCGCGATCTTTGTGTGGTGGCTCTCGAACCGGGCGAACCGCATCGACTTCCGGGACAGGGTCTCGTTGCGCCGCCGGGTCGAGGCGGCCACACGCGAGGGGCGCCCCGTGCTCTTCGCCTCCAATCACGTATCCATGTTCGACGACCCGGTGCTCCCCATGGCGCTCTACCGCATGGGCGCGCGAGCCATCCGAGAGTGGCTCGTCCTCGCAACACTGTTGCTCCTGTACTGGACCGTTCCCGCCACGCTGCTTCCACCCGCGGTTCTGGGCATCGCTGTACTGGGCTGGGCTGCGGGGATCGCGTTCTTCGGAGCCCGCAAGGTCTGGTGGTCCCTGGGAGACCTGGTCAACTTCAGCGGGGCGACGGCGCTGCGCGGCAAGCTCGAGATCGGCCGGAAACGGCCGCTCTCGCGAACTCGCCTCGCACTGCTGCGCGCGACGGATCGCGCCATCTTCCACTTCATGCGCAGCGGCACCGTCAAGACGGTGTTCGTGGATCGCCGGGCCGGAGAGGAGGCGAAGCGGGCTCGCGCCCGTGCCGTGACTCTGACGATCGACATCGCGGCGCGTGCCGAGCCCATCTGGATCTTCTTCGAGGGAAACCGCGAGAGGATTCCCGGCGAGATCGGGCCCGCGCGGCGGGGGATCGGCGACATCATCGTCGGACTGCGGAGGCGGGGACTCGATCCGCTGGTAGTGGGCGTCCGCCAACGCGGCCTGGAGCACGTGTTGCCGCGAGGGTCGAAGCGGTTCATCACCTCGGGACACCTGATCGAGGTGTGCTGGTGCGAATGCCAGGTCGACGCCGCGGGCCCGACCGGCGGCCCCGAGAGCGACCCGCAGGCCGTTGCTGACGCCGTTCGCGAGCAGGTCGCAGCTCTCCAGCCCGGCGAGCCCCGCAGAGGCGAAGGTCCCGGCGGAGAGGACGGAGCGGGACGGAGTGCGTAGCCTGGCGGCCGACTTCTTGCGCTTGCTCGCCACTGCGCCGGGCTGGATCTTCATGGTGCTCTGCAGTCTCGTGTGGGGAGTGCTCATCATCCCACTTACTCTGCTGCTCGCCCGCGTCTGGCCCGGCGCCCGCCAACTCTTCAGCGACCTGACCCATCGGGCGCTGCACCTGTACATCACGACTCTGCCGTTCGTCCGGTTCCAGGTGGAGGGAAGAGAGAAACGACTTCACGGGCCGCGCATCCTGGTGGCAAACCACCAGTCGTGGCTGGATCCCATCCTCATGATCGGTCTCGAACCGCGCCTGGGCGGGCCCGTTCGGCGCTATATGCTTCGGGTCCCGATCTTCGGATCCATCATCCGGCTGGCGGGCTTCTATCAGTCGGACATCGGCGACACCCCATCCCTGGAGCAGATGCGTGTCGGCGCCGAAGAGGCGAAGGCGCGCAACGGTGGGCTGTTGTTCTTTCCGGAGGGAACACGTTCGGCGGACGGAGAGATCGGGCACTTCTACCGCGGTGCATTCCGGATCGCCGTGGACTACGACCTCCCCGTCCAGCCGGTGGTGATCGAGGGCCTCGATCAGGTGCTTCCGCGGGGCCACGTCATTGCCCGGACCTGCTGGCGCTACCCGGTTCGGATCCGCTACCTCGATCCGATCCTGCCGCCCTTCGAAGACGGGCTGCGCCGGAACGTCGTGCGTGCGCTGAGCGATCAGGTGCGCGGCGCGCTCGTCGACGAGCTGGCGCGGCTCCGTTCGGATCGCAGCACTCCCACCCGGATCGCGTCGTAGCCGCGGTGACGGTCGAGGCGGCCCCTCAGCTCGGGATCCGTGCCTTGAACCATCTGGCGAGCTTCTGGACGCCTACTGAACCCCAATAGATGGGCTCTGGAATGCCGACAGAATTGTCTGGAATACCGGCATGGGTGCGTGATAGGCTGCCGATGGTTACGGACTTCGGAAGTGTCGGGGATAGCTGGCAGACATCAGGCCCTGGGGCCCCTGCGTTGAGGAGGACCCTGCAACTCCGATGTCATCCTTTCAGCACGAGGGGTTCATGCCGACAGCCAGACCCATCGCCACCAGACTTGGGTTCCTGCTCGTCCTCATGCCTGTAGTTCTCGCGGTCGGTTGCCCCACATTCAAGGGCATCGCGATTCTGGAGCCCGTTCCAGGCGAGCTTCGGGCGGACGACAACGTTCGCCTCGAAGCCCGCTTCGCCAAAGCCATCGATCTGTCCACCACCGTTGTGATGCTGGATGGGGTCGATCTGGTCCAGCAGTTCGGTCTCGTGCCACCTTTCACCGGCCAGGGTGGCAACGTGATGATCGGCCCGGACCTGGTCGTGGTCAGTGATTTCGGCCTGGATCCGGATGGCCCCTACCCCCACCTGAGGCTCGACGCCGGTGGTCTTTCCGTTGGCGCCCATGATTTCGATGTCCAGGGTTTTCGGCCCTCGGATGGCGCCACCGTCATCGCTACCAAGGGTTTCGTGATGGTAGGCGCCCTCGACGAGAAGGTCCGCGCGATCACCAGCGCTGGCCTGGTGGCGCCATCCAAGACCTCGGGTGGCTTTCATCTTGGCAACGCTTCAGCGGGCGATGCTTCTGCCGGTATGCCCGTGTCCTATCCAGACGGTTCCGAGCTCCGGACCGGCGTCATAGAAACCGTCGAAGCCCGTCTCGCGGGTGGTACTCCGTAACGCTCCACTTCCACCCCGGAGGAGACTCCATGCGAATCCATTCGGCTGCTCTGGCTCTACTGATCTTGCTCGCGCCGGCGGCCCACGCCACGGCACCTGCCGTTCCGGGCGGCTTCACCTACCAGGGTGTCCTGCTCGACAACCTGGGGCAGCCGCAGACCGGCCCCGTGGATCTCACGATTCGACTCTGGGACCTGGGATTCTCCGGAACGCTCCTCTACAAGCAAGACCGCGACAACACGACCCTGGTGGATGGCGTATTCTCCGTCCTGATCGGACCCACGGGCATCGCTACGGATGTCCCGACCAACCCGCTCACCACGAATCTGGTCGATGCCCTCAGCATGGATCTCGGAGCCTCGGGAGCCGTCTGGATCGAGGTATCCGTCGATGGCAATGCGCCCCTCGGTCGCAACCAACTGCAGGCGGTCCCGTTCGCGGTGAAGGCGGAAACGGCTGAGCAGGCGACGAATGCGACCAACATCCTCACGGCTGGCGGTATGAGCGGAGGCATCCTCGATTCGATCTGGCTGGAGTTCGATTTCGATGGTGGAGCGCCTCCGAACGACGATCCCAGCGAAGGAACCGGAGACACGGATTCGGATGGAACGCCCAACTTCCTGGATGCCGACAACGACGACGACGGCTTCAGCGATACCGTCGAACTCAGCCAGGGCTCGGACATCAACCTGATCACGCCCCGAATCGATTCGTTCTCGGGAGTTGGATCCGAGTTCATCGCCCTTCCGCTCACGGCGACGGGCAACAGCTTCGACGCGGCCATGACCGTTACGATTGGCGGCACTGGAGTCTCTCCCACAGCGGTCACCCCCACGAGCTTCGACTTCGTGGCGCCAGCGATTCCGGAGGGGAGCTATCCCGTCGTCGCGACCCATCCAAACGGGGAGTTCGGCTCCGCAAACCTCACCTACCTCGCACTCGTTCCCCAGATCACCTCATTCTCGGCAAACGGCTCGATCCTCGTTCCCGTCCCGATTACCGCGACAGGGACCGACTTCGACCCAGGGATGACCCTCACCGTGGGTGGCCTTGCCGTCACGCCGACCTCCGTGACGGCGACGAGCTTCGACTTCACTGCGCCGGTCATGCCATCCGGCCCGCATCCTGTGGCCATAACGGTCCCCGCAGGAGGGATGGCCTCATTGGATCTGACGTACGTCCTAGACCGGTCCATCTTCCCGTTCGACCCGGTCGAAGCCGTGGCAATCGGGACAGACCAGCTCTTGACTCATCTCGACGCAGACTACTTCCGGGACACGGTGGATGACGGGCAGGTCGTCCTCGGTCCGCTGCAGTCGATCCCATCCTCCGAGGATGGCACCACCTCGGTCCACTGGGATTCCACGGGCCGTCTGGCTGGGTTGCGTGTGAATTCGAGCACCAACATGACCGAACTGATCATCGATACGGACCTCGACGGAGATTTGGAAGCCGCCGAGGCCACCGCGATCGAGAGTATCGGCAGCGACCGAACGCACGGTGTGAGCCTCATCCACGATGGCTCCGACAGGCCTGCCTTCGCGTACCTCCGGGCCACGTCGTTGAATACCCGCCCGCAGGTTTATCATGACCGGGATGGCAACGGGGATTTCGCGGGCCCGAACGAGTTCGTCATCGTCGAGTTCCGCGCGGGCTCCACGATCGGCTCACCGGCCCTCGGAGAACTTGCGGCCGATTCGGTCGCCCGGTTGGCTTACGTTTCCGATGCCGAGTTGGCCGGCGAGCTTCGCGTTGCCTGGGATCGAAGCGGTGACGGCGACTACGCCGATACGGTCGGCACGAACCCCGAGAAATTCGTAGCCGCCACCACGCTACCGCTCTGTCTGGGAACGGATTTTGATGGCTCGGATGCCCTGGTCATCGTGTATGGCGACGTCTACGGGCTCCACCTGCTGCATGACACCAGCGGCGACGGCGACTTCAACGATGCTGGAGAGAACACCATACTCGCCCCCGTCGGTCTGGTGGACACAGCGACGGGTTGCGACGTGGACGCCAGCGGAAGCGGCCTCGCCATTGCCGCCACCGACGGAGCCAACATGGCCCTGCTCGTCGATCGCAACGGCGACGGCGACTTCGGCGACACCAACGAGAACACCCTGGAGAGCACCACGACCACGAGCCCGATCGCAGTGGAGCGCCTGGGGAACGGCACGGTGGTCGTGCAGACACCGGAGGGCGTCGTGGAGGATCCGAACTAGGTTTCATGGAGCGCGAGACGGGACTCGAACCCGCGACCCTCGGCTTGGGAAGCCGATGCTCTACCAACTGAGCTACTCGCGCGCGGAGGAGGAGGGTCGCACGCGGGTCCTCGTGGGGCAAGCCGGGCTGGGCGGTTCCGATCTACTCCTTGACCAGATCCACGAACAGGTCTTCGAGTTCGCCGCGCGCAGGCGGCTCGTCGCCCAGGAGCTGATCTCTGCCTGTGCCGGACGGCGCGGGCGAGGGTGCCGCGGGCGGCGGCTGCAGAGCGGACGGTGAGTCATCGTGCCATCGGGCATCTGGCTGCGCCGCGGGGTCGGCCGCGGTGGCCACCGGCGGCTCGGTATCGGACGCGATCACTTCGGCCATCCGGTAGCCAACAGCTTCAGGTGCGCTCGCCGCGGGCGCGATCGGATCGATGGAAGCTGGGGATGCGGGTGCGGACCGATCCTGGGCGGGTTCTTCCTCATCGCCCTCTTCTTCCACGGCCCAGGGCCGCAGCTCAGCAGTGGCCCGCTCTACGTCACCCGCACTGGCCGAAACACGCCCGGCCAGATGCGCCTCGAACAATGCGTTGTCCGCCAGCGTGTTCAGGTAGCGCGGCACACCCTTCGAGGCCTTGATCAGGGCCTGGACGGCGGAAGCATCCAGGATGGCAGGGTTGCCCCCAGCGGTGAGAATCCGGTGGCTCAGGTACTGGACGGCATAGGTCGCGTCGAACGGCTGCAGCTGGATGCGTTGGTCGACTCGGTCGCGAATCGCGGGCTCGTCGGCGATGGCATCGTCAAGGCTTTGAAGGCCGACCAGCACCAGACATAGCATCCGGCGGTCTTCGTATTCCAGATTCAGCAGGCCCCGCAGCTCACCGAGCAAACCCTGCTCAGCGAGAACCTGCGCTTCGTCGAAGATCAGCACGGTCTGGCGTCCGTCTTCGCGCACGATGGCGAGTTGCTCGTAGATCTGGGCCATCAGGGCCTGACGTTCCTCAGCGGGCTCTTCGACGCCAAGCTGGCGTGCAAAACGATCGAGGATCCAATGGCCATCCGTCACGCCGGGAATCGGCACGAGCATGCAGGCCTCGAAGACATCCTCTTCGAGCGCCTCGAGGAAGTGGCGGACGAGCACGGTTTTGCCCACACCCCCGGCACCGGTGACCACGGAGAGCCCCTTGCCCTGGAGCGTCGCGCGCATCAGGCGGCGCTCTACGTCCTGGTGAGCGGGCGACTCGTAATAGAAGGCAGGCTGGGACTCGTTCGAGAAGGGATCCCGGCTGAGCTGGAAGGTCGATAGATGTTCCACGGCGGGATGGTGCTCCTAGACGAATGAAATTTTCTTGCGGCGGCGGGGCTTCTTGGGCGGCTCGGGCTCATCGGCCGCTTCGACCTGCGTCGCCGGTTCCGGCTCGGGCTCGGATTCCGGTTCGGGCTCTGGCTCCGGTTCCGGCTCCATCTCGGGTTCCAGCACCAGTTCGGATTCAGGCGTCAGTCCGGGTTCTGTGGAATCGGACTCTGGCTCGTCGGGTTCATCACTCTCGGATTCGCCATCGTCGTCGTCTTCCAGGAAATCGTCGAAGGATTCGTAGACCGGCTCCTCGGGCTCATCTGCCACCTCTTCCTCGAGGCCGGAGGGACTGTCCGCAACGAGATCGTCGAAGCTCTCGTATGTCTCTTCGCCGGTTTCGTTCTCTTCCTCCTCCGCTGCTACGGGCTCGGACAGATCATCGAGTGCCGCGATCTGTTCATCGACTTCGGGGAACTCCGGGTCGAGGTTCTTCACGGCCTCGAAGGCCTCACGTGCCCGCGGCACATCGCCGACGCCTGCGTACGCCCGGCCGAGATCGAAGCGCAAGCCGATCTGCTGCTCCTCCTGGACCCCGGGCAGACCCAACGCTTGCTCGAGATGCGCCACCGCATCGATGATCCGACCCAACTCGAACGCACAGAGGCCCATCATGTGCAGACAGGGCAGCTTTCTTGCCTCCGCACCCATGGCCGCCTGGAACTCGACGATGGCGTCCTCGTGCAGACCCATCTCCTTGTAGGCGATCCCGAGGTCGTAACGGGCCTCGAAGTCTCCATCTTCGAGAGCGCCCTCGACGCCCTGCTTGAAGGCGGCAAAAACTTCTTCGAAGCCCTCGCCCTCCGTTCCGGCAGCCAGAGGCATGCCTGCACCGGCTTCATCGTCGAGATCGAACGCATCGGACAATTGTGCGGCCAGGTCGAATCCCGCAGCGTCGTCGGACGCCGCTTCGAACACGACGGGGGCAGTCACCTCTGCTTCGGTAACCCTCGCCGAAGCATCCTCCTCGAGGAACGCAGCATCCGCGATCCCGATAGCCTCGGATTCCGGCGTCTCGGGCTCCGCAGTCTCGGACTCCGGCGTCTCGGGCTCCAGAACCTCCGGCTCGGCTTCCTCGGACGGAGCGACCTGCACCGTCTCCGCAGCGGAATCCTCGTCGGCAGTCTCCGGTTCGACGACATTCAGGATCGGACCCGTGTCCTCATCCGGATCACCGCCGAACTCTGCCACCGGTACCGGTGCCGGATCTTCGGTCGAGTCATCCTCGTCGTCGAAAATGTCGTCACCCACCAGATCGACCGGTTCGGGGGTGTCCTCCTCCGCCAGCCCGGCACTCATCTCGATGCCCACGCCTGCAACATGCCCGGCGCTCGCGGCTTCGATTTCGCCCACCCGCAGCAATGCCCCGGGATGGCTCGGCGCGAGTGAGAGAATCCGCTCGTAGACGATGCGCGCCTCGTCCAGCATTCCCTGCTGATAGAAGAAGTCCGCCTCCTCCAGATCCTCGGCCATCTGGGCCGGGGTCGTCGCAGAGGACGAAGCCCCCGCCACCTCATCCGAGCGCTCCAGCGACACCTCGCCTTGGGATTCCTCGAAGACTGCATCTCCGAGTCCGACAGCTTCCTCGTCATCGTCGAGAGGACTGTCGAGCACCGGGTCCGAGATTTCGATCCCGACAGCGTCCTCGCTATCGGTGGAGACCTCCATCGGGCTCTCTTCGACCGCCTCGAGTCCGCAGTCCACGTCGTCGGCGACCTCGGGCATCACGGACTCAGCGGTCACGGGTTCGGCTGCAAGCGGCTCGGGCTCGGAAGCCGGAGGATCAATCGCCAGCTCCACCTCTCCGGAGAGATCGAACTCGGGTACGAGTTCCTCCTCTTCCACTTCAGCATCACTGTCGGCCTGCGGGGCCAGATCGATTGCGATTTCGTCTCCGGCCAGCTCCAGAACGTCTTCCGATTCATCGAGCGGCTCGGAATCGTCAAGCTCCACATCCACATCGAACTCGATCTCTACATCGGTGCTGGTTCCGAGTGTGTCCGCATCAGCTTCTGCAACCGATGCGAGCGAATCGTCTTCAGCATCTGATCCGAGCGAATCGTCTTCGGCATCTGATCCGAGGACGTCGTCCTCGATCTCCAATGCGATGGAATCATCTCCGGTATCCGACCCGAGTGCATCATCATCCAGATCCGATCCGAGGACATCGTCCTCGATCTCCAACGCAACGGAATCATCTTCGGCATCCGATGCAAGCGCATCGTCTTCTACATCCGATGCAAGCACATCGTCTTCTACATCCGACGCGAGCACATCGTCTTCCGCATCCGATCCGAACGCATCGTCTTCGATCTGGGCGATCGGCTCCGATTCCGGGTCGGGCTCGGACTGGAGTTCGAGATCGGATTCGGGGGGAACCAGGGCTTCGGCCCGTTCGGCATCCAACACTGCCACGCACTGCCGGAGGCGGTCGAAAGCCTCCGCATCACCGGCCTGGCCGGCAGCCTGAGCACCGCGCTCGTATGAGGTGACTGCGTGCTCGATCTGACCCGAGGCCTCGAGCGCCTCACCCAGCTTTGCGAAGGCGGCGACACTCGCCGGATCCTGCCGCACGATTGCACGCAGGCTGGCGATCGCACGATCGTGCTTTCCATAGCGGAGATAGACGCTGGCCTCTGCCAACAACTGCTCGGGATCACCGTCGACTTCGGGAACGACCTGGGTCTCAGAAGCGTCGACCTGGGGCAACGGCGGGAGACTCGCGTCTTCCACCTCGGTGTGCTTCTGATTGCTCTCTCCGAGAGGACTTCCAAGAGACATCCCGTTCGGGTCGAATGTAGGCTCTCCGGCCTCGGCTCCGAGGTCTTCCACCGTCGAACCGAGCAACTGGTCATCGGCCACATCCTCTGCGCCGGAGTCACTCACGGTCGCCGGGGCAACGAAGCGCTGGGTGATGTCACGAGCCACATCATCATTGCCGCGCTCGCGATGGATCTCGGCAGCCCGTCGATAGGCGTCGATGCTCTCCGAGTCGTGGCCAAGCTTGCCACGGGCCTCACCGAGCAGCAGCCATGCATCGGGCTCGTCCGGTTGCTGTTCGATCATCAAGTTCGCGGTCTTCTCGGCTGCCTCGAACTTGCTGGAATCGAGCCGTGAGCGTGCTACCGAAGCGAGCAGATCGATGCGGTCCGGTGCGAGCTCGAGCACGCGAACCAGAACCCGGATGCGATCTTCTTCTGCGCCCTGGCGGTCGAGCTCTGCAGCCACCTCTTCGAATTCGGAAATCGCCTCTTCGTTGCGGTCTTCCTGGCGGAGCAGGTCGGCCACCTTGAGGCGACTGTTGGTATTCGAGGGATCAAGGGCTGCCATACGCCGCAGCAGGTCGAGCGCATCATCCTTGCAGCCATTCTGGTAGTGGACGTCGGCGGCGGTCTGAAGGGTGACCATCGCATCGGATTGCAGGCCCATCCGCTGGTAGAGGTCCGCCAACGGCACGAGTACATCCGCGCGCTTGTCGTCGATCTTGGTGATCTGCTTGTAGAGCGCGACCGCCTTGGCATCGAAGCCGTCTCTCATGAACGACTCGGCAACCTTCAGGTACGCGGCGACTGCCTCGTCCCTTCGACCACGCTTCAGCTCGATGTCGCCGATCTTGAGACGCACGTTCGCGTCTCTCGGATCAGCCTTCAGCAGGATCTGGTAGTCCTTTAACGCCTTCTCGAGCGCACCTTTCTGAAGGTGCTTCTGAGCCGACTGCAGGATCTTCCGCTTGTTGATCGCCAAGAGGCCCCTCGAACCCGAGAGCGTGACCAGCCAAGTGGGGGGGCTGGGCATCCCCCTCCACCACCCTCTCCGTATCGGCTCTCGGAGGGTGGTCTTGAGGGGCGAGGAACTCAGATTCGCGTGCTTGCCGAGGGGATCTTCCCTCGGCCGCTACCCGCCCCTACGCGCCCAGATGGTCGAGCAGGGCCACGAGGCCGAGCCGGTAGCTGTGTGCGCCGAACCCGGCGACGGTCCCCAGCGCCACACCAGCCACGTAGGAATGGTGCCGGAACGCCTCTCGAGCCTGAACGTTCGAGAGGTGCACCTCGACCACGGGAAGCCCCACCCCAGCCAGCGCATCGCGTAGAGACACGCTGGTGTGGGTCAGGCCACCTGGATTGATCAAGATGCCGCGGATCCCGCTCCGAGCCTCCTGGATCCGGTCGATCAGCACGCCTTCATGGTTGGACTGAAGGGCCTCGATCTGAACGCCACGCTGCTTGGCCAGCTCGGCCAGCTCCTGGTCGATCTCTGCCAGAGTGGTGTGTCCGTAGACCTCGGGCTCCCGAGTACCGAGCAGGTTCAGGTTGGGCCCGTGAAGCACCAGGATCCGGAGAGGCTCGCTCATGGCCAGAAGGCTAGCGAAGCCGGACCGTGGAGCCTCGGGCGACCAACCGAGTGGCTCGGGTGGGGCCTCGGGCTACAGAAGCTCTCGGAGTTCGAAGAGATGCCGCCGGATTCCGAAGCGCACCCGGCCCGCATTCGATCCCGGGGAAATGGCCACCACGAGGTAGTTCTCCTCGTCGACCCGACGCACCACCGCGCCGATCCGCTCCATCTGGAGCGTCAGCTCCTCGGGCAATCCGCTTTCGGTGGAGTCCGCCAGCTTCTGGCACTCGGAGAGGATCCGGCCCAGCTCGACAGAGAGGATGGAAACCTCATCCTCGGCGTCGGCTTCAGCACCAACGGCCAGCACCTGGGCGATGGGAATACCGTCGGAACCCATCAGCGCCGCCCCAAGGGTGCCGGCACAGGGCTCGATGATCTTGTTCAACAGGTTTTCAAAGCTCATCCAGTTCGTCTCCGCAGGGTATCGAGCCAACGTTCCAAGGTGGAAAGCACGGATCCGCTCTCCTGTTCCGGGGCAGCGGCAATCGGAGAATCCAAGCCACGGCGGATGGCCGCCGCCTCCGAGCCGCGTCCCTGGTCATCGAGCAGGTCCGCCACAGTCGCCGTAGCGTAAGGCGAGTCGGCCGTCGCCTCGAACGGCACGAGATCCGGCTCCTCCTCCTGCTCCGCGGCCCGGATGGCCGCAGCGGCGAAGCTATCGGTGGAGTGCATCTGGTCCATTTCCGGCTCGGCCAGCGCTAGCGCATCGTCGAGTTCGGCCTCGTCCAGCTCAGGAAGCGGGTCGGGGGTAGCCGGCGCGCTCGAATCAGCCTGGAGCGATCGGACGAGCGGGTGATCGGGTACCGCCTCGAGAACCCGCTCCAGTTCGAGTCGTGCCTCACCCGGGCGCTCGAGATCGAGCAGGGCCAATGCCCGGGCCACGCGAGCCGCCACGAGTTCCGGCTGGCTGGCAAGGCCTTCCTCGGCCAAGCGCAGCGCCGCTGCCGCATCGCCAGTTCGGCGTCGAGCCTCCGCCAGAGACGCGATCCCCGGCGAATCCGGCCGATCGGCGCCAAGTGCCTGGAGCCGCTCCAACTCGCCCCCGTTCGACTGTGCGTCCACGCTCATCCCCCTGTTCCCCTGCGAAGCAACTTGCGACGCGGAGGCCAGATTTCAGCCAGCTTCAACGGGCGCGTCTCTGCGCGTCCGATGGCTCGCAGCACCACGAAGTGTAGGCGGTCGTCCCGCTTTTTCTTATCGACCGCCAGCGCACGGAGATAAGCACTACGCGGGAAGTCGGGCAGATCGGTGGGCAGACCTGCGCGCACCAGCAGCGCTCGGAGCCGATTGGCCGTTCCCGCGGGGGCCAAACCGAGTTCCTCGGAGCGCTCCGCAGCGAAGCTCATTCCCATCGCGACGCCTTCCCCATGGAGGATGCCCCGGAACTTCTTCAACGCTTCCGCCGCATGACCCAACGTATGCCCGAAATTCAGCAGCATCCGAGGGCCGGCTTCCCGCTCGTCCTCACTGACCACCGCTGCCTTGATCGCGCAGTTGCGTTGGAGGATCGGCACGCAGACCCGCGGCTCCAGGGCCAGCAGCCGGTCGAGATCGCGCTCCAGGCGGCGAAACAGCCGCTCGTCCCGGATGGCCGCGTGCTTGATGACCTCGGCCAGCCCCGCCGCCAGTTGGCGCGTGGGAAGCGTGTCGAGAGTTTCGCCATCGATCCACACCAGACTCGGCTGGTGGAAAGCTCCTACCAGGTTCTTGCCCCGAGCCACGTTGACTCCGGTCTTCCCGCCGACACTCGAATCGACCATCGCCAGCAACGATGTCGGGACCTGGACCACGGGAATGCCGCGCAACAACGTGGCCGCGACGAAGCCGGCCAGATCGCCGACCACCCCGCCTCCCAGCGCCACGACGACACTGCTGCGATCCGCACCGGCGGCCAGGCAGGCATCGTAGAGCCTGGCGACCTGGCCCAGGTTCTTGGTTCGCTCTCCATCGGGCACCAGCAGGCGTTTCGACCGGATACCGGCATCGCGCAGAGAGCGCTCGACTCGCGCCGCATAGCGACGCGCCACCGGCGGGACGCTGATCAGGATGGCCTTTCGGGCTCCGGTCGCAGCTGCCACCGCCGGGCCCACAGCGTCGAGCGTTCCGACACCGATCTCGATCGGGTAGCTGCGGTCGCCGAGATCCACCCGCACGCGTCGTGCAGCCACCGAGCGAGCCGCCCCCCGAACACCTCTCATGCCGCCTCCTCGAGCCGCTTGGCAAGCTCCGCGGCCAGCGCACCGACCTCACGACCATCGGTATCGATCACCAGCGAAGCCGTTTCATAGGCCCCACTGCGCTGCTCGAGAAGTGATATCAGCCGACGAAGCCGTCCCTCGGCGTCCAGCCCCGAAAGCAGCGGGCGGCTCTCGCCTTGGCCGACACGCTCGAGCAGCGTCGGGGCTGTCGCGCGCAGGTAGACCACCGTACCAGCTGCAGCCAGGGCCTTCGCCTGGCCGGGCTCCGCGATGGCCCCGCCTCCAAGCGAGATCACGGCCCTCTTGCCGGCCCAGGCCGCAATCACACCGCGCTCCCGGGCTCGGAAACCAGCTTCCCCCTCGGCCTCGAAGATCTTCGGAATACCGACACCCGCCTCGCGCTCGATCTCGTCATCTGCGTCGCAAAACGGAAGCCCAAGATTCGCGGCCAGAGCCTCCCCCACCGCGCTCTTTCCGGCACCCATCATCCCCACCAGCCAGATCGTTCCCGCCATCCAACCGAAGATAACCGCAAGCCAGAGAAGGCCCAGAACGGAAAGAGGCGGGGAGTCCGAACTCCCCGCCTCTCCGATTCCGACCCGGGTTCGGCTAGCTGCCGAGCTCCGAGTTGACCACGATGCGCGGGGTCACGAAGACCAGGAGTTCCTTGCGGATATCCCGGACCTCGTTGTTCTTGAACGCGTTGCCCAGCAGCGGGATCTTGTGGAAGTACGGCACGCGGCTCTCGGTCTCGCTCTTGTCGACGACATAGATGCCGCCGATCACCAGAGTCTGACCGTCCTTCACCAGGGTCTCGGTCTCCGCCTCGTTCTTGGCGATGGCCGGCGAGCCCGTGGGCGTCTCCACGCTGGTGTCGGGCGCGTTCCGCTGCACCGCGATCTGCATGATGATGCTCTGATCCGCGGTGATGTGCGGCGTCACGTCCAGGCGCAGGACCGCATCGATGAACTCGAGCTTGGCGTCGCCGTTCTCGAAGGTCTGGAAGGGAATCGAGACACCTTGCTCGATGCTCGCCTTCCGGTTGTCGAGGGTGACGATGCGCGGGCTCGAAATCACCTTGCCCTCGCCGTAGCTCTCCGCTGCCTCGATCCGGGCCTCGACGTTCAGGCGCTCATCCAGGATGAAGGCGCCCAGGTCGAGGAGACCGTTCGGGATCGAGGTGATCGGGTTGGCCACGGCCACCTTGTTGAGGTTGTCCAGACCCAGGTAGTTGGAAGAGTCGTGGAAGAGGATGTCGTTGCCCAGACCCAACCGCTCGTTCGTCTTGACCGGGCTGGAATCGTTGAAGCTGTCGGTGTACTGCTGGACACCGAAGGCCCAGGTCGCACCCAGTTCCTTCGTGAAGTCCAGGTTCGCCTCGACGATCTTCGCCTCGATCATCACCTGCGGCGTCTGCGTGTCGATCGCCTTGATGAGGGCCGTGGCCTCGTCGATCACCGACGCGATGTCCTTCAAGATGACGGTGTTGGTGCGCTCATCCACGTCCACGCTGCCGCGGGCGGTGAGGAGCCGCTTTACCATCTTCTCGATCTCGGACACATCGGCGTAGTTCACCGGCTGGAGCTTGACCACGAGGTCCTCCAGCTTCTCCTTGGCGCGACGTTCCTGCAGCCGCGACTCCTCCTCGGTCTTCAACAGATCCGAGGAAGCGATGCGAAGCACGTTGCCCACCCGGACGAAGCCCAGGCCCCGCGTCAGGAGCACGACGTCCAGCGCCTGGTCCCAGGGCACGTCCACGAGGCGGATCGTCACCTTTCCGGCTACCTCGTCCCCCGCGATGATGTTGAGGTCGGAGACCTCGGCGATCAGGCGGAGGACATCGTCGATCTCGACGTCCTTGAAGTCGAGCGAGATGCGACGGCCGGTGTAGGCCTTGCCGTTGACCAGACCGCCCTCGGCCAGGATCTCGACCGAATCATCATTCGGATCCATCGAGGCCGGCACGGAATCACTCGGCACCGGGGCGGAGGCCACGTCGGAAAGCATCGGAATCTCCGAGGCCTGCTGTGTGCTGGTCTCGAAGTCCAGGAAGAGCAGTGCGCCCTCCTGCGTCACGACCGGCTTTGCCCCATCCTGGGCTCGGATCACGACCCGCACCTCGGGCTCGGCGGCCTCCGGCTGCTGGAACGCTGTGACGAGAGAGACGGAACCGGGTGCATCAGGTGCGATGCGCACGGCTGCGTCCGGATCGATCGTGGCGCCCTTCAGACGGATGACCGTGGTGTCGGGCGACGGGTTCGACGTCACGTACTCGGCCGGCCCCTCGGTCACGACCACGACCCGTTCACGGGCCTCATCGCTCTCGAGCTGCACTCCGAAGACGGTGAGCGTTGCCGGTGCAGCTTCCTCGGCTGCATCGAACGCCTCTTCCTCGGCCCAGACCTCGGCCGTCTCCGTCGCCGCGGGCACATCCTCCACTGCCTCCTCGGCAGCGGGATCTCCGGACACGCCATCTTCGACTGCCGCCACTTCCGGCTCTGAAGCCTCAGACTCGGATGCGTCGGTTTCGGACGCGTCGGTTTCGGAAACCTCGGTCTCGGTCGCCACGGGCTCAGTATCCGCGCTTTCGGTAACCACCGGCTCGGTATCCGCGCTTTCGGCAACCACGAGCTCGGTATCCGTGCTCTCGGTAACCACGAGCTCGGCAGCCGCAGACCCGGTGTCCTGGTCTTCAGCAAGCTCCTCCGGATTCGTCTGCTCTGTCTCGATCGGAGCCGAAGCCACCGGGAGAAGCGGAGAAGCCACATCGCCAAGACCGAGCCAGAGGCCCGTAGCCACAGCAATCACCCGAACATCGTCGAAGCCCTGGGCCTCGTCGGTGCCATCGAACACCACGCGCACCTTGTCCTCGTGCTGGCCCACGCGGATGCGCGCAACCCGGTCACCGGACACGGCAAGCTGAGATTCCTCCACCTCACTGGTCAGACCCGGCAGATCGACGACCAGTCGGCTCGGATCCTCGAGGCCGAACCAGCTCGCACCTTCGATGCTTCCGTCGGCATCCAGCTGAACGGTCAACTCGGTACCCACGGCCTCCGCCACGACACCTGTCAGGATCGTCGCGGGCGTCATCGGTACTTCGGCCTCGGCCTGGACCGACGCCGCCTCTTCCCCAGAGGTTTCCGTCACCGCCCAGGGGTCGGCTTCCGGAGTCGACTCCGATATCGAGGCGGTTTCCGCCTCCGTGGTCGACCCTTCGGAGCTCACAGCACTCACTCGGATCTCGATTCGGTCTTCGAGGTCTACGACCGTATAGTCACCGGCAGCCGCCAGCGATACTTCGACTCGCGTGGACGAGGCGCCCTCGTGCGAGAAGCTCTCGACCGTGACTTCGTCGATCGTTCCATCGTAGATGGCAATCGCAGGAACCACGTCACCGGCGGATACCGCAGCCAGATCGACCACGATCCGAGACGGCTCTTCCTGCCTGAATGCGTTGTAGACCGGCTCGGTGAGCCCAATCAGGCTCACGACCGTCGCATCCCCATCCGTCTCAACCGTCACCGAAGACAGCGCCCCCGATGCATCCACGACCGGTGCCGGAGTCGGCACCGATGCGCAGGCGAGAAGGGAGGCCATGCAGATGGCGCTCACCGCGAGCCCCACCATTCCAAAATTTCCGAACCTGGTGCTAGCGAACATCGAGTTCACCCTCCCTCAGACAGCCGAATGCGCATCACGATCTCTTTCTCGGTCTGGTCCCCGTGGAAGTCTTCGTACTTCTCACGGACCATCATCTCGCTATCCCCAATCGTGATGATGAGACCTTCATTCTTGCCGACACGATCACCTTCTTGGACGATGTAGGCTCTACCGGAAGGGTCGATAACCAGCGCACGCCTGGTTCCGCCCTCCCAGACAACTCCCGAAACGGACAGCTGGCTCAGATCGAACTGCTCCAGCGGGCCCTTCGCAGCCCTGTCGACTTCCTTGATCCGATCGAGCACGAAGGACCGGAACGGGTCCCGCTTGCCGATCGGGTCGTAGACATAGGCGCGAGCGTCGGCGACGCTCGCCGCCGGCGAATCTTCCAGCACCGAATCCAAGACAGCAGCATCCTGCTTCGCCTCTGCCTTGCGTTGGGCCGCGGGTGCGGCGGCGTTGCCGGTGGCTGTCTCCTGACAGCCCACCGCTAGCAGCAGCATGGCGGCGCACCACGCGATGGCGGCGGACCTTCGTTGGCTCATCACTTGCTCCCTCGTTTGCGAGCTCGCTTGCCCTTGCCCTTCGCATCCTCGGCCTCCACGGCCCCAGGCACGGACTCGACAAAGCGGTAGGTCGTGGCCTGACCGCTGACTTTCAGAACCGTTCGAATCGTGTTCTCACGGTTGATCGCAATCTTGAGCTCACCCATGTTCACGATCCGAGGAAGCCGTGAGACCTCATCGAAGAACATCGCGGCATCGTGGAACTGGCCGGTGAACTCGATCTCGATCGGGACCTCCGCATAGAAGCCCTTGTTCACCTCGGCCTTGGGGCGAAAGCCCTTGAAGTCGAGGCCGGCGTTCTTGCCCAGACTCGTGATATCGGTCAGCAGGACCGGAAGCTCTTTGCTGTCCGGCAGCTGCCGAAGCGCCACACTGAGCTTGCGTTCGAGCGCAGCAATCTCTGCCTGCACTGCATCCTCGTTGCTGGCAACCGCCCTGACCTCTGCGAGCTTGCGTTGAAGCTGCAGGTGTTGGTCGCCCACGGCGGTCAACTGCTGCTTCACTGGCAGGTAGAGGTAGTAGACATAGACGGCCCCGATCAAGACGAGGATCACGGGTGCGATCGCCATCCGATAGGCACGGGGGAGCTTATTGAGCCGCTCGAGCTGCCCCTGGAACTGGTCTAGATTGAAATCCACCGGTCTCTCCTACTGCCCAAGATCCACGGCCGCGGTCTCGACCGTGGCCGTTCGACGTTTCGGTGCTGCAGCTCTTGCGCTCACCTCGAAGGCGTTCAGTTTGAGCCCTTCCTTCTCCTTCGCTTCGGTGCTCAAGAGCTCCACTTTGGAGAAGTACGGCGATTGATTCAGCGCCGTCAGGAAGACCGCGACGAGCTCGTTATCGAGGCTCATGCCCTTGATGATGACCTTCACTCCGGAGGTCTCTACGTGGGTGATCCAGAGGCGGTCCGGAGCATGCGTAGCGAGCTCGTCCAGCATATGAACGGGGCCAGCCCGGCTCGCGAAGAGTCGTTCGATGACCTCGAGCTTCTTCTCGATCTCCGCCTTGGTTCGGCGGTATTCCTCGACCTGCGCGAGCTGCGGCCCGAACTGGTCGATCTGACGCTGGGTCTGCGCAGTGGCCGACTTCACTTCGGTCAGCTCGTTCAGCAGGCTCCAGTGGAAGAACCCGGTGATCGCCAGAGCCCCGCAGAGGGTCGCGGCCAGGCCGACTGCGAGCTGCCGAGCGCCAGCCTTGCGGCGCTCCTCGCGTACCGGAAGGAGGTTGATCGTAATCATTAGTCGTCCATCCTTCGGAGGCCCAGGCCAACACTCACACCGAGCAGTGGCGCGACCCGGTCCAGGTACTCCTGGTCGAACTTGCTTGAGGGGACCACCCGTGCGAGCGGGTTCAGCATCTCCACGGGCAGGTTGGTCTTGCCCTGGAATGCGGCGTCCAGACCCGAAACGAGGCAACCCCCGCCCGAGAGCACGACCTTGCCGATCCGAGCCTCAGCTGCGGTCGCGGAGAAGAAGTCGAGGGAACGGCTGATCTCACCGAGAACGGTCTCGGTAATCGAGCGCATCGCCTTCTCCACTTCCTGGGGAACCACCTCCTGGCTTTCTTCACCAGGGCCCCCACCGATCTTCAGACGCTCGGCTTCCTCCCAGCCGACGGAGAGCGCCTTCTGGATTTCCTCGGTGTAGGCGTTCCCGCCTGTAGAGACATCGCGGGTGAACGCGGGCACGCCATGATCGACGATGTTGATGCTGACGACCTGTGCCCCGATGTTGACCAGCGCCACGACCTCATTGGGGTTCGGGTCGTAGTTCGTCTCGTAGGCGTTCTCGACCGCGAATGCGGCAACATCGACCACCGAAGCGGTGAGGCCGGCCTCGCTGATCACCTGGACATAGTCGTCGATCAGATCCTTCTTGACGGCGACCAACAGCACGTCCATCTGCCCTTCGACTTCGCCGGATTCGAGGATCTGGAAATCGAGATTCACCTCGTTGATGTCGAACGGGATGTACTGCTCGGCTTCCCAGCGAATGGACTCCTCGAGTTCATCTCGCGTCATCACCGGGAGGCTGATCTTCTTGACGATCACCGAATGCCCGGATACCGCTGTTGCGACGTTCTTCGTCTTGATTCCGGCTGTATCGATCGCCTGCGCAATGGCATCGACGATCGCTCCGGAGTTCAAGAACGCGCCCTGCACGATGGCCTCGGGCGGCAGGGGCGCAACGCCCACATGCTGCAGCTCGATTCCCTTGTTGCGAACGACGAGCTCGACTGCCTTCACAGAGGAAGACCCGATGTCGAGACCGACGATCGATTTTGACCTACCGAACGAGAAAGCCAACGTCTCTCCTCCTTCCCGCCGCTAGTACCGCTCCAGTGCTTCGCGCACTGGAGGAGCGGGGAAGTTGCTGGGTGCCGGGCCGAAGACCTTGTCCTTGTCCACGACCTTGAGTCCGAGCGCGACCAGGATCTTTCGCTTCGTGTCCAGGCGGCACGGCCGCCCGGCCTCGATGCGATCGATGGTGAGGGTCGAGAGACCCGCCTTTCGGGCGAGCTCTGCCTTGCTCATCATCTGAGCCTCGCGAATGCGCTGTACGTTGTTGCTGGGCACTGTCTCCCCCCAAGGTCGACTGCATGCCGGGTTGGGCGCCCCCGCCCGAACGCTCCCCCTATCGTCCCGTAGTTTCAGCGACTTGAGCGGTACAGTGGATGGTTCGTGGTGACGCAGGTCACCCTTTGCAATGAGCCTCTCAGAGCTCCGTGATACGTGAAATCGGGTCTGACCCTCACGCGCTTCCACCCAACCGCCGATAGAGAGGCACGAAGGGACCGGTACGCCCTGGGAGGCCCCATACAGCGAATGTCAGAACGCATTCTGATCGTGGATGACGATGAAGCGCTGAGAGATAGCCTCGGGATGTTCCTGGCAGCGGAGGGTTTCGACGTGGTGCTGGCTGACGGCGCCGTCCAGGCGCTCGAGCTACTCGAAACCGCACCGGTCGACCTCGTCCTCTGCGACCTCCGAATGCCCGGCACGGACGGCCTCGAGTTGCTGCCGCAGATCCATCGCAGGCTACCCGGAGTGACCGTCCTGATGATGTCGGCCTATGGCTCCGCGGATCTCGCGATCGAAGCCATGCAGCGGGGCGCCTATGACTATCTGGCGAAACCCTTCCAGCCTTCGGAAGTGCTGCTGGCCATCCGCAAGGCCCGCGAACGAGAGCGCTTGCGCCGCGCCAACGCACTATTGCAGCGCGACGTCGACCAGATCATGGGAGAGCGTCCGATCGTCGCCGCTTCCGAACCGATGATCCGCGTACTCGAGCTCGTCGAGCGTGCGGCGGAATACAAGGCCAGCATCCTGCTGACCGGTGAGAGCGGCACGGGCAAGGAGGTCCTCGCGCGCGCCCTTCACGCCCAGTCGGGCCGTCGCGAGGAAGCCTTCGTCGCGATCAATTGCGGCGCGATACCTGAGGCGCTCCTCGAAAGCGAACTCTTCGGCCATGCGAAGGGAGCCTTCACCGGCGCCGACCGTGCGAGACGAGGCTTGTTCGTCGAAGCAAGTGGCGGAACCCTCTTCCTGGACGAAATTGGCGAAATGCCTCCCCCGCTCCAGGTCAAACTGCTCCGCGTTCTCCAGGAGGAAGAGGTGCGACCCGTAGGGGAGTCGAAGGCCCGAAAGGTCGATGTCCGGGTGCTGGCGGCGACCGCTCGCGATCTTCCGCATGAGGTCTCGGAGGGTCGCTTCCGAGAAGACCTGTTCTATCGGCTGAACGTATTGCACATCGAGGTCCCCGCGCTCCGGGAGCGCCGACAGGACATCCCGTTGCTCGTCGATCACTTCGTCGAATACTCGAGCCGGACCCTCGGGAAACCGATCCGAGGCGTCGCGGATGATGCTCTATCCCGACTCGCCAACTACGCGTGGCCCGGCAATGTCCGTGAGCTCGAAAACGTGATCGAGCGTGCTGTAATCCTCGCCGACAGCGATCGGATCACGCTCCGCGAGCTCCCCAGGACGATCACCGATGGAGACATCCGCAAGGATGCCCACGAGCCTGGCGATCTCTGCCTGAAACGCGCCCGCCGAAAGTTCGAGGCCGGGTTCATCCTTCGAGCCCTGGAAGCAACCGATGGCAACCGCACGCACGCCGCCAAGCTGCTCGAAATCAGTCACCGCGCATTGCTGTACAAGATCAAGGAGTACGGCCTCAGGGAGCGAGGCGCCTAGCCAACCGGAAGCCGCCCTTTCGATGATGGGCAGCGGGCTGACGAGCGGTTCTCGCTGACGTTACTCGGCGACCAGGGGACGGACCGTCACCGACGTTGCGTTCACCGTCTTGCCCGAGAGTACGCCTTCGACCTTCACGACGACCCATGCCGGAGCGACTTCGATCGGATCCGGGATCTCTGAGAAGTCGATCCGATCCCCTTCGCTATCGCGAATCTCGGTGGAATCGCCCACCCGGACCGTGATTCCGTCCTCGAGCTTCAGCGTACGGCTTCCCGCCACCAGACTTTCCATCCTGTTCTCATCGCTCCAGGCCCAGGCCTCCGTGGCCGCGAACCAGCATGTTGCCAGGATGACGGCCAGCAGGCCTGTTCGGATCTTCTTCATCATCGCTCGATCTCCAATTCCCGTTCGGTATGAATTCGACCCTTTGCGGTGGCCAAGGACTATCGTTCTCGCCAGAAATGCTGACCGTAGCCGTCAGATCCGGCATTGAAGTCGCCCGGCGGCTGCCATAGAGCACCATCCTGCATCCGGACGATCACGGTCGTGTCACCGGACTTGTTGTCCATCGTGACCTGCGGATTGGAAGGCATGCCGTCTCCCATGTCCGATTTGACGATCGTCGACGTCGTGTTCGTCACCGAATTCGTGACCTCCAGTCCTTCACCGCAAGTGATGGAGTACGTGTAGAGGGTCGCGTCTCCAGCCGCCCCGCAGGCGACCACCGGCGCCGGGGTAAACGATGCCGAGATGATGTACTTCGAGAACACCACCGTCTGCGTGACGAATTTCTCGCCATCTCCAATGCCGCGAATGTAGAACCCCTGACCGCTAGGTGGCACGCAGGATCCCAATGACGTCGTATAGTCCGCGGCACCCGGGGTCCCGCCATCCAGATCGGATTCGACCAGCGTCGCAGGTGTGGGGTTCGACCTCATCAACAGATCGGTGTCCTTGATGGAGTAGAGCCGCGAATCCTCCGCAGTCGTCGGCTGGAATCCCGACCACTGCAGATTGGCGCGCTGACCCGTTCCGAAAGCCATCCAGTAGCTGCCGCTGATCCTCGTCAGGCCTGCCCGGAAGAAGATGCTCTTCCAGAAGCGGTTCCCACTGCCCGAATCCAGATAGCTTGGCGCCTGGAAGTAACGGGCGAAGGGCCAGTTGGGCTGGGACGTGGATAGCATGCCATTCAGGATCGGGTCGTCTCCGACGTCCTCGACCACCCACTTCCAGAGGTTGCCACCCAGATCCCCGATCAGGATCACGTCCACATAGCCATCGAAATCGATGTCGAAGACACCTGGCGTGGAGGCGATGGAGAAGAACATGCTCTTCTCCGGGTTCGCGGGATCGTAGGCCACGGTCGAAGGATCCGTGGTGGCCACCACACCCGTGTTGTCGAATTTCTTCATCGCCAACAGCTCGCCCGTCGCCATGTCGATCATCATGATCGCCCGGCCGGCGGTGACGGTCGGGTCATAGTTCGTAAAGTCGTTCGGATCGCTGGTGGCGTCATAGCCCGCCCCCACGATCGCGACATAGCGGCCGTAGCCTCCAGCCACGGTACCGTCGTCGACCTTCACCCGGGCAATCACCGGCTCGGACCAGGTCTCGCCCATGTAGGCGACGTGAGAGCCTGTATCGGCTTCGTTCGGGAATTCCCACATGTAGCAGGGATAGTTCGGCGATGTCGACTCAGCACAATTCTGTGCACCCGAAGGATCGGTGATGTCCAGCGCATAGTAGTGCCGGCCACCCTGACGCAACCCGGCCACCGCCGTGGTATGCCAATCGGTCCAGGTCGAGGCGTCGTTCAGGTTCGCGGTGCGCGGGTTGCTCGGCAGGTAGGCATCTGCCACCGCGACGGCTCCGTCCACATAGTAGTAGTCCCGTCCGTTGTCATCGCGAGGCAGTTCCTTGGCATTTTTCCGCGCCCCATAGGGCATGAAGCCCGCGATCTCGCTGCCGGTTCCGTCGTCGTATCCGCCCTTCCCCGAGTTCAGGGACGCATCCCAGGTGCCGGAATCGAAGATGTGGAAGAACCCTCCATTACTACCCGCGATGATCACCTTCTTGCGGGTCGCATAGTTCGACGCGAAGGACTTGTAGGAGAGCTTCGTATTGAAGTTGTCCGGGTACTTCACCACGGTCGGATTCGAGTGGAAGATGTCTCCCAGCAGCCAGGTTCGCTCGACACACCCTGTATCCGTAGTGCCCATCTCGCAGCCGCGGACGGCCTCGACGACCATGTCGGCCAGCCCCTGGCTGGTGGTCGGCAGTGGATACACACCGTAGTCGTAGGTACCGATGTCGGCGAGTGTCACGCCAAGATCCGTGTCCGTGACCGACCCCATGTTGAACGGATCGATGATTGGGTCCGTCCCTGCCCCGTTCAGGTGGGACATGTAGAGGTTCCGTCCGGCCTCGCCGGCACTCGCCACGGCCTGAGCCGCGTCCCAGACGGGAACTGCGGAGCTGAGGAAATCGCCGGAACGGCATTCCGGATCGTCGAGCGCGCAGTTGTCGTTCTTGTCGAGGATCTGCGCCGCCGCATTGATCTTCCAGGCGCGAAGGTGGCCCTGCCAGAAACCATCGGCCGTGCTCGGAATGAAGTCGCTGGTGTACAACCGCTCGTCTGCGCTCGCACGCCCCGCAGGCACGGTGGCGGAAGTGAAGGCCTGGGATTTCAACAGGATGTCCGTAATGGCCAGCACGATATCGTTGGCCAGCGACTCCGGATCGTTGCTGCGATAGAACTGGCCACCGCCCTGCTGAGCGGCGCGCTGCAGGATGTCATCCGCGAACGCCGAAGTCGTGAAACCGACGGTATAGATGTCAATCGTCTGTTCCTGGCCGGAGTGGGCGGGCAGATCCGGACGGGAATCCGTTTCGTGCATGAATTTGGCGATGTCGTCCAGGTACATGCTGCCCTTGTAAGCCGCGCCGCCCCAGCCAGGTGTCTCGGTCTCGTCCCCGGGGATGTAGTCACCGATCAGATCGTCGAAATCCGAGAACCCCCGGTCTGTGTTGCCGCCTTGGGGGTCAAAGTCGTCGCGAGTCGGCTCACCATCAGTGATGATCACGACGAAATTCTTCTGGCACTCGAACTGGATGGGGCTGTCCGGTACGGTCGGTGCGCCCGAAGAGCTGTAGGGGCCGTTGGCACCGTGATCCGGCCTGTACTCGTACTCCGGGAACGTTCCGGATACTGCACCCGCAACCCGATCTCCCGAAACCCGGCTCTGGAAGTAGGTGTAGACCTGGAACAATGTCTCGGAAAGCGGCGTCCACGCTTCACCCGTCAGGTTCGCGATCGCGTCGGACAGATGGTCACCGTGGGCCTGGGTGACGCCGTCCAGGGTGTAGGAGTTGGGGTTCCCACTGCCGTCCAGATAGTCTTCGGCGGGAACCACGATGTAGCCGCCATTCGGATCGCCACCGCGGCGAAACTGGGCCATGCCGAAACGCACGTCTCCTGCAGCATTCACCTGGCAGATAACCTCGCCGAGGATCTGCTTGGCCGCATTGATCCGCGCCCGTCGGTAGAGATCGTAGGTACCGCCCCCGACACAGCCCGACAGTGTGCCATTGTTCGTGGCGACGACCTCGGCCAGGTCGGCCGCGGAAGCAGTGCTATAGAGCCAGTTCAGATACCGACCGGACCAGCGGGTTCGGGAGCCGGTCGCGTCGACAACCGGATCCAGGAAGATCTCGCGAGCTGCGGTCGTACAGCCGGCTCCGGCGATGGCATAAGTACCCGCGCGGAAGTAGTGATCGCCGGCCCCGCCATTCGGGAATGTGTCTCCGTCGGTCGAGTTGACCTGGTAGGTGTCGTCATCGAGGAAGTAGCCGCAGGGCGGTGAGACAGTCGGATCGAAGTTCGGGTGCCAGACCACGTGATGCATGGAACCCGAGTTGTCCACCATCAACACGACGTTCGGCGGAACCGCCGTCGTGAACAGCGCCTGGTCATCGGCCAGGGCAGGTGTTCCTCCAAGGCCAAGAATGGCAACGGAAAGAAGCGAGAGGGTCAGGATTCGGGGGAATCTGGGAACCTGCATGGCGATCTCCTGGCTTGCGCG
>JAAELW010000218.1 GCA_024226235.1 bacterium
AGGGCGACCATGTCCCACGCGCGACGTTCCGGTGCCGCCTTCTCGTCGAGTGTGACTTGCACCTGGCCTCCGCCACGTTTGGCTGCGGCGCGAGCGCGGGCATGTTCGACGAGAACCTGGCGCATCACCCGGGTGGTGACCCCGAGAAAATGGGCCCGGTCCTTCCAGTCGATGTCCGTGTCGGCCAGGCGTACGAAAGCTTCGTGGACCAGCGCGGTGGCCTGGAGAGTGTGGTCGGATCGCTCGCCCCGCATCTGGGTCCTGGCCAGCCGGCGCAGCTCGTCATAGACGAGCGGGAGGAGCTTTCCGAGTGCGGCTTCGTTGCCGCCGCGCCATTCCACGAGCAGGCGGGTGATCGGCTCTTTCATCCCTGAATTCTAGCTCGAAGACGCAAAACTTCCCATTTTTGCACCAGTTTCAATCATTTGAGGGATTTCGGGCCGGTTTTTCGCATTCCAGGGTGTTGCGAATCTGGGAGGCAACGTATGTTTCGTCGTGCATTTTTATTATTGCTGGTTTCGGCTACGTTCTCCGGCCCCGCGGCCGCCACGGAATCCGCCCTCTCGTTGCGCTGGGCCCTGGGTGCCTGGAGCGGTGACGGCGAGAGCCCTGAAGCGCTCCTGCGTGACACCCCGCTGGAACCCGGCACGCGCCTCAAGTTCCTGGTCGAACCGATGGCGCCATCCAAGATCTATCTGTTGCTGTGGGACACCGACGAGAATGTCCACGTGCTGTACCGGCACGACGGCGACGATCGACCGACCTACATCCCACCGGGAGAGGA
>JAAELW010000219.1 GCA_024226235.1 bacterium
CGGTTATGACAACCGGAATGCGCTTGGCGGCGGCAACGTCAAGCTCGTGGCCCCCGGTGGTCTGATGAGCACGTTGGGCGGCCCGTTCCCGCTCTTCATCTCGATGGTCCTTAACTTCGACGTCCCGGAGCCCGGAACCATGCTGCTGCTGGGATCCGGCATCATCGGCCTCGGACTGGTCGGCCGCAGGAAGCAGAAGAACGCGTAGCAACCGCTAGGTTCTTCGACTGAGTCGAGGGCGGTCACCCCGAGGGGTGGCCGCCCTTTGGCTTTTGGTGCGTCGGGTGTTCTCGGTGAGAGCTGGCCAGCGGGTCCAGTGGGGAATTCCGCGGAATCCGATCTATCTTTCGGAGCGTTGCAAGCCGTGCTGACCCGCTCTCTCTATCTTTTCTCCTTCCTCTCCGGTGCGGCCGCGCTGACCTACCAGGTTGCCTGGACGAAGATGCTGGCACTCGCCTTCGGGGGAACCACGCTGGCGATGAGCGCCGTGGTGGCCGGCTTCATGGGGGGCATGGGGATCGGCGCGTGGCGCTATCACCGGCTCGACCGGCGCATCGGGGCCCCGCTAGCCACCTACGCGGGCCTCGAGTTCGGAATTGCGGTCAGCACCTTCATGCTGACACCCCTGCTACTCGCGCTTCCCCGAGCCGTGGCCTACGCCGCCCCCTGGATCCCCGAGACTCCGGGAATGGAGAACGTGGTACGGGTCTGTGCTGCGTTCGTACTGCTGCTGATCCCTTCGGCCCTGATGGGCGCCACCTACCCGGCGCTCTGCACCGTATTGATCCGGTCGCGGCAGGATGTCGATCTCCACCTCGGCCGGATCTACGGGCTGAATACGCTCGGTGCGGCCGTCGGTGCGCTGTTGGCGGGGCTCGTGATGGTGGAGCAGCTCGGTCTACGCGGATCGGTGTGGTTGGCCAACCTGATGAACATCGGCATTGGCCTGGCGGCATGGGTGCTGGTTCGTCGCCAGGCGGGTGCCGCGCAGACCCAGGCGGAGCCGAGCGACGAAGTGCTCTCGTCCGCACTCCCGATTCCGCTGCTCGGCGCACTGCTGATTCTCTCGGGGTTTGCCACGCTCGGCTACGAGATCGCCTGGTTCCGGGCGATCCGATACCTGGTGGGGAGCAGCACCTACGCGCTCACCACCGTGCTGGTGGTCTTCCTCGTCGGGCTCGGATTCGGAGCGCTTCTCTATCGACCCGTTCTCCGGCGCCTCCGACCCGAGCGGGCGCTCGCCCTCTGCCAGCTCGGCGTGGCGTTCTTTGCACTGGCGGCGATCGCCGCAGAAAACTGGATCTTGAACGATCCTGGGCTGCGGGACCGTCTGAGCATCTTCTCCGCGCTCTTCCGGGTGCGTCCCTGGGAATGGCGGCTCGCCGAGACGACCGGCCTCGCGGCGGCCATCCTGCTCCCAGCCACGCTGATGATGGGGCTCTCTTTCCCGCTTGCGAGCAGGCTCTTCCTGGGGCGGGTTCGCGCCATCGGGCGTCGTACCGGAGGCGCCTATTTTCTGGCCAACCTGGGGAGCATCACCGGGTCGGTCGCTGCCGCTCTGCTGCTGCTGCCAAGGTTCGGCACCGTGGGGACGATCCAGCTTCTGGCCGCCCTCAACCTGCTCTCGGGGCTGGTGCTGCTGGCCTTTCTGCCCCGGGTCCGGCTGAGTCTCGCACTGGCCTTGCCCGCGGCCGGGGCGATCATGGCTGCAGCGCTCTTGATGCTGCCGCCGCGGCTCAGCTTCCACGGTGAGGAATTCGTGCGCCGGAACGTCCCAGCCCTGCTCTTCGAAGAAGAGGGTGATCTCGCGACGGTCCAGGTCCGCGCCGATCCGAACGCTCTCGGAAGGCGCGCGATGACGATCGACGGTGCCATCATCGCGGTAGGACGGGGAGTCAGACCGTTGCTCTACGAGAAGCAACAGCTGCTTGCCGTACTCCCGTTGACGCTCGACCCGGGCATCCGTCGCACGCTGAACGTGGGCCTGGCCTCCGGCTCCACGCTGGCGACCCTGGCCAGCTACCCGGAGATCGAGAAGCTGGACGTGGTCGAGATCAACCGCCCGGTGGTGCGCGCAGTTCGCTACTTCGGCGAATCCGCGGTGCTCGACGACCCCCGAGTCGACCTGATCGTGGACGATGCGATCCACTACCTGCTGAGGACCGAACGGCGCTACGACCTGATCATCTCCGACGGGAAGCAGGCGGAAGATTTCTCCGGGAACGCGAGAATCCTCTCCCAGGAGTTCTACGCGTTCGCGCACGACAGCCTCAGCTCCTGCGGTGTGTTCGCACAGTGGATTCCGGGCTCGATGCGTCCACGGGATCTCGAGATCGTCCTCCGCACGTTGCTGTCTGTCTTTCCCGAACTGGAAGTCTTCTTCGGCCCACCCAGCTCGATCTTCATGCTCGCGTCGAACTGTCCAATGCATGAACGCCCCGGCGCCCCGGCTCCGCTTC
>JAAELW010000220.1 GCA_024226235.1 bacterium
CCAACCTGTCCGCGGCGCATCGCCCTGCCCCGAGCGCAGACTGGTTGGCCTGGGGTTGAAGGGGGTACCCCTTCGAGGGAGCGCAGCGACCGACAACAAGGAGTGGACTGGCCACTGTCTTCCAGGTTCGGACTGCACCCACGCCTGTAGCGCCGACGTCGGGAGATCCATCACCGCTTCCGGTCGACATGGTACCCGCCCAGCCACTGGTTCGTTTGCCCCCACCCTGCTCCGCCATGGTCGGAGAGGACGCGCAAGAGGCCCACTGGGCCAAACCATGATCGAGGCCGGTTCGCTCTCTGATCACTCAACGGCCGAGCTGTCCCACAGCGACCGCCCTGCCCCCACCTCAGACAGCTCGGACGGGGGGTTGAAGGGGGCGAAGCCCCATTCGAGGAGCGAAGCGACGACAAGAGGAAGTGGAGGTGCGTACTCGATCACGTTCGGTCCTCGACACCGGTGAAAGCACCGACGTCCGGAGGTCCATCACCACTCCGGTTCGACATGGCTCCCGCCCTGGCACCATGCTGAGCTCGCCCCGCCCGAGCGCCTCGCGTGGGCGAGGTGTGGCGCCCTCCGTCGCTCGCGTTCGCCTTGCCCAGGCCACGCAGAGGGCGAGCGTGCGGCGCGTTCAGAGCGCGATCCACACCCCCTCGGTTCGCCTCGATATCACGGTATGAGGAGTCACCTGGAACTGCTGGTCGGCCTGGAGACCACTGGTCTGTGATGCGCACATTGCTCCAGGCGCCGAAGAAGAACATGGCGATCCGCTTCGAGTGAGGCTCGCTCTCAGCGCCCCGCCGCGTCGCACAGATCACCCCAGCCCGACGACCGTGCCTGGTTCTCGGCCAACGAGACCGTGCACACCCTCATCCGGCCGCCCTCGGC
>JAAELW010000221.1 GCA_024226235.1 bacterium
AACCGGACAAGCTGGGGACCGACGGTCCGGACCAGGACGCAACAGCTCCGTGACCGCACCGCGAGCGAAGCGCTTGCGCTCCTCCCGGAGCCGCACGAGAACCTGATCGCCTGGCGCAGTCCTGGGCACGAACACCACACGTCCGTCCGCCAGGCGGCCTACACCATCCCCTCCCGCTGCCAGGGAGTCGATCTCCACGACGACGGGCGGGGCCTCAGTCGTCATCCAGCGCCCCGAATCCGGCCTCGGCCAGCCGCGCTCGCAGAACACTGCCCGGCTCGAGCAGCTTCCGGAACGCCATCACCGCGGGCCGGCGAGCCCGAGCACTCGGCACGATGAAGTCGTAGTGCTCGGCTTGAAGAGGCTGGAAGCGCAGGCCCGCCTGATCTGCGATGGGCGCAATCGTCACACCCCAATCGGCCCGCTTCTGGGCCACCGCTGCCGCCACCGCGTAGTGGGAACGCGGCTCGTAAGCATGGCCCGGAGGGCGCTTCTCGCCGAGCAGGCCGTCGATCAGCACCCTGGTTCCGGAGCCGCGGTTTCGATTCACCATGCGCAACGCACCATCGCCCAGCAAGGTTTCGATGTCCCGCGTTTCTTCGAGGCGGGTGACCACGCCCTGCATTCGTGTGTATCCGGGCAAGAGCTCGAGTTCACCATCCAGCATCGGTGTGTTGTAGACACCGCTCTGCGGGTCGAGAAGGTGTATGGGTGCTACATCGCACTCACCGCGTCGGGCCGCTTCGAGTCCGCCCAGGCTGCCGACGGCCATCAGCTTGATCTTGAAGCCCGCCGCAGAAAGCTCGGATGCCAACAGGTCGAGCCCGGAGCAGTGGCTTCCGATCACGACCAGATCGGCCAACGACGGTTCGCGTCCGATGCGCGTCACCTCGACCGCAGAATCCGCTTCGACGATCTCCGTATTCCGACCGATGCGCACGAACCCATCGGCTCGGCTGAAGGCAGTGACGGACCCACTGCCCTTGCCCATAGGATAGGCCGCAGGGTTTCCATCCAGGCCCGGCACCAGGCCAACCAACAGGTATTCGAGACGCCCGCGCTCGGATTGCACGCGCAATGCGAGACGGGCCGTCAGGGTCTCCTGGGATTGCCGGGCCATCCCTGCCATCTCCCGCAGTACCGGCGCGACGAATTCGTGGAAGGTGAACACCGCCGATGTCGGAAACCCTGGCAGGATGACGACCGGCTTGTCGCCGGAAGCCGCGAGACAGATCGGCTTGCCGGGCTTGAGCGCCACACCGTGCACGAGAATTCCTGGAGAGAGATCGGCAATGACTTGCGCATTGAGGTCACCCTCCCCTTTCGAGGTACCCCCTGAGAGCAGCACGAGATCGGAAGAAGCCAATGCCTCCGCGACGGCCACGCGTAGAGCCTTCTCGTCATCACGAAAGGCACCCAGAAAATGTGGCTCACCCCCGAGCTCGCGCACCGCATCTGCGAGGATGCGTCCATTGCTGTCGAATACCAACCCCGGGCGCATGGCTTCCCCGGGCTGCACGATCTCATCGCCCGTCGAGAGAATGGCTACACGAGGCCTGCCGACGACAGCAATCTGCTGCCGACCGATTGCCGCCAGCACGCCGGTCTCCCGGGAGGTAAGCCGGGTGCCGGCGAACAGTACCGTCTCGCCCATGCCCATGTCCGTGCCTGCGAAAGCCACCGCACCACCGGGCACACGGGGCCGTCGCACGATTACATCGTCGCCATCCAGATCGGTGTGCTCGACGGGAACGACCGCATCCGCGCCGCGCGGGAGCATTCCACCGGTGGCGATCGGAGTCGCCGTCCCTTCTTCCACCTCCAACTGCGGCGCCACTCCGGTAGGAATGGTCTCCCCGTTCAGATGGAGTCGCCGAGGCTCTTCCTCGGATGCACCGAACGTATCGCGAGCACGGACCGCGAAGCCATCCATGTTGGAGCGATCGAATCCGGGCACATCCACTTCCGCCCGCACGTCTTCGGCGAGTATCCGACCAAGCGCCTCCTCCAACGGGACATCTTCGGGAGGAATCGCGGCGACGCGAATGGCCTGGCGCCAGCGCTGCTCTGCCTCATCGCGATCCAGGACCTCCAGGAACTGCTGCTGCTTCACCCGGGCACCTCGTCGTCATACAGAACGACATCGACCTGGGCGCCCTCGGGCATTCCTTCGAGCTCGCGCGGTACGATCACGGCCCCAGCCGCGCGGACCGTGGAGGACAGGATCGATGCGCCGGAGGTTGCAATCGGTACGACGCGACCCTCTTCGATGGCAACGCGGACATAGTCCGTGCGTCCGATCGCCGAAGTGATCTTGCGTGCGAGTGGGAGGCGTATCCGCCGGTGGGGCCAGGCGCTGCTCCGCCCACCGAGCCGGCGAAGCGTCGGCCCGGCAAAGAACTCGTAGGCACACAGGCAACTCACGGGATTCCCGGGAAGCAGGAAGACGAAACGCTCGGCGGTTCCGTCCACGGCAGGCAAACGACCGATTCCGGCCGGACTCGAAGGTCGCATCGATACCCCATGGAAATCGAGCCGGCCAAGCTCGGCCACCAGACGCGGAGCATGATCCTCTATTCCAACTGAACTTCCGCCGGAAACCAGCAGCACATCGGCCGGGGCCGTCCCCAGAAGGTCGGCAATCACCTCCGGGCGATCGGGAAGGATAACGTGGGGGAGCAGCACTCCCCCGTCCCGCTCTGCCAACGCTCCGAGCACGACCGAGTTGCTATCGGCAATCCGGGGCCCCTCGGGTCGAGTGCCGGGCGGAAGGAGTTCATCACCGGTGATCACCAACTGCACCCGCGGCTGGCGCACGCAGGCAATCTCGGCGACACCGATCGACGACAGCAGGCCCGCGTCCTGCGGGCGAAGGCGCCGGCCGGCCGTGAGAACGGTCGTTCCCACCCGGATGTCTTCTCCCGGCACACCCACGTGCTTGTGCGGCGCGACAGCATCGGCCAGGCGCAGCGTGTCCCCGTCCTCCTCGCAGACTTCAGCCATGACCACCGCATCCGCACCTTCCGGAACAGGCGCACCGGTCATGATGCGCACCGCCTGCCCGGCTCCGACCGTTCCAGCGAAGGGGTGCCCTGGCATCGATTCGCCCACCAGCGTCAGGCGCAGCGGGTCGTACTCCGATGCTCCGAAAGTGTCTTCCCCGCGGACGGCATAGCCGTCCATGGCCGAACGCGCGAAACCAGGGACATCGACCTCCGCGCGGACTTCCTCCGCCAGCACTCGCCCCACACATGCCAGCAGCCCGACGGACTCAGACGGCAGGTCACGCGCGCAGCCCGCCAGGAAGTCCGTCACTACCTCCACGTCCACCCGCTCAGCGAATCCACGCATGCGCACGTCGCGTGTCGTCAAACGCTCGTTCTCCATCCTGAAAGTGAGCGGGCAGGAGGGAAAGCCCACCTGCCCGCTCTCGAGAATCTGGAAAACCGTGGGCTCAGCCAGAAGCCCTTCCCGTGAAGAGTTCCTCCTGGGCCGGCATCCGCTTGAAAACGGCCTGGATGGTCTCCGCGGGCACATCGAACACCACCTTCGCGCCCTCGGCACCGACGGCATCCTGGCCCATGCAATCCGCCAGCTTGTCGTCTGCGGGTGTGAAGCCGGCCTGACGGTTGAACTCCCACTCGTCTTCGAGCACTTGCCAACCCTGGTCGTGGATCGCCTCTCGGCTCACCTCCTCGCCATAGAGCGCTCCGTAGAACGCGCGAATGTCATCCAGGTTGGGCTGCAGGAACTGGCAGAAACCGGATGAATCGCAGACCGTGTTGATGATCTGCACCTTCTGGCTCTCCCAAGCGAACTGATCGGGTGCCAGGCCTGGGTTCACGATCAAACCGGCCGTGTGATCGGCACCCATCGGGCTCGTGCAATAGGAGACACCGGTGGCCTTCAGCGGTCGGGGGTCCCAGGCCGGAATGGCCTGTCCCTTGGCTTCAGGTACACGATGATGGCCGGTGAATTTGCCCGTTGCGACAGCGCCATTGCCCACTGCGTTGCCTCGATCCGTGCCCTCCGGAATTTCGGCGATCAGCTTGCGCATGGCATCCGCGTCAC
Source organism: bacterium (assembly GCA_024226235.1). GTDB lineage: Bacteria > Myxococcota_A > UBA9160 > UBA9160 > UBA6930. The sequence goes on from JAAELW010000221.1 coordinate 4,072, forward strand.
CCCACTCCATTTGACCCGCGTCCATCAGGACCGCGATCGCAGCGCCAGTCTCGATGGTGTCGAGGCCCATCTCGTCGCAAAGGCGGTCCATATCCGCGACGTCTTCCCAGCTCGCGACCGCACAGGTGGCACCGAGCAGGGTCAGGGTTTCGAACTCGAGGGCCGAGGTCTTGTACTCGCCCTTGGCATCGTTGACGACGTTCGAGCATTTCACGATGCAGCCGGTCATGCAGTTGTGCATCATGCCGCCACGGCTCTCGAAGCTCTCGACGATGCGTGCACCGTCGAGGTTGGCCGCGTCGGGGCTCTGACCTTCGACCCGGTTCTTGTACGGGAAGGTGTGCAGCATGTTCGCGACCGGCACGATGGAGGCCGTACCCGTCTTGAACATCTGCCCGCCCGCGAGGTAGCCCTTCGTGTAGCTCTTGCAGAGAGCACCGAAGGCCTCACGATCACTGGCCTGGCGGACGGATGCCTTTCCGGGGTCCACCGCCACGTACTTCAGGCCTTTCGATCCCATCACTGCGCCAAGTCCGCCGCGGCCCGCATGACGGGCCGGGTAGCGATTGTCTTGATCCGTGGTCGCCACCGAGGCACCCGTCAGACGCGCCTCACCGGCCGGGCCACACGTGATGAACGAGGCCGTCGCCGGGTACTGCCCGTGGAGATCCTCGCAGAGGGCGTAGTTCCACTTGCCCTTGTGGTCGTCGGCGGCGACGACCTTCACTCCATCACCGGTCACCTCGAGGGCGTAACGCTTTTCGGCGTCCGCAGGTTGACCCTTCACCACGATGCCCCGGTAGCCGAGCTTCATCAGGTGCTGACCCGGTTGGCCTCCGGAGCTCGCCTCCTTGATGCCACCCGTCAGCGGGCTCTTGCCACCGATCGAAATACGGCCCGAGGTCGGTGCCGCGGTTCCGCCGAGTACGCCACCTGCCATCACCAGCACATTGTCTGGCCCGAGCGGATCGCAACTGGGGTCGCATTCAGCGAGCAGGATCTTTGCAGAAAGACCGCGCCCTCCGAGCAGCTTCCACTGTTCAGGGAAGTCCCGGATGTCGACGGACTGGTCGTTCATATCCACGTAAATCAGCTTGTCGCCGCTGGGGCCACTCATGAAAGGTCTCCTCGGATCGTCCTGGTTGGTAATGGAAAGTAGATGGAGGGGTGCGGGACGCGCGGCTCAACCGCCCGCGATCGCCGCCAGGATCTCGACCTCGTCTTCTGCTGAGATCGCTGTGTGCAGCTCCTCACCCGCATCGAGCTGCTCGCCGTTGACGAACAGCTTCACGAAACGTTGGACGCTACCGTCGTCGTCGACGACTAGCGGGAAAAAGCCTGGATACCTCTGGTCGACGGCCTCCAGACACTGGGCGACGTTCACACCATCCACCTCGACCTGGGTGTTGCCCTCGGTGGAGCCCCGGTACGGGGGCGGAATGACGACCTTGGGCATCGAACTCCTCGGGGGCCTGGCGCGGATGGGTGCCGCCACGGGATGGTTGCGACCACGGCCCGCGGCAAAATGAGCGCCGATGATAGCGCCCCTGAGGAAACCCGGGGGCCCATCACGGCCTGGACGACTGGGTAGACTGAGGAAATGGCCCGCCCCGCATTACCCCTCTTGCTGCTTCTTCTCGTTCTGGACCTCGCCGCCAGCGCCCTGCCCAATGGCCATCTCCAGAAGACCGCATTCGTTCGGCCGCTGCAGGCGCGCGTAGCGTTGGCCGATCTCGTCGTCGTGGCCGAGATCGTGGGCCTCTCCGACGGCCGGATCGAAGCGGTGTCGGCGAACCGGTTGAAAGGCACGGCGCCCGACCGCTTCGAAATCAAGCGCCGCGGATCGGCCGGGCCACCGCTTGCCATCCAAGACCGTGCCCTGCTGCTGCTGCGTGGTGCGCGGTCGCCCTTCGTGCTGGTGGATGAGCCCGCGGAAACCATCCGCCTGCTCGATACCCCTGGGGAGGATGCCTGGACCCAGGCCATCACGGACGTGCTGACCCACCGGAACAATCCCTCGGTATTGGCCAGCGCCATGCTCGAATGGATCGACGAGGGCCCCGCTGCATTACGCGATACGGCCCTGATTTCCCTGGGCCCCCTGCTGGCGGCGTCAGACGCGCTTCGCGATGAGATCGCGTTGGACCGTGCGGCAGCGGCGGCCCGCTCGGAGCTCCCAGCCGAGGCGCGGGCGATTTCGGCCAAGCTCGCGGGCGAATGCGAGATCGGCCAGGACAGGTTGGTCGCTGAGCTGGCCGGAGCCGACGGACTTGAAGCAAGTTCGCTGGCGCTGGCCCTACGGCTCGGAAGCCTGCGCGGCCATGCCGACCTCGAAACCCTGTACCGACGCGCGCTCGACTCGAACGACCCGGAGCTGCGCCGGGTGGCCGCTCGGGATCCTGCCACGGCGCTGAAGATCGGTCAGTTCGCTGAAAACGCCCTCACCCGGCTCGCGGAAGAGGATCCCGACCAGCTGGTGCGACGAGCCGCCCGCAAGACCCTCACCCGCATGCACCGCTAATCCAAGCGAGGGGACCCTCCTCAACGCAACACCCTGGTTCATTCGTGTTGCGATGAGGGATATCCCCTCGGGGATGGAAGTGGGGGTGCGATTGGTTGGGAGGGCTAGACTTTCCGCTCGTCGGGCCCCGCGGACGCGGCCTGGAAAGGTGGGAGCGGAGCCGGAGTGGCCAGCCGATTCATCATCTGTGATGGCGCCGAGTTGGCCCGGCTTTGGGCCAGGATCGGCGCGAGCGAGGCCGAGGAACTTTTCTGGTTGCCTCGCGAGGACGAATCGCGCGCACGGCCTCAGGGTTTTCGCGCGCTGCCGGGTGGTCTGGCTGTCGAAGCGATCGCAAAGCTCGAGCCGAAAGAAGGCGATGAGTTTGCGTTGGTCAGCGAGGACGGCCCTTTCGTCCGCGCCGCAGTTTCCGCGATCAGCAAGGCCGCACCGGGCGCACCGATTCTCGTGATGTCGGACAGGCTCGATGCGGATGACATCCCCGATCATCCCTGCCTCCGACGAACCGGCCTACGGACCCAGATCCGCGACGATGTCGACCTGGATTTCGCCCACCTCGGAAACCTGCGCCGGGTGGTCCGGCTTCGCGAGTTGCTGAGCAGCCGTGAAAAAATCGGCATTCTGCTCCAACCCGATCCGGATCCTGACGGTATTGCCGCCGGCTACGCGCTGCGCATCCTGCTGGGCCGCAAGTCCCCCACGGCTCCGCTCATCTCCTTCGGTGAGATCCAGCGCCCGGAAAACGCCGCAATGGTGCAGGCCCTCGGACTCGACGTGCGAACCATCGCACCCGAGGAACTCGACGAATTCGACGGGCTGGCCCTGATGGACGTACAGCCCACGGTCTTCGGGGAGAACCCCCCGGCGCGGGTTCTTTCGGTCGATGTCGTGATCGATCACCATCCGGAGCGCACCGGCTACGACGCCGTCGTGAGGGACATCCGCACCGGTTATGGCGCCACTGCCACGATCATGACCGAGTACCTTCAGGCCTCTGGAACGGAGATCCGCGCCAAGCTCGGAACGGCGCTGCTCTACGGCATCAAGAGCGATACCCAGCTGCTCGGTCGCGATACGAGTTCCGCCGACATGCAGGCCTTTGCCAAGCTTCACGCCTGCCACAGCCCTGCCCTGTTGCGCCGCATCGAGCGCCCGGCCCTGCCGACGGATGGCCTTCGCGCCCTCGGACGTGCGTTGTCATCGACCAGCGTCGAAGAGGGCATCCACCTTCTCGTGCTCGGCCGCGTGCGGGAAGACGTGATCCCGCAGGTGGCCGAACTGGCCTTGCAGGCCGAAGGTGCGGTCTGGGCCATCGCAGCGGGGACCGTCAGTGGAGATCTGGTCTTCTCGGTGCGCAACGTCGGCTACGTACGCGCCGCCGGTGACGTGGTGCGAGCCGTCGTCGAAGGCCTCGGTGTAGGTGGCGGCCATCGCTCGATGGCCAAGGGCATCATTCCGCTCAAGGCCTTTCGCAAGGTCTACAAGCGCGCCGATCGCGGGACCATCCGCCGGGCCCTGCTGAAGGCCTTCACCAAGGCCATCCACGAGGACGACTGATGGGCCAGGTGCTCGGCCCGACCGAGCTGAACGAGGCATTGGGCGAGTTGGATGGCTGGGACGTGACCGCGGGCAAGCTCCACAAGGAGTTTCAGTTCACTGATTTCAACCAGGCCTTCGGCTTCATGACACGAGTCGCACTCGTCGCTGAACAGCGCAGCCACCATCCGGAATGGTTCAATGTCTGGAACCGCGTCGTCGTCGATCTCACGACGCATGATTCCGGTGGCATCACGACGAGCGACGTCGAGCTGGCCGCTGAAATGAACCGCCTTGCCTAACGCCTTCTCGTCAGACCACTGACGGAGGTCATTCTCTTCACCGTCTTGTCGGGCGGCGGCGTGGCGACATTCTCCCAGGATTCCCGACGCCAGCTTCCGGATTCGGCCAGGTTCGCAAAGGCGGCTCCTACCGAGTCGATTACCCTGACTGGCCGCGTCTCGTCGTCCGGCCAACCCGGATAGCCTTCCCTGTCGTCACTCCACCGGCCCGTGTAGAGGCCGGCATTCGTCATCTCTTCTTTCCCGTCGAATGTGGCCATGTAGAGGGGCTGAAGGGTCTGAAGATCGACGTACAACACCTGCCTGGCATTCAGATCGCCGGTGGGCTCCTTGGCTCGCATCTCGAGAACCAGCGCGCGGCGCAGGTCCCAGCGATCGCTCGCAAAAGAGAGCCCCCACGGTCCGAAATCCCGATCCTCGTTCTCGGGATAGCCCGGCACAGCACTGTTGATCGGCGCCAGCACGTCGTGCAACCCAAGCACGACGGTCTCGTAGAGAAGCGGCCGGAAGACCAGCCCCTCGTAGCCACTGCGCTTGTTCTGAACGGTCCCACCGATGCCTCCGACACCCCCGGCAGCACCGACGCCGCCAGCCGATCCACCGCCCGAACCAACCATCAGTTGTTGGTTCGGGACGACCCCCACCGAGAAGGAAGGCATGTAGAGCCCTTCCACCTGGTTGGCGTTCAAGCGCCGCACCCGCCGCCATTGGGGAAGATAAGCATGGAGATCATCGGAGCGTTTGATTTCGGCCTCATGCTTCAGGTCCCGGAACTGGCGCCAGGAATGCTCTCGAGCATCGAAGGGCTTGAAGAAGATCCCACCAGCCACGAAGTGTTTGGCGCGCGCACCCGGAGCGACGTAGTCGTCTTCCGGCCGGTCCGCACGATGCGCCATCTGGAACTTGAACATTTCGCCCTCGAAGGGCTCCGCTCGTCCGATGCGCCCGACCAGATCGGTCATCCGGAATTTTCCATGGAAGCCGGCGGCCTGGTAGCGGAACTCGACGTTCCAAAGCCATTTGTTGCCGAGCATGGGATCCTCGGAGGCAAGATCCGCCGCAGCGAACGGCTGGCCAGCCGTGTAGTCCTCGAGCCCACCGTCGGCATCGAGCTTGGCCTGGCCTCGAAATGTCTCGGTCGCGGCATCGTAGAAGGGCGGTGGACTGTAGTCCCGGAAACAGGGCCCGATCTCCAGACGCATCCCGTCGAAGAAGAAGCGCTCCCGTTGCGGCCAGATGAAGTCCGGAAGGAAGTTCTTCAACACATCCAGACGTTCGAGCGCGAACACATCGCCCGGCTCGAAGGGAAGGGCCGCGGGCGCGTCCTCACTCGTCCGAGCCGGACCGGACACCAGGCCACCTTCCGGCTGACACGATCCGGGCGCAGGCAGGGCCCACGGCGAAGGTGTGGCTTCGGGCTTCGATTCCTCTGCGAAAGCCGCAGCGAGCAGCCCCGTAGCGAACAGGGTGGAAATGACGAAACCTCGTCCCAATGATCCGTTCATCGACTGAACCTCCGGTCTTCAGGAAATTGTAAGCAGGTCATGGCTTTCACGCATACGCGGGGGAATCGCAATCCCCAACGGGCACGAGCGAAGCAATAAATGCGCTACTCGGTCGCATGAACCCCTCCGAACGGAATTGACAAGTATACGCCAACGTTCGGCTGGCAAATGCTCGGCGCACCGAATTCACTCGAGGCGTGGAAGATACCGTGCCTAAGGAGATCTGGATGGGCAACGCGATGGGCTTGGTGATAGCATCGCCACTTGCTCTCCATCGGCGCTCCGTAGCACTTCTTTGCCAATGCCGTGACGAATAGGCGGAGGCAGCAAATGGGCCACACCGAGCTGCGATGGTTCAGGGAAGTGGCCTTGTGGCTGGCCGTCCTGGTGGCGGTTTCTCCGACTCTCGTCGATCTGATCGATCACTGGTCCCTCCATTCATGGTCGCGCTACAGCCTGGGCTTCCTGCCCTTGCTGATCCTGGCCATTCGAAACGACCGGCCCGCCACCAATCCACAGCGCATTCCGATCCTGCTGCTCATTGCGGCGTGCCTGTTGGGGCAGATCCTGGCTGTTCTGGCTGCCGCGGTCTCCATCGCACGACCGCTCGTGGGTGTTTTGGTCATGGGCATGCTCCTCTACCGGGGAACGCGCATGCGCACCGCGGTACTGGCCCTCTGCCTGATCCCGGTTCCCAATGCGACACTTCACTGGTTGGGGAGTCCCGAACTCACCCAGGCACTCGTGAAGGTGGCGGCGACGATGCTGAACGGCCTGGGCGCATCCGTTCATGCCACAGGCCGGGCCCTCGAGTGGGGTGATCTTCGACTCGCCATAGGCCCCCAATGGGGAGGCATCTTGCTTGCCTTCCAGGGCCTCGGCTTGGCGTGGTACTGCGGAGTGCGGCGCGATCTCGGACGACTCGCCACCGCTGCAGCTCTGGCCCTGGCGGTACTCGTCGCGATTCCGGTCCAGTTCGCCCTGCTGATCGCCAGCAGCCTGGCGCTCTGGGCGGGACAACCCTCGCTGGCATCCCTGTTCCTCGATCCGGGCTCGTGGGTGCTGCCCCTGTTTGCGGCCTTCCTTCTGGGAAAAATGCGAGGAAGGGCATCTGACCAGACCTCGGGGTAGTCAGAAACCCCAGCCGGCGGGGTCCCTGGGGTCCCACTCCATCCCATCGTTCCACACGACACGCCCCGTCCCGATATGCGTGCGGCGGTCGCCCTCACACTTCCAGTGATGGCCGAGAATGCTCTCAGGTGAGTCGACCAGGGTCGTTTTCACGCCGTGGTCGAAGTGTTTCATCAGGTTGGTGAGAATCGGTGCAGGCCCCAATTCGCAGAACTCGTCCACCCCCATCTGAACCATCTCGTCGATGCTCTCGCGCCAACGCACTGGGGCGGTGACCTGCTCCACCAGCAGTTCTTTGAGGCGCTCACCGCTGGTCGTCGGCTCGGCATCGACATTGGTCACCACGGGTATCTGCGCGTCGTTGAACCGGACCTTCCCGATTTCCTCGGCCAGCCGATCTGCAGCCGGCTGCATGATCGGACAGTGGAAGGGCTGGCTCACTCGCAGCTCACGAGCGGAGTGGCCGTCAACCTCTACCCGGGCAATCACGTGCTCCACGGCAGCCCTGTGGCCCGAAATGACGATCTGCCGCGGGCTGTTGAAATTTGCGGGCACGACGACATCCTGATCGCCGCCCTCGTCCCGGATCGCTGCCGAGGCCTCTTCGCACATCCCTCGCAATGTGTCCTTGTCGATGCCGCTCACTGCGGCCATCGCGCTGTTCTGGGGGTCGATGATCTCGCGCATGAACTCGCCGCGCTTCCGAACGAGCTTCACGGCATCATCGAAGTCGAGTGCGTTGGCGACTACCAGGGCGGTGTACTCACCGAGACTGTGCCCTGCCACTACGTCCGGATCGATCTCGCCATCGCACATGAGCGCCCGGCAGGTTGCGACACCGAGCGTGAGCATGCAGGGCTGAGCGTTCTCGGTACGAATGAGCTCGCCGGCTGGACCGGAGAGACACAGCCGGGTGATGGATGCCGTCCCATTCAGCGCGTCGTCGGCTTGAGCAAAGGTGTCGCGATACGGCTGGAACTGCTCGTACAAAGCCAGCCCCATTCCCACGGATTGGGCTCCCTGCCCCGGAAAGACGAATGCGATCATTGAATCCACCGTCTCGAGGTCCTGGTGAGGCGTGCCGAATCGGAATGAAATGCCGTCAACGGATTCGGTTCCCTTCCAGGGGGCGGATGAACTCCTCACGCACTGACTCGAGTTCTTCGAGCGATGCATCCCACCAGCGCAGTTTCAAGAGTTCCTTGATCTTCTGCTCCGAGAAGCGATAGCGAACCACGACAGCGGGATAGCCCGCCACGACTGCAAACGGCGGAACGTCCGACGTCACGACAGCGTGCGCTCCGATCACAGCACCGTCCCCGATCTTGCGGGTCGGATAGAGGATCGTGGCATTGTGTCCGATGAACACGTCATTTCCGATCTCGATGCGGTTGCGTGGCAGTTCCAGCCCCGGAGAGAATCCGAGCCCACTGCGGTAGAAGACCGCATTGGAGGAGAACGTGTTGACTGGATGGTTGGCCGTCTCGATGCGACTCGTCTCCGTAATGACTGAGTAGCGGCCGATTTTCGTGCCGGGTTTGATCGCGACACGGTTGAAACCACCCGAAGTGAACTCGCCGACATCGATGTCGAAATGCTGCTTCCAGAGGTCGCGGAGCGTGAGGCTGTACATCGCCCCACCCTCGAGTTTGAGGATCATCAACTTGATCAGACGACGAACGCTTCCCCGCTGAATTGCAAAAAGAGGCGCGAGGATGCGACGCGCAATCCAGGATTCGCGCATCCGGTAAGGCTTCCTGCTTGCGTGGCCGGTAGGTGCGGATGGCTGCCCCGAAGCCCGAGACGCCTCAGCCGCTTGCGCCACGCGTTCGAGATTTGCCATCGCCCCACCCTCGATGTCCAGCATCACTGACGAGTTAGCACCCGAGCTGCCGAAGTCGCCAGACGACGGTTCGTGGGTATCTCCAGAAACGAACGCGGAAAGCCCTGCGATGGTCGGACGTTGGAAGAACAGGACTGGCGGGAGATTCGTACCGAAGCGTCGGTTGACTTCCGAGATCACACGCAAGCCAAGCAGCGAATGCCCACCAACATCGAAGAAGGGCGCGTTGACGCCAACCTGTTCGAGTCCGAGCAGTTCGCACCAGATTTCTGCGATTGCGATCTCGGTCTCGCTCTGGGGCTCGGTCTGGTCGGCCTGTCCGATCGCGACG